>NZ_DJAS01000021.1:0-382662 GCF_002429765.1 Sphingobacterium sp. UBA5996
TACTTGGTAGGATGGATACGATCTGACAAACACATCTTCCTCTGTCTGAATAGAAATATGTTTGTACTGTGCCTCGGGCTCATTTAGCACGAATGATTGTACTTCATGGTAAAAGCCGTCATTCAATTCCTTATGCCGATAGTATGCTACACGCTCATGTACAAAGTAAGCTGAAAGTAGCTGATCACGGACTGCGGCGCGGTTTAATGGATCACTGAGCAACACGGCAAGCTTATAGTCAAACGCACCGTAGGCCACCACTTCAGCGAGTGTCTTGACACTTTTGATATGCGCATTGATCTGAGATCCGGGATTTGGGTATAAAAACCAAAAGTTTTGCCCTGCTGCCTTGTCAGACTGCAGATAATAGAATGGCTGTGTAAAGTCTGGCTGATGGCCAGTCCGCACCAGCAGGCGCCAGTTTTCCTGAAACAATCCCACAAGATCGACATTGACTTCGAAACGGTTGTTAAGTACAATACTCTTTTCGATCAGCTCAACCAAAGTCAAGAGCAAGATCGGCTTATGTGGGGCCAGTCCATATCTTGTATTGGCTCTTTTAATATGGGTAAAAGCGCTGAGGTATATATCTAGTTCGGAACTCATAAACGCAAAATAGGCAATCTTTTTAAATTTGCATCGCTTAAGAACAATGAAATCTGATCTCCAAGTTTGGATACCTACGTTTCATGGTTTCAACAGCAAATTCTCGATGCTCAAACTTTCCTTCATCCCATTTCCAATAAACTGGATATAGCTTTTCCTTGGGATCAATAAGTACGCGCCAAGCTTCGAAATGAGTGCCGAGAGTTTCTCTAAAGATTTCGATATGTTCTTTGAGTTCGGTCATATTGTCAAAGCATTTTATACTTTTTTCAAATAAAAGCCGCCCTTGTTAACCTTCAAGGGAAGCTGTTTTGGCTAGATGTCAATTTGGGTCGAATGTTAACCGGCTTTAAGCTTCGATCTACATCAAAGTTCGCAGGCATATTGGGAATTACAATTGTTCATTTCTTTAAGTTGTTCTTCAAAACACAACTTTCAACCTAATCTAATCTATCCGGAACGGCATTTGTGGCATTCACTTCAAATAACATCAATGAAAAATTTAAATGAAAAGTTCACACACTTCAGGTATAAGGAACATCCTGGAGATTTATTCCGTGGTACAGTGATTGTACCACTACCCGATCCTTATAAAGACCAGAAGAATTTTTGGATTTGGTTTCACCCTTGTTTTCAAACAAGTCAGGATGTAGCGGACTTAAATGATCTTTACAAGTATCTGGATGATGAATGGTTTGATGACGATGATGTAAAGGAAACTGACGACTATAAGTACTATAGCACAATGCCCAAGGATCAAATCCGAGATGAAATAAAATCGCTCGAACAGGTAATCTATCAGGATTGTTTCGAAAACTTTTATCATCTTATTTTGGAAGGAAAAATTGAATTGCTAACCAGCCGCCTCCAAAAGATTTATGTGAGATAGCTCACAATTAGCATTGGACCGCCGGGGGGTACGAAAAGCAAAAGCACCTTAGTAAACTAAGGTGCTAGCTAGCTGTCTTATATTTTAACCGACATATTAAAGTTATAAATAATCTTTATAAAAATGAATAGCTCAATAGCATATTTTTTACATCTTCCGCGCCAAAGGCCCATCTTTAGTGACCAGGCTAGACCAACCTGGACACGATCCTACGGTTAGCTTTGCGATCAATCTGGACGCTAAAAATATATTAGCCACTGTTTCTTCTCCAAAATCCCAGGTTACCTCGACAGGCGAACTCGCATCAAATGGTTCAAGATTCTCTTTGACAAACGCTGCAGAATTTAAAAATGGTAGATTTTCCCTTTTATGCCATTCAGGTTCGCTCGGAGTAGGAACGCTATTGTATAACCATATATCGCCAACTATTCTTTCGTCATTCAATAAGTATGGATAACAAAACTTATCGTCATCTTCGATAAGCACCGCGAATTCTGGATGATCATTTGATACATATTTTATTAAACTGCCCATTGGTTGTAGATTAATGACTCTCAGTTTATATCAAAAATATCAATTTCACTTTCCTCAAAAAAGTCCTCTAATTATTTTTCACCATTATTATTTAGAAAATCTGCCCTCTTGACCTCTTGGTCAGCCGTGATTAGTTTTATAAATATTGTTTTTTTAGCTAGCTAAATTAGAACACTTTACAATTCTTATTGAAGAAAAAAAATATTATTTTAGTATTATAAACTAATAATTTATAGCCATTTAAAAACCAATTATTATGAAAAAGATGATTTTCACATGTAGTATATTACTACTTTCTATCTTTGCCTACGGGCAAAATGCGATCTGGTTCACTTATGAGCCCATGCAGACTGATGCTGTCGGCAAGTCGTTTAATAAAAGGGTAAAGGACCAGGTATCAATATCCGGTGTGTTGAACTCTCCTAATATAAGGGTCAAGGATCAACCATCTGCAGGAAACAATAAAATGGAATTCGAAAGATCTGTGGCGTTTGGACTAAATTTTTTTGTTGGCGAATCCATAAAAAAAATTACAGTAGACGCACATAACGTAGTTAAAACAGATATAATTACTGAATGGGATAGCTTAAAAGCAGGTACATTTGTGTATAGTGCATTAAAAGCTGATAGTGCAAAGATAACATTAGAGAAAAAAACAAGTGCAAAATTAGAACCAGCAAAGGTATTAGAAGATATTGGAAAATTTTCGACTATAAGTACAACTAGTGCATTAAATATTATAAAATCTGTAGATAGTATAAACTTCGCAACTAAACATGTAATGTCTGCGGTAATTGCCAATCCCGAGGTGTATTATGTTATTCAAGTTGCCAGAATTTCTGAAAACTACGGTCCATCAGGCTATTATATAAACATGTTGGGAAAAAACGTTGATACATTAAGATTGAGTTCAAAAGTCAAAACCACCCAATTAAATTTCCCTAAGGTATCTAATAAGTTTAGAGAAACGTTAGGTACTATTAAAGTTGATTTGGTAAGGATGGTAAAGGATGATAAAGTAAAACTTATGGCGCGATTTAATGATAATAATAAAGCCGGGAACGATAAAACAGAAACTGTGGAAATTCCTATGTTTGATGATGAGAGTTGGAATAACTCAAGTTTTCTAATACACAAATATGTTCTTGGTAATATGGGCGTAAAAGAACTCTATCTAACAATTAAAGCGGATCTTGTTGGTTCCGATATTCTAATATCAGAGGCAACATTGACTTACCCAGAAAGGCGATTAGAAATATTAAAGAAGAATCAATTATGATAACATAAAATTTTGGTATTTTAAAGAAAAAAAAAGGGTGATAGTTCCTTAAAGCAAGAAGTCACTCAAAAATTTGAGTGACTTCTTATTAATCTCGCATTTGTCTAACTATTTTGCATCTTCTTCGCCAATGGTCCATCTTTAGTGACCAGACTAGACCAACCAGGGCTTGCGCCTGCGGTAAGTTTCGCGATCAACCGTTCGGATAAAAATATTTTAGCTACTATTTCTTCCCCAAAAGCCCAAGTGACTTCAACAGGCGACCAAGCGTCGAATGGATCAAGATTTTCTCCAACAAATTCCTCGGAATTTAAAAAGGGATGATTCTCCTCTATTTGCAATTCTGGCTCACTCGGAGTGGGCGCTACATTGTATAGCCAAACATGGGCAATAATATTTTCACCTTCTTTCCAAAGGTAAGCATAGCAAACCTTATCGTCATCTTCGATAAACACCGCGAACTCAGGGCGATCATCTGACACATATTTTGTTAAACTTCCCATTGGACATTGATTTAAAACAACGAAGTCTGCGCCGTATCACTTCCCAATGGCGGCAATCCCTCCCAATCAAATTGCTCATAACGGTGTTTACCATCGGGGCGGTTTGGATATCCTCTCAAGGTATACACTGGGTAATGCTTCAACTTTTCATTGGGCATTTCAAACAGGAAAATCGGTGGCATATCTTCTTCGTCTATATCCTCGATCCATTGACGCTCGAGGTCCTCCGGCAAGAACAAAGGCATACGATGTTTATTGGGCCCATCATTATGGATATTGGCCATCACCTCATTGGCTGCGCGCGTGAGCATACCAAACGATCCTACGCGTTCAACCAAACCATCTTCATCCACCGTTTCATGCCACTGATATAGACCTGGTAAATAGAATAGCTCTCTCCCCGCTTCGCCAATGAAATATGGCACTTTCTTTTTCCAACCCTTTACAGCTCTATGCTCAAAGGTACCACTCACTGGGATAAGGCAACGTTGCTTGCGCAAACGGTACCAATAGGACTTTTTATCTTCCAGGATACGCTCGCTACGCACATTGATCATATTGCGTCGACGATCGGCCTGCAGCTTGGGATCGTCAATATAGGTAGGCAATACTCCCCACTCCATCTCGGTCAACGCCAGCTGGCTTGAGTCCTTGTCCTTATACAGGATGGGATATTTGGGAAAGGTAATGGCCTGCACGTTTTCCAGATAGTCATAATTGTAATCCAATTGACGACGCTCATCTCGCAATTGCGGAAAAGTCTTTTTGATAATTTCAATATCGGTATGGAGGCTAATATCCCAGCACATAATGGTATCCCTTCTTGTTTGGCTTTGATACGAATATACACAATTTGTGCTGTAAATAAGGATTGCCCTACGACAAGAAAATGGCTGCTTTTTGGTTCGGACCGGATCTGATTACCGAAGGATCTCTATAGCAAATACTTTCTTTTGGGTCTGTCCATCGGTAATGGTAGCCACTACCCGACCATATTCTAGGGAGAATAAAATATCAATGGGATTTTTGCGCTGAAACCTGGTCTTGGTACGCAGGTAATTGACAATATTTTTCTCATAGAGCTTAAGCATACGCTTATCCCAGTTCTCCTCCTTGATGCGATTGAGAAAAATCCGATAGCCTGATCCTGTCGTTAACAAGCTTTCGATCTTATCGGCATCCTGCGGCAACTGCAAGGCTCTTCCCTCCTTTGCCCCCAGTTGACAGGCATGCTGATCGGCGCTTTCCTTATCATCATAAGGCGTAAGCAGAAAGCCTGTCTTTTCCTTGACATCGGGCCACTCAAAGCGCTGCAGCACAAAATCGGCATAGTCCGACTCGACGAGCTCGCGAAACGAACTTTTGGTGACTTGTTCAAAGGGATTGTACAGCATAGGACGAAGAAAGGATTTATAATCACAAAAAAGGCCGCCTGGATATTTTCCAGGCGGCCTTTAAATCTTATATTGTAATCTGTTTTATTTTCCTTTAGCCTTCTCTGCCTCGATCTGCTTTACAAACTCTACAGTGACCTCCGCTAATTCGGCAATTTCCGATATCGAAAACTTATTCGAAGACAAAAGATTTTTTATTACTTCCGCTTTTCCCATAACTTCTCCCTCTGCTTTTCCTTTAGCCTCTCCTTCGGCTATTCCTTCGGCTATTCCTTCAGCTCTTCCTTCAGCTCTTCCTTCAGCTCTTCCTTCAGCCATTGCTTTTTCCCGCGCTCGTCTCAATTGCTCCTCCTGACTACTTCGGATACTCTCGGCATCCCATTTATTCCTTAAACTTACGTTGTACATCTCTCGTTCCTCCGGTTTTAGTTTGCTATACTCTGCTAACTGAAATAACTTCTCAAAAATAGGCTTACGCAAATAAGTGGAGAGTCCATTTAGCGAAGACATATTTTTGAGTACATAAAGCCAACGATCTAAATCATTAACTAACTCTGCCTCAGCTTTAACAAAGTTAACCAATTCTACGTATATAAACCCTAAATCGTCATAAAATATTTTACCATGATCTCGATAACATAAACAAATATCGTGTAAAAAATACTTCTCCTCCCCCGCATCAGGCATTGCAAATCCATCCATCAATACAATGATATAGACTTCGCTAATTGCATAATTCCAAGCCCTTCGGTTGCCTTTAGGTGCCTGATCGGAAATTAATTTACTACTGTAGTAGAGCATGCGCTTTTTCAAATTAACCTGCGACGTGCGCTGCACTTCAATAATAAACCGTTCCCCATTGTCTGCCGTACAGGTCAGATCAAAAATAACGGTACCGATATCCGCTGTATCACCGACATGTTCATTTTTGTTATAATACAGGTCAGCAATAACCTTGCGACCTCTAAAGAGCTCGTTTAAGAAAGCGATGAGAAGATCCTTATTAGTATCTGATCCGAAAACTTTTTTAAAGCCATAATCTGTCGTGATATCGATATATTTCGACTGTTTTAATTCACTCATAATACATTGTTTTTAAATTGGTTAACAATGCAAATATAAGTAAATAAATACATTATTACTAATATTTTTAGCACAAAATATTATGCTATTTTAAGATTATAAAAGAACAGTTAGCTAATCAGAATTCAGATCTTATCTATTAATCCGACGGGAATTTGCCCGACTACTTTTCGTTCCGGTATGTGGGAAGTTTAAAGCTAAACCTGTCAATCAAAGATTCCACGAATAGATTCCACAGATCATGATTTAATTGAATGGGTAAAATTCAGTGGTCTACAAAACTGGAAGCTGGCTCCCGCAGACATTCCAATTGCGAACGAGTTGATTGAAAAAGCTTACAGGGAGCAAGCTGCACTTATTGTCTCTGAATATATTCAGGCTTCGTACAACCGAAAAAGGCAACATGCTGCCTTAGAATACTTACCTCCAGAGGAGTTTGCTAGAAAAGTAAATAAACAAAATATTGCAGCTTAACTAGGTATCCATTTTATTGTTGCAATTCCACAGTGATCCTTATTTAACCTTGATATCTCCTTTTGAAAAATTGGTATATTTTGAGATACAATAGCCCATAATGAATTATCAATCTTAAATCTGGAGAAAGCAAATGAAAATTTCGTTGGATTTAAACCGTAAACGACTATTTACTGCGAAAATCAGTAATCGTTCGAAGAATTTAAAAAAGTTAAAAATACAAAATGTTAAGATCAAGTCTACAACGGATAATTTCCTGCCACAGCTACAGTTAATTAAACTTATATTCGAGTAATAATTAGTTTAACCTCCTTTAAGTTTATGAATTTACTAAAAATAGGAATATCAAATTTCTTCATAATTAGGACAATCTCAACTATCTTCCTTGTTGCAACTATAAAATTGGAAGCAGTGTCTCAAAGTCAATTTAAGGATCAGGGAAAAGGCAAAATTATACTTAAATGGTATTTAACGCCACTCGACAACCCGCAGGTTAACGAATTATATTTGCAATATGTATATTATATAAAGAGTAACTTAGTATTGCAGAAAGATACAATATATAACGAAAATATCATTAAAGACAATTTAATCAATCAAGGTGAATTAAAAGTCAAAGTTACTAATCCAGATTATATTATAAATCTAACTAAAAAACTTGTAAGAAGTGATTTAAAAGAAGCCCCCAATAAGATGAAAGATGTCGCTCTTTTAAATTTCGGCCCTGAATTGTTTTATAAAGCGTTGATATCTCCCCCTGATGTAACTCAGATTGATACAACATCTCATATAGCAACATATACTATCGCCGGTTTAGAATGCTTTAAAGGAAGTGCAAATTTAATGAACTCAAATTTCGAGTTTTTCTACACAAAATCAAGAACGAACGTATTATCTCCCCTAAACAGTTTCATTCCCAATGTCCCATTCCAAATTCTTAGGATTAAGATTCCGCTCGACAATAATCCGAATGCTATATCAGACTTTATTGTTGAAAGCATTTGCGAGGAAATTCCTAAAGATATCGAGGATTTAATTACATGGTAAATGATCATTATTCACTTAACTAAATTAAAATGAGAACAAAAAATGTATTACTGACAGCAATTTCGCTCTCGCTATTAATGGCGTGTAAAAAGAACGAAAAATTAGATCCTGAACTCGATTATGGTACCTAACGTTAGCCAATAACATTAGCATGGCCTAAACAACTTAAACAAACCACGAAATAATTGGGCTATTTATAAAAAAAAGGATTAAATTGGACTTTAACTTATACCATTGAAACTTATCATTAAATTTATGAAATGTATTTTTTTAATCATCTTCTGTTTTATCTCATTTATAGGATATTCTCAGAAGAATTCCCTATCTGTAGGTGCAAATAGTGACTTGTTACTGGAATCGCCTGCCTATGATTTGTATTATGGCTTTCAAGTTAAATATGGTCTTAAGAACAGAAATTATATTTTAGGGAATGTTGGATACAGTACGGCAAACATTACATTTATTGGTGCTGATTATGGTTATGACCTGATCAATTTTAGCAATATCTTCAAAGCTTATACAAATGCAGGGGTTGGGGCAGAATTTTACAGCGAGAAATGGAAACAGTCGGGAACGAGAGTTAAGGAAACTTACATACCATTAAACGTTCAAATTGGTATGGAACTCGCTATTGCAAAAAAACTGCAGATTTATACTGGCTATAAAGCGAAATATTATATTGATGAAGACGTGTTTGATCCCAATTATTTGAATTTTGGCGCACGATATAAATTAAGGTAGAAGTCAGTGATCTACTAAACTGGAAGCTGGCTCCTGCAGATATTCCAATTGCCAAGGAGTTGATTAAAAAAATTAAGGACTGAAAATAATAAAGAATTTCAGGACTAACCGCAGAAAAGATTATGGATAAAAAACTTGGTCTTAAAATAAAAGTCAATGGCAATCCAGTCACAAAGGCCGGATTGGACACAGATGACTATGTATTAATTGGCAATGTAACCCTTACGGAGCGATATAACGGAAGTAAGGACTTTACACTTAATGTAAGTGGAATGGATGGTGAGCAGAACGACCATCTCTATTGGTACGGAACCGAACTTAAAGCGGGTGATGCAATTACTTTTGAAGTGATTGAAGCTCCTTTTGACGAACCCAAAATGAGAACCAAAAGTGCTATAGACCAGAAAGTCATGATAAAAAACAAACTGGAAAAATACTATCATCTGAAAGAAAGACTAAAAGACCACATCAAATAAGTTTATGGACAATTTAGGTATCAATATCAAAATAAACGGCGAACAGATTACAAAAGCAGGATTTAACAAAGCTCACTACGTATTGCATGCGATGGCTGCTCTTGCACGTAGAGGAGGTAGCAATGACGCATTTGGGTTCCGTGTGGGCGGCCTAGATTCGGATGCAGAAAGTCATGTTGAATGGTTAAATACAATACTTCATCTGGGTGACATAGTCACTTTGGAAATTGTAAAAGGCCCATTTGACCCTTCGGAGCCTCACCAACCTCCAGTTGTTTCGGAAGAAGACCAGCTAAAGCATGAGTTAACATTATTCTATCGTTTGGAAGAAGAATTGAAAGATCATATTAAAGAATAAAACCCTAGATCAAACTGCAGTGAGACATTTAGAATAACAAAGCACAATGAAACCCTTTTTATTAATAGTATTTGCCATTATCTTCAATTTTAAAGCTAGTTACGCTTAGAAAGATCCTGAGCTTAGCGTTGCATTGTCTAAAATAAGCGCAGCCTCGACTCTTAACAACACACTTGCCACTTTAAACTTAACCTCGCCAAGGCTGATTAAAGCAATGGGCGGAAAAGAAAATGCCTTAAAGCGTTTTAAGAAAAGTATGGAAGAAATACATAAAGATAACGTCAAAATAGATTCGGTAATCAACTATACCGATAGGGAAATTACCAAATTAAAAAATATTGAGTACTGCTTCTTTCCACAATTGATTATCTTCGGAATACCAGACAGTACAAAAAAAATGATTAGTTACTCGACTTTGATGGCAATCAAAGAACCAGCTGTCAAAGGTTGGACTTTTTTGGATTACAGTGGGCTGAGTGACGAAAAACTAAACTTTGGAAGGGGAGTTATTAGATGAACTGGTCGTATGTTTTTAAGCATTGGGGAACTACAATATTAATAACACCAATCATCCTTTCAACTTATATGGGGTTTGAGAACCAAGAAGTATTCAATGATATGTGGCTTTTCCCTTGGATATTGATAGGCGGAATCGTATTATCTCTCCCTACATTAATAGTATATATATTACTATTCTATCTATTGAATCGCTACGAGATTAGTGTCAAAAGGGTAAAGGCGATTTTAATTTCACTTACCATTATGGGTATTTTTACCACCTGCTATATTTTATCAAAAACGTGGAGCTTAGGAATTGTATTATCTTACGGCGTTATCGCTGTAGTTTCCGGAATGTTACTTAGGCTTAAAAAAAGATAATTTAGATATCTCCCTCAGCTTTATCAGACTGCAGATGATTTCGCAACAGATCATACTTATAACTATAATCTGATTCGATTTCCGTGAACATTTTGTTGTAGGGTATCATTATTTGTTCCACGTCCTCATCGGTAAGATCGAGAATGGGAGTTCCACCTGGCTGATAAAGTGGATAATTTTTGATGTTGCCATATCCCTTCATAAAGTCTTCCGTAAACACGCAGAAAGCGCCCGTGGGCTGTATGTTTTCAGGCGTCCAGTTGTACGGAATCTGCGGATTGGCAAACATCAACATGTTCTGCTTTACGTAGTAGGTGTGATCGGCATATTCAACGATATGAGGCCCTCGGATCAAGGCGACTTTATAATAATCTTTGCGGCTGTAGGGCATCGGAAATGCAGGTGCAGGACCGGTATAGTCCTGCATCGAAAACACATTGAAGTGCCCTGTTTTCTTAAAAATTTCACTGGGTAGTATCCCTAACTTTTCTCTATAAAAAGTTTCCAGCGATTCATTTTCGTTCTTCATTGTAAAATTAAAATCTCAGCATTATGCCATCGCACCATTCGCGCCTATGATTTGCCCGGAAACCCATTTGGAATCCTCGCTCACCATATTGACGATGAAGTTAGCGATATCTTCAGGCTGTCCCAATCTTCCAAAAGCACTGCTGGCCGCTAATCTTGCCACACCCTCTTCCGATTTTCCATCCAGAAAAAGTTCCGTCTCGGTAGGTCCCGGTGCGACCGCATTCACGTTAATACCACGGCTGCCCATTTCTTTCGCAAAGATTCTGGTAAACTGTTCCACAGCCCCTTTTGTTGCACAATAAGTGCCGTAACCAGGGAAAAGTGTACGGGTAACTGTAGAAGTTAGGTTGACAATGCTTCCGCCATCGTGCAATTTCGTAGCCGCCTGACGGAGGGTGTTAAAAACGCCTTTCACATTAATGTTAAACATCTGATCAAAATCTTCGGTCGACGTTTGTGCGATAGGTTTGGTCATCATAATGCCAGCATTATTGATGAGTATGTCCAATTTACCGAAAGCTGCAATGGCTTCATTAAAAAGATTTTCCACTTCGGCTTCTTTGCTTACATCTGCTTTTAAAGCAATCGCTTCGGCACCGCTGGATTTAATTTTCTCAACAATTTCGTCTGCAGCATTTTTGCTTCCATTATAATTCACGATCACTTTTGCTCCGTTTTCTGCCAAGGCTATTGCGGTAACTGCTCCGATTCCTCTGGATGATCCTGTCACTAAGGCGACTTTTCCATTTAGTCTTTTCATAATATTTCTCTTAATATCCATGCAAAGGTAACTTTAATTAAATTTAGAAAATAGGCGAATTCAAACAGTAGTGGGTAAGAATCAAGCACCTCTCAAGTTTAGCATACTTTTAATTTCAGCAAGTTTTGCTCTTTCCTCAGCCCTCTGTTTTTTCGCCATATTCTTTTACGACATGTAATCAAAGAAAAAATTTCCTTGTGAGTTTCTGTAAGCAAATATTCTACAATGGATTGCCATCAGGTTATTGTACGCCTAAACCAAACGTCGGAGGTCGCTATCTTCAATAAAACGTTTCTGATCTGCCAAAACAAGAAATCGGCTATAGATACTTTCAAAATGTTCAGCAGGGAAATCTATTTTCATATTTTTTAATCGATCTTTCAATGCGGCACGTCCACTCCTTGCCGATAAAAACAATTCAGGCAACTTTCCTCCTATGATTTGGGGATCAATAATTTCATAGTTTCTACGGTCTTTCAATACGCCATCCTGGTGGATGCCGGAAGAATGCGCGAAAGCATTTTTGCCGACAATGGCCTTATTGGCCTGTACAGGATTTGACATTGCCCGTTCTACCATACTACTTAATTCTACAATATATTTTGGATCAATTCCGGTTGCAATACCTAGATTTTCCTTTACAATGAGTGTCAAAATAATTTCTTCCAAGGCAGCATTTCCCGCACGTTCTCCCACACCATTAATCGTTCCTTCCACCTGAAGCGCACCTGCCATTAACCCAGCTATACTATTCGCTGTAGCCATACCTAGATCATTATGACAGTGGACAGAAAGAATTGCGTTCTCTTTTTCCCTTCTATTCTGGTTTACATAGGCTATCTTTTCAAAGTACTCAAAGGGTGTACAAAAACCATTGGTATCAGGAAGATTTACAACTTTTGCGCCCGCTTCAACCACCGTATTGGTCATTTGAACCAAAAAATCGTTGTCAGCGCGGCCAGCATCTTCAGCAAAAAATTGTACTTCATCACATTTATCAGAAGCATAGGCCACCATCTCATACGCTTTTGCCAAGATTACCTCACGAGTGGTATTAAACTTATGTTTAATATGAATGTCCGATGTTCCAATTCCGAGCTGAATCCGTGCCACCTTGGCGGTACTCAAGGCCAAAGAGGCCTCTTCAATATCTTTCCTATTGGCCCTAGCTAATGCACAGACGGTTGCCCTTTTCACCAGTTTACAAACCGCTGTGACTGCCTTAAAATCTCCAGGTGAACTTATTGGAAACCCTGCTTCTATCACATCTACCCCCATTGCATCGAGTTTTTCAGCAATTTCTAATTTATCATTCAGTGTCAATTGGCAGCCCGGCCCCTGTTCTCCATCACGTAAAGTAGTATCAAAAATCTTAACTTTTTTCATATTCAACTTATTTCTATAGCTCAAAAGTACCAGAACTATAAAATTTAATATATTTGAAAATAAAACAATTGTTATTCAATAATGCCAAAATCCACCATCCCGTTCGTTCAATGTGCCAAGATCTTCTGCGATGGCACAATTGAATTACGTAACTATGGACAATTCAATACAGAAATGCATGCTCATGAACAAGTACAGGTACTTAGCCCAACAAATGGTACCCTCTTTATCTATACAGAAAAAGCCAGCTTCTGTGTACCGAGTACTTTCTTTGTATATATTCCAGCACATGTCCCGCACAAACTCATTTCCCGCTCCCAGCAACTGTCACTAAAAACCATTTTTGTCGATATGAAAAATATGCACGACGACGTTAAGGTGTATCCATCAAATGAATTGTTGAATCATTTTTTGCTTTTTGGCCAACAACATTGGAAGCTGAAAGACCATGACACGTTGACCGCATCCACCTTAGAGGCCTTTAAGTCTATGCTCCCCATACTATTGGCAAAACCGATCCTGTTGCAAATTACGCCTGCAAAAAGTGAATTGATGATACAGGTATGCACGTATATCCTCCAACATCTCGACAATAAATTGTCAATCCCTGAGATTAGCGCTAATTTTTTTCTTTCGGAGCGGACACTTTTTAGACAGTTTAAGAAAGAAATGCAGATCACCATATTCCAGTTTATAAAACAACATCGCCTTCTAAAGGCGCTTCAATTATTGGAAAATAAGGATATGCATATCGCTGAGATTGTTTATCAAATTGGGTATGAAAGTGTACCGAACTTTTCCAATCTATTCAAGGAATATTTTGGACTATCACCTCAGCAGTATCGCGCGAGACTATAACATAATCTCATAGAATATATTTTATAGCTGCTTCTAATTCGTTTTGTGAAAACGTCACATCTTTTGCGCCAAAGGCCCATCTTTAGTGACCAGACTTAACCAACCCGGGCTGGATCCATCGGTAATCGTAGCCACTACCCGGCCATATGCTAAGAATAGGAGGTAGATGAGATTTTTGCGTTGAAACTTGGTTTTGGTACGTAGGTAATGGGCAATATTTTTTTCGTAGAGCTTGAGCATACGCTTATCCCAGTTCTCTTCCTTGATAGGATTGTGGAAGATCCGATAGCCTGATGCTGTTGTTAACAAGCGTTCGATTTTATCGGCGTCTTGCGGCAGCTGCAAGGCTCTTCCCTCCTTTGCTCCCAGTCTGAATCCCACAACTAAATCTTACCTATTACTTCCTCAAAATCAGCTTTAATAAATTCCCAATATTTACCTTTTAAACACACAGGATCAAAGTCATTATCAGCATTTTCAAAATTGATTAAGTTAATCAAGATCGTTTTCTCATCGTGAGAAAACGGATATCGCTCTTCATGTAATGCAACCATTTGTGAAATCGAATACTTATCTAATAACTCGTGTAAATCCCAAAAATCTTTTTTACGTCCTCCTCGCTGAATCACATCGAGCTTCATGGCAATAATTTCTTCGATTGAGGCTAAACGAATATTATCTTCTTCGATAAGTTCTTGAATGAACGGGTCTGCATAGAAAACGTCCAATTTAACGCTGTTGTTTTTATCATTTCCAATCGTATAAGACTTTCCCATAGCGGGAGCAATATTGGACAAGTGATCGACATACGAAAAAGTATCTTTCAAGTAATTGTCAATTGACTCAAAGTCTAAACTACCATATGGAACATCCGAGAAAAGATCAATATCGACAGATTACCTATGGCCTAAATGCAAGCTTAAAGCGGTTCCCCCAACCAATCGAAAAGTTGAAAAAATATCCGCTTTCATTAGTGTTAATAGTGTATCTCTTAATAGGTGATTAACAGTATTATAATATAACATAATTATTTGCGCTAATGTTTATGCAACAACATTGGAACTGTTGTTGGTTCAGATAAAGCCTGCTGAACTTGCTCCTTGCCATAAAACCTTAGTATCTCATTTTTCTCTTCTTGATTTCCCCTTTCGAAAATACGATGAATTACGGCTTTAGCCTGTTTTTCCCAATCTATTTTATTGACATCAGTGTCCCAAAAAAGAACTTTTCGCAAAGTAGTCAAATCTGGCTTGTTTATACTTCCAATCTTTATTTTAGCATTTTTTATTTCATAAAAAGTTTGTAACAACGCAAAAGTCCCTTCTTCAATTCCTAGTGCCTGGTCAACTTTCAATGATAAAGGTACTGGAATGCCGCGTTTACCTTTTATGATTGCATTGAATATTTGTCTTTGTGTATCTATAGAGCGGGCAAATGGACTTGGCTTAATCGCACGCCTTTTAAGCTCTCTTTCTAAGATAAGCCCTGGATGAATTCCTTTAAAACGTTCCATACTTTTTTCCATAATACAAATGTAATCAAAATTGATTACACACTTACAGCTACACATAAAAATTCTTTAATGATATGACTCAGAAGTTCATTATTCACTCCGCGGATCGGGCTTTAGCGGCATCTTGGCACAGCGTATCACCTCGATAGATGGACAGCCATATTCGACAACAACTTTACCTTCGATCAAATAGATTCCTGCACCAAGGAGCGGATATTTCACCAGTGTTTGTGGAAAGTGTACCGTATCAAAAAAGCGTCCCTCGGCATCGAGGAAAGTGCCGAATTTCATTAGGTCGCCGCGCTTGGTCTTGACAAATTTTTCACAGACAAAGTCCCCCACTATCCGAATTATTTTACCTTCATGCAGATAGAGTTCCCGGGCCGGCATATCGCCACGGTAATCGCTTTTGGCAAGATCAAAAAGGGTTCCTGTGACGCAAAAGCCGATCAGCTCCATCTCGTCGTAATAATCCTCCAGGATATCTTCTTCCAAAGGTGGCAGTATAGGCTTGCGACTCTCGGTCTCAAACAGTGCTATACCCGCTGCCACAGGCTTATGCTTGCTCATCATCAGATGTGCCGCCCACAGCAGTTGCTTTTTGCCCGTCCCCGTAAAGCGCAAGGCTCCAACGCGGATCAGGATAACGACCTGCTCAATACCGGTCTGTGTCCGTTTAACAAAGTTCTCCAGACTCGTATACGTGCCATTGGCTTCGCGCTCCTCAATAATGCGATGGGCCAGTTTACCTTCCAAATTGAGCAGGCAGTCAAAACCGAGGTAAATATCTTTACCCCGAATGGAGGTATTAAATACCGACTGATTGACACAGGGCAGGCAGATATTGCCACCTGAAATTCGGGCCTCATTGACATAGACCTTACGGTTGTAAAAGCCACCATAATTGTTGAGAACCGCAACCATAAACTCCAAAGGATAGTAGGTCTTGAGGAAAAGACTCTGATAACTCTCTACTGCAAAGGATGCTGAATGCGCCTTGTTGAAGGAATAGCCCGCAAAGCTTTCCATCTGCCGCCAGATCTCGCGGCTGGTTTTTTCGGGGTACCCCTTGGCCTTACAGTTTGAAAAGAACTTATCCTCAATTTCGGTCAGGTGATCTTTGCTCCGGTATTTGCCCGACATCATCCGCCGCAGCACATCGGCATCGGCCATATCGAGTCCACCATAGGCATTGGCAATTTTCATTACATCTTCCTGATAGACCATTACGCCATAGGTCTCTTCGAGCTGCTCTTTAAATACAGGGTGTGGATAGACGACCGTCGCGGGGTCGTGATGCCGACGGATGTACTCGCTCATCATGCCCGAACTGGCTACACCTGGCCGAATAATGGATGAGGCAGCCACCAAAGTCAGGTAATCATCGCAACGCAGCTTGGTGAGCAGCTGCCGCATGGCCGGACTCTCGATATAGAAACAGCCGATGGTATTGGCCGATTTTAATTGCGCTGCAATATGGGCATCCTGAAAGAAACGCTTGGGATTGTCGGTATCGATGACGACCCCCAAGTTTTCCCGCACAATGGTACGGCAATCTTTGATATGGCCGATGCCGCGCTGCGAAAGGATATCAAACTTCTCGAAGCCGATATCTTCGGCCACATACATATCAAATTGCACGGTCGGCAACCCTTTTGGCGGATTGTCCATCGCCGAATAAAAGGTCAATGGTTCCTCGGAGATGAGCACGCCGCTGGCATGGATGGTGCGCTGGTTGGGAAAGTCGGCCATGCGGTTGTAGACGCTCAGAATGGTATTGGTCACCTCATTCTTGTTGAGCATATGCTCGGGCTCATGCACCAAGCGGTCGATCTCGGCCTTGGGTAGTCCATACACTTTACCCAGCTCGCGCAAGATACTCCGCGAACGAAACGTACTCATAGCGCCCATAAGTGCGGTATGACCTGTCTGATAACGATTAAAAATAAAATCATAAATCTCATCACGTTCGTTCCAGCTGAAATCGATATCAAAGTCTGGCGGACTCTTGCGCTTGGGGTTAAGAAAACGCTCAAAAGGTAGGTTGAGCGCAATGGGATCAACATCGGTTATCCCCAAGCAATAAGCCACTGCAGAATTGGCTCCCGATCCACGGCCTACATAGTGAAAATTGCGCCCTCGTGCATAGCGGCAGATCTCGTCGGTGATGAGGAAATAACTGGAGAAACGCAAGTTTTCGATAATCTCAAGCTCGCGCTGAATGCGTTCGGTGGCCACCCGGTCCTGACGACCATAGCGCCTGGAGAAGCCGTCTATGCAGTATTTGTGCAGGAGTTGCTTATCGTTGTAGCGATTGCCCGTAAAGGTTTCTTTATTCTTGACGCTGGTAAAATCAAAACTGAAAGAACACTGGCCCAGTATGCGGTTTGTATTGGCGAGCAGCTGCGGCAGATCCGAAAATAACCGCATCAGCTTAACCCGGGGGATAAATACCTCGTCCTCGGCTGCAGTCTGATCCGGGCTCAGTTGCGAAATCAGCAGGTTGTTGTCAATGGCCCTTAATTGCCGATGTAAGGTATAGTCGTCCTGACGAAAACTCACTGGTGCCAGGATAACACAGCGGTCAAGCACCTTTCGGTCCATCAACTGGACACGTGTACGCTCAATGGGTCTGATGCCAATGTATTCGTAGTCCTTTAGCGGAAAAGCATTGAGTTTGCTAAGGGGATAGATGACAAAGACCTGTTCGAATTCGGGTGCACGCTCGGGTACAGCACGGTTTTCCATATTAAGCTTGGTCCGATAGTCATTGATCTCCCGAAAGCCCTTTTCGTTCTTGGCGATGGCGACGAAACAAAGTTGATCGTCGTGGCGAAACTCCATGCCGGCGAGCAGGTTCAATCCTGCGGCCCGCCCCAGCTTAATAAAGTCAAGCGAACCGGAACTGTTATTGATATCGGTAAGTACGGCGGTATCATAACCGCCAGCAAGCATGCCCGAGATAAGATCCTGCAGGCTGAGCGTGCCAAAGCGCAGGCTATAGTAACTATGTAGATTTAAGAGCATGATCCCCTCCTTTCTCCGGCAGCGGCGCACAGATGGCCTTCATCAGAAATTCGGCGCCATAGCGTTTTCGGATCTTGTCCATGGCCTGCATCAGATTGACCTCCTCGGCGCTATCGTCGAAGAGGTCGGTCTGATAGGATCCGTAAATTAAACCCGAGAACTTAATCCCGATAAGGCGTATCAGCATCCTGCGGCTATACAGTTTCTTGAAGAGTGAAAGCACCACATCGGTAAGCTTTCGATCCGAATTGGTATAACCGATCTGCAACTGCTGCGTATGGGTATCAAAGTTGCTGTAACGGATCTTGAGGGTGACACAGCTGGTCAGCTTCTGCTCTTTGCGCAGATCAAAGGCCAGTGTATCGACCATACCGATCAGGGTGCGGCGGAGTACATCCATATCGATCGTATCCTGCTGAAAGGTATTTTCTTTGGACATGGACTTTTGCTCCCGAAAAGGTACCACCAGGGAATCATCGAGACCATTGGCTTTGCGCCAGATATTGATCCCGTTTTCCCCGAGGACCTTTTGCATGGTGAACACCTCCATCTGCTGCAAGGTACCGATCTTAGAAATTCCCATATTCCGGAGTAAGGTAAAGGACTTCTCGCCTACCATTGGGATTTTGCGGATGGATAGCGGTGCGAGGAAGCCTTTTTCGGTACCATGCTGCACCTGCTTTTCGCCGCAGGGTTTGGCCGTGCCTGTAGCAATCTTAGAAACTGTTTTGTTGACCGACAGGCCAAAACTGATGGGAAGTCCAGTTTCCTTGATAATGCGCTGGCGGAGCTCCTGTGTCCATTTCCAACAACCAAAAAAACGGTCCATACCGGAGACATCTAGATAATGCTCGTCTATACTGGCTTTTTCGACAATGGGCGTGTCTTCTTCAATGATTTGCGTGACGATGCCGGAATAGTGACTATAGCGATCGTGATCGCCCCGTACGACTACTGCTTCGGGACACATGCGCAGGGCCAGCCGCATCGGCATAGCGGAATGCACGCCAAACTTACGGGCTTCATAGGAACAAGAGGCAACTACCCCACGGTCACTGCTTCCTCCTATAAGCACAGGTACTCCGATGAGCTTGCTGTTCTGCAAGCGCTCGACAGATACAAAAAATGTATCAAGATCACAATGTACTATACTCCTCTCCATGTTTTTCAATTGTGCCAAAAGCACTTCATTGTGCGTTTTGATTTTTGGTAGTTGCTGCATTCAAAATTACTAATATTATTAGCAAACAACCAAGAGGGCACAATGGTTTAATTTTTATCACATTCATTGTCAGCGATATATTTTGCAACGCGATGTCAGCTTAAGCACGTTGGCGGATTTTCTGTTTATCATGAAACAGAATCTATGAACGAAAATACACGCAGCTATTTGAAGGGTGAGGGATTTAATCTTTAGCTTCTTTTTAACGTTTTTGTCGAAAAGCAAAATATATAATAATTACACTAATAAACATTAAAATGGATGCTAGAAAAAACGGAGCTCCTGAAAATTGAAATGGTGCTTTATCATGAGTGAAATAATAGAATAAGTTTGTCATAATTGGAGGTCCCAAAATAGCCGTAACACTCACTAAACTTGATAATGCCCCCTGCAGTTCACCTTGTTCATTTGCAGGAACATTTTTACTGATTATTGATTGAAGTGCCGGTCCGCAGATTCCACCTAAGGAATAAGGAACGAGAAAAACAAACATCATCCACCCTTGATTAGTAAATGCAAAAAGCATTAAACCTAATGCATAAAATAGCAACCCAAAATATACACTTTTATGTTCCCCTAATTTTGGCGTTGTCCACCTCATTAGAATGCCTTGTACTAAGCCAAGCAATAAGCCAAGCAAACCAAGCGATAGACCTACAGTTCTTTCCGTCCAATTAAATTTATACATAGTAAAAAAATGCCAATTGCTTTGTACAGCGTGGAGGGCAACATAGACCAAAATTAAAGCGATGACGAGATTGGATATTTTTGACTGTTTTCTCAAAAAATTAATTGTTCCAATAGGATTTGCACGTTTCCAGCTAAATGACCGACGTTTATCTTTTTCTAAACTTTCCGGTAGTATAAGCAGGCCGTAAAGAAAATTTACCATGCATAATATAGCAGCGAAATAAAAGGGAACTCTTGCGCCATAATGCCCAAGCAAACCACCTATTACAGGACCTATAATAAACCCTAATCCAAAAGCTGCGCCGATTAAGCCAAAATTTTTAGTTCTATCTTTATCGGTCGATATGTCAGCTATATATGCGCTAGCTGTTGAAATACTAGCCCCAGTAAGACCGGCAATGATTCTTCCAAAAAACAACCACCCAATAGAAGGCGCTAGTGCTAATAGTACGTAATCAATAGCAAATCCGAAAAGAGAAATTAAAATAATTGGGCGTCTCCCATACTTATCACTAAGATTACCCACTATAGGTGCAAATATAAATTGCGTAATGGCATACGCAAAACCAAGCCAACCTCCATATCTCGCAGCTTCACTTAGGTCATTATTGATAAGTTCTCCAATGAGTTTAGGAACTACGGGAAGTATAATTCCCCAACCTGTAATATCAATCAACAACGTTATAAATATAAATCCAATAGCTGCTTTTTTACCTGTTTTTTTCATCCTGTAAAATTAAACAGCGATAAATAGCAGGTATTGACAATTTAATGGTGTTTACGTACAATCTGAAAGCTAATCATATGCTGTAAATAGTTCAGATAAAAAGGACATAAATTATTATTCGTTTCTATAGGTTTTTGGCGACACCCCCACTATTCTTTTAAAGTATCGGCAAAAGACACTCGTTTCTTCGAAATGAAGCTCGCTGCTAATTTCTTTAATTGATAAATTAGAAGATTTCAATAGTGTTTTAGCATGTAGAATGGTGATATGATCAATCCACTGTAATACAGATTTTCCAGTTCTCTGTTTCAGGAAGGTGGAAAGATATTGTGGTGTTAAATGTAGCTTATTAGCATAAAACGCAACGCTTCTTTGTTGGTTTGCATGTTTTGAAATGAGTAGATAAAAATCGTCTATAATCTCATGTGTGCGGTTTTTAACCAAGCTTTTGTTACTCGGTAAAGAAGAATATACTTCAGAAATCATACTTATGAGAACCATAACAAGATGTCGAAGCATTTCCGTTTTATTATGGCTAGGTTTTTTATTATAGAAATTTTGTATAAGCGTCAATAAATCATTTTGCAACTTAATTTCTTCAGGTTGAAGTCTGATAACTGGCTGCCATCTCATTTGGTTGTTCATTACAAACTCACGTAAAATTGGAAATGCTGTAATAAAATCTAACGAAAGACCAATGGTTACAATTTGGGCATCGTCACTCAATGATTTTGTATCCATCATCAATTGCGGCTGTAAAACAGCAATATCCCCTGCGCTCATTTCATATTCTAAAAAATGAATCTGTGCTTTCATGGATCCTTGTATCAGAAATCCTAGTAATAAACCATCAAATAGACGGCTATTATTTGTATATTCCTTTTTAGGGTCATTGTGCTGATTGAGAATAACTATTCCTTCCGTCTTTTTTGAAGAATCAAGATTGTACAATTTATAGACATTATCCAAAGTTATCAATAGAGCCATTTGCAAATATCTAAAAATTGAAATCATATATTAAATTAATAAGGTGCTAAATCATCAACATGAGGTAATTCATCTCATTATCAGCAATATAAACCTATAACACTTTCTATATCAGTAAGAAAAAAGTTTGAAAAAAAAACTGGAGCATTTAGAAGTAGAGAACTATTAATATGGCCATCATTAACTAAATTAGAAATACAAAACAGTTAATGATAAGCCTATGAAATCCATCTTTGTAAAACGAATTGTTGCCAACATTAAAACACCTGATACGGCTATTGCCGCGCATTTCTACGGTGAAATACTTGGGCTGGAAGTATTGATGGACCATGGCTGGATCACAACTTATGGAAATGGGGAACAGGTGGAGGTACAGGTGAGTTTCGCAGAAGAAGGTGGTTCGGGGACAAAGGTTCCAGATCTTTCTATAGAGGTGAATGACGTAGACGCCGTGTATAACCGAATGAAAGAGGTAGGTTTTGCTATTGAATATGGACCGGCCAATGAACCGTGGAATGTGCGGCGGTTTTATGTTCGTGACCCTTTCGGAAAGCTTATCAACATCCTTCAGCATAAGAACGGATAATCAAAATCCTCTATAATTTTTATTTTCAACATGGTGACAATGACAAAAGAAATTTGTAAAGAAAGGCTAATATTGAATGACCTTCAACCGAATGATCATCCCTTTATTCCTCCATTGCCTGCGTCCGACCTATTCCGGTACACCCGCAGCAGATGACTGAGCCTAGTGCTTCCGATTTCGAGCCCGCTTATGGTTACATCTACCAAGCCCTTTGGACAGCGGTACATCAAATGAAGGCTTGTAGATTTTCCGACACCTTTCCTAATGATTTTTTCGTCGTGGATTTCTGTCCAGGAATAATATGCGCCGCCAAGCCTTTTGATGCCATGGTTCCCGATCACCAACTGCGCGTCACGGTTCAAAAAATCATGAACCGTGATCCAAAAATTGACACCACCAAAATAGATAATAACGGCCCCCACTATGTAACTCAGGATCGCACTTAAAGAAAGCGGATTATCCTTTGGAAAGAACACCCAGAGGCCACCCGCTGCGATGATGAGTACAGTGAGAAAAATATACCCCCCCTGTTTCCAACGGGAAAATCTTATCACGGTTTCTTCCGGAACATCCGGATCCAAGTCATGTGTGTTTAGCTTCTCCATATTATACCTTCTATTCAGCTTCAACTTCCTGTGCCGCTTGCTATTCTGTGTAGATTACCAATTTTTATTCACGTTAATAATTCGTTTCAACCAAGAGATTCGTTTTAATCTTTTAAGATAAAGGCAATTAAGCAACATTTGGCAAACTTATCTGTACCAGCATTGTGCTGATATACTTTTGAATTATTTAAAACGTATTGAATGGAAAGTATATCAAAACAACGTATATTTCGAATATAGATGGAATTCCATCTATCAATGAACCTAGTATAAAGCAGTTTCTAAATAAAAATACTGCCAGCAAAACACTATTGTCTCGACAGTATTGAGTTGGTAAATTTTATAGTGTTATGATTTTGGACACTTTATGAAACAGTATCGTAGAACAGCAATTTCTATCTCTTCACCGATACACTCCTACTCTATTTCTACCGAGTAAATTACCCATTACATCAATATTCCAATAATTACACATTTTCTAATATTTGAACATTTTTAAAACGGTTGCCATAATGCTTAGCGGTGCTTTTTTGCCCGCGTTAATGGCTTCCTTTTTTTATGCTTTGCAGGAGCCTTAATCTTTTTCTGTGCTGTTTCCATCCGCTTTCTCCAAGTCACGATCTGAGACTCTTCGTAAATAGGTAGGCCTTCGTCTGTAAGTAACCCCATAGACTTGGCCAAGCTAAGGCTAAGCTTTGCAGATTTGCTGTTTGCTTTTTTCCAGGTCAGCTGATCTTGCTTGATATCCTTCTCATACGCACCGATAGCCTTTTTTATAATTGCCAGTTCCTTTTTGTACTCCTTCAGCTTTCGATAAAGAATCATTAGACGGTTATATGCCATTGCCTGTAATGGATCTTTGCTTATAACCACGCTATAGATATTTATAGCATCGCTTGTTTTGCCTTCAATTTCTTTCGACCTGGCCTCTTTTAACAGCTCGTTTTTGGATTTCTTACTTGCGGCCATACTTATTTTTTATCGTCCAACATTATCCATACCGGTGCATGATCACTTGCTTTCTCCCAGCCCCGCACATGGCGGTCGATTCCTCCTTCTGATAATCTCGGTGCGATCATCGGACTAAGGTCGTATCTGCCATGTTTTTATTTTTATTGTCTGCCATAATAAAAGATTTTACAATAGAACGCACTGAGTAGGGATAGAGTTTGACGGTTTTGAGTTTTTACCGGGAGAGGAAATAACGATTACTGTAATGCCTCCTTGGAACTATGAAATCAATAAGGCGTAGATAAAAAAGAAATGAAGATATATGAAAAGAGCTTCCTTCCGTTTAAGGGAAAGAAAGCTCTTTACTTAATTTTCTGTCGAATGGGTACACACCAGAAACTGCCTATTGACAGGTTATTTTAAAAGACTTTGTACTTTATTGAAAAGTGTTTCACCCCGTAGGTTTGTTGCTACAATCTTCCCCTGGCTGTCAATTAGCACATTTTGCGGAATCGCCCGAACGCCATAGAGTGCTGCCGCAGGCTCTTTCCAGCCTTTGAGGCTAGAAACATGGTACCAGGGCATCCCATCCTTGTTAATCGCCTCCGTCCAGCGTGTCTTGTCATCGTCTAGCGAAACACTCAGCACGGTAAATCCTTGCTTTTTAAATGCTTCATAGGTATCCACAACATGCGGATTTTCTTTTCGACAAGGCCCACACCAGCTGGCCCAAAAGTCTACCAAGGTATACTTGTTTTTAACGATCACCTCTTTCAGACTCAGCTCATGGCCGTCTGGTGTGGTCGATACAAAATCTTTATAAAGCTGCCCTGTCAGGACTCCTTTGGCCGCCGACAGGCGGTCGCCAAGCTGCTTGCCCAAGGCACTATTTTTCACCTCAGTACTAAGTTTGTCGTAATAAGGATAGGTTGTCTCATAATTGACATTGCCACCTGCTACTTGATTTAAATGGTATAAGGAAACATAGGATCCGGGATTTTCTTCAACAAACTGATGAATCGCCTCCCGCTTAAACCGTGTGTATTGGTCCAAGCCCGCGAGAAGCTCGGTAACATACGCTTTTTTTTCCTCGCCCTCAGGCATATTTTTAAAACGCACAAATCCATCGATCACTTTGCGGTCGGCAGGTCTTAATTTCTGGGCCAGCTTTTCGTGTGCTTCAGTGAATGCTGTACCATATATTCGCGCATAACTCAACGAATCTTTTGTTTCGACATGGACTGTCCCCTCCGCAAGAAAAAGATCGATACGATCGCCAGATTCGATATTGTCCATGGATAAATGAGCTAGCGTAGGGTCGGTCAATTGGCCACTTAAGACAAAGGTACCACCAGTTACCAGCATACTATCGACGACTTTTACCGTGTCGCGTTGGTAATATAGTTTGACATACTTTCCATTGTTGGCTTTCCCTATTTTTCCCTTAACCCTAAACTGACTACTTTGCGAGAATGCGGAATAGGCTCCTAATAGCAGGGCAACTGCTGTGATGATTATTTTCATTTTTTTTGATATTTAAATAGTTTTTAATTGACTGCACGCCAATTAATCGATTGTATTTTGATGAGATCCTTCCAAGTGCTATTGTCCTGCAACTGCAATTCAACGATATTTGGGTTATTGCCCACTTTAAAGCGACGAAGAATGCCTTTTTGATCCTTGTAGCTGGCGATATAGAGACTATTGGTCAAATGGTCGATCTGGGTATCAAACTTAATCATGGTAATCGTATCTGTTCCTAGTTCTGGAAAAGTATAAATCTTTTCAAAACCGGGATTATAATCATAGGCATAGAGCTTGCTGCCCACAAAATAGCATATAATACTGCGATTGGATGAAAAGGCATATCCTTCTGCTTTATCAAAATCCGTAGCAATGGATTTGACCGTATAAGCATTCCGTTTTGCCGGATTCGTTCCATTTGCATAAAACTTGTAGATATGGTAACTATTATCTTTGTCTTTCATCAAGGCAAATGAATTACCATTATTGGAGCCTCCATCAGTGTTCCGGGTATTTTCAGCATAGACCAATGTACGGCCCACGGGTTGATTCCAGGGGAACGCTTCGCCATCTTTATCCGCAAGTAAAGTGGAGGTCGTAGACAATCCGATACCGGTATAATTCAGGAAGCGCTGATAACGGGTATCATACCACATGACATTGTTCATGCTATTGATAGGATATAGTAAATAGGGTGCAGCGGGAATCAGTTCATCCGGGGCCGCCGCTACCCTATTCACAGGATTGTTGTAAAAGTCACCTGCCATCAACAGGGGTACGTTTGCAAAAATATCGCCGCGCTGGGTTACCAAGGCACGATAAAGGGTACTACCGATATCGCCGGTAGCTGTGCGTATCTGCGGTGCAATAACGACGGGATTTAGCGTTTTGGGATCTATATGATCGGACATAAACACGTAACGTCCCAGATGATTGTCCACCGTAGCAGTCATCGATGCTCGGTCTAAAAAGTAGCCCCCTTCACGGGTCATCGCCCACAATCTGACGTAAGCACTCGAGCCACCGGTATGTACCATCCCCAATGGTCCTCGAAGACGAGGTAAGCCTGACCCCGATAGTATGTGCCTGACATGGACGGTATCGCTCTGCATCGAGAGCATTTCTGCCTCAGCATAGCCTTCCGGATCCTCTCCCATGATCAAAATCCCTCTGGAATAAGGCGATACGACTTTGAGCTTGACATTGCTTGCCCAGGAGACACCGGTCATTTTGTCAAGCACCCGGTAAAAAATAGCATATTCCCCCGGCGCTAAGCGAACTGGATAATTGATATCTTTTACGCTGCTGAGGGTATCAAAAACTTTATTGTCAATTCTGAGAATCCAATTATAATGGTAACGGGTGAGATCATTGCCGTCCATAGAAGCGGTAATGTTTGGGGTTATACTTAAGGTATCAAGTCCTGTCCGTAAAGTATATTCTTCGTTGATATCTTTGATTGTCAATTCGTTTATTTCCTGGTAATCGTAATTACCAAGGTCTTTGCTGCAGGCTCCTAGGATAAATAGGAAGACTGCGCCAATGATTAACTGATAGGTTTTCATTTCAAAATAACTTGTTAATTCCTACTGATTTCGCTCTTCTTTTTATTCTATCTTATCCGCCCGGGACCCACGGGACGCCCAGATATGAGGTCCAGGGTACTGTGCCCATCCACATCAGCCGGCCATCATCTTCGAGAACAGGCTTTCCTTCATTATAGCGGTTAACTAGAACTTTTGTCGCATCGCTGGCGATAAGCATCATCCTGGCCATTGGCATAGTCTCCGCGGCGCCAAAGTCTTCATATTTGAGTCCTAAATATTCGGCTAAAAACTCCATTTTGCGCCTCGAGAAAACGCCGAACAATCCTGACTCCCTATTTCCGGCTTGCAAGGAACCTGACCATACAGCGGGCTGCACCATCACATCATTGATATGCAAAGAATGCAGGGTGGCATCAAATTGTGGCACCACAGTACCTGAATTTAATGAAGGGATAGAATGCCATTCGGGAAAGGAAAGTGCAAAGTCTTTGGTGGCTACAAGTTTTAGTCCTAGAGTTACGGGTTTTTCTTCGAGATCGGCTGTACGCTTAAGCCGCACATTGACTTGCGCCGAAACAGCACCGGCGGGCAGAATATATTGGTCCTTTAAAGCCTCGTAATGCTGTCCCAAAATCGCGTTAGTGGAGTCTGGATTGACCTCCACCCGGTAAATCCGATCATACGACTTGCTAGGGCCTGTGATCATCACCTGAACCGGAAAATCAATTTCGTCGGTACTCATGCGTACAAAGTCTATATGGGTAAAGGGTTGATAAGGCCATAGATTTGGAAGATACTCGTTTGTACCATGACGCATCGCGAAATAGACGCCTTCCTTACCTTCATAGGACATGATTTCTTTTTTGCAGGCCGTAAATAGTATAAACAGCTGAAAAAATAGGATATAAACGGTTGTTCTTTTCATAATTGCATACCTAATTAATAACGTTGTGAGGTTTCACTGTCCGGTAGTGGAACAGTGTAATTGGTAAGTACCATGGTCCTTTCCGGACTGATGTTAAGTGTGGACGAATTGGGCAAAGCCTGCATAGCATTCCTTTTATAATAAAAAAACTGCTGTCCTTCACCCAACATTTCGCGCCTGAATTCTTTGGTGATTTCGGCTTTCAGTGCCGCCTGATCCACGGGTGCAAGCGACACGCAGTTGCGCGCGGTGCGCAAGCTATTGAAATAGGCCGTCGCCTTGGTCAGTTCGGGGGAGCATTCTGCCGCAATCAGCAACACCTCGGACAGTCTGATAAGCGGGATCATATAACGCCCGGGCCCATTGATCACATCGGCATATTTCATATTGGTCGTCGCGGTGGTCGTACCATTGGAAGCACTTTGCCAAATCCGACGACGGAAATCATTGTTATCATCATAAATGGCTCTTACGCGTGTATCGTTGACATCGCCGTTGGAAAAAGAAAGTTTGTTATTGGATTGCAGGCTGACATCAAATAATCTATTGTACATCTCCTTTCTATTAATATTGTATAAGGAGAACATCACTTCGGTCGAAAACATCCGGTCTGGCTTGTCAACACTTACAGCACTTGCAAAGGTGACAAAGGGGAAAGTCATCTTGTCAGCCGAATGTACTTCGGTCAAAAGCTCTTCGGCATATTTTAATGCTGCTGTCCGATCGCCCATCCAAAGGTATGTCCTTGCCAATAATGCCTTTACTGCATAGTAATTGAGCCTATACTGCCGATAATAAAGATCATTTTCCCCCGTCGGGCTACCTTGATTACGCACACCTTCTGTCCGTATCGGATCACTGTCTTGCAGCAATAAAAGACCGGCTTCAAGATCCGCAACAACATGCCCGGTAAACTCTTCGGATCCAAGTAACGGTGAGATGTCATAACTGATTTTGTCGATGTAGGGTAACGCTGGCTTGTACTTGTTGTCTTCGGAATAGATCGGCCCAAACAACCGGAGCATATCAAGGTGGATCATCGCCCGCAACGCCAGTGCCTCACCTTTGATGATTCCAAAATAGGGCTGCGGAAGGATCTCACTCGGTGCATTCCCACATTTGTCCAGAATGACGTTGCAATTGGCGATAAGCTCATAGGCTTTTTTCCAAATCTGCTCGAAGCCAGATTTGACACTCGCTTCTGTATAGACAAAGTTGTTATACTTGTCAAACACATGTGTAGAGCCATTGATGTAGTAATATTGTGCCAGGACGTCTATAATTCCGGTACTCATATGCTGTCCGTAAAGATCCGTACTGGCCATTTCGACGTAGACGCCGTTGATCGCTTTCATAAAGCCAGCCCGATTGACAAAAAGCTGTTCCTCTCCCAGCCTGTCGGCAGGCTTGACATCAATCCATTTGCTGCACGAGCTTGCTACAAGGGTGAGACCTGAAATCAGGATAATGTACTTTAGTATTTTCATTTTTTAGATCTTTAATTATTAAAACCGAACGCCAGCCGAAAATGAGACTGACCGTGCGAAGGGATAATCTATTCCGCGTTCATTTGTTATCGTCGAAAGATGGAAGATATCATTCATATAAGCCCTAAAAGTTACCGAAGAGGCCCGGATCGATCTTAACCAGCCAGCTGTAGTAGTCTCGTATCCAACCGAAAATGCCTCACCGACGAGCATATTGTTATCCGCGACAAACCGCGATGAAATGGGTGTCTGGTCTGTATTGGAAATCGCTTTGAATTTTGCCTCATCCCCCGGTTGCTTCCAGCGGTCGTACAAGGCCCGTTTATCCTGATTAAGTGCGACATCCCTTGCCGAAATATTTTCTACCTTTTCAAAAAGCGTCTGCATAAATGATTGTCCCCCCCATCTGTAGCGCAAGTTAACCGAAGCCGAAAAACCCTTGTAGTAGAAGCTGGTACCTAATATTCCTTCGAGGTCGGGATCGCTGTTTCCAACAACAACTTCATCTTTGTAATCGTGCACAAAAGTCTGTTGGTCATTCTTATTCAGGAAGATCTCCCGTCCGGTCGCGGGATCGATACCCAAAGACCTCACGGCCCAAAGGTCGGATGGGCTGCCCCCGTCATAATAGCGGATGAGATTACGGCTTTTATTGGCCTCGTTAAAATTGTTGAGCTGATTGCCAATATTTTGATATTGTGCTTTTAGCTGTCGCATATTTAGGTTGACACGCCAGTTAAACTGCTCTCTTCGAAGCAAAGTGTAATCACCAGCTATTGTAAAACCATGGGTAACCTGTGCGCCCATATTTTTAGCCACGGTATTTACACCTGTAGAGGTGGGTAATGAAACAAGCACTAATAAGGGATCTGTACTCTTTACGAAATAATCGAGATTGAGGCGAAGCCGGCTTTTAAATATCGTAAGATCGAGGCCTAAATTGCGGTCCAATGTTGTCTGCCAACGGAGTCCGCTATTGCCCATATTGCTAATAATTGTACTCGCGCCAAAGGGATTACGGTTGTCATTATTATAACGGTAAACACGCATGGATATGTAATCGTCGAAATTCTGATTACCGGGATTACCAATCGTAGCTCTCAAACGTAATTGATCAATCCAATGAAATTGTTTGAAAAAGCTCTCATTATGTGCGTTCCAGGCTAAACCCAAAGACCATATGGTCGAAAACTGACGTTCGGATCCAAATACCGAAGAACCGTCAGATCTTAAGGTCGCGTCCAACAGGTAGCGTTTATCGTAAGAATAGCCCATATTCATAAAGAAGCTAGCACCACGTCGCTTGGATTGCGTGTAGTCTGCACGCTGTCCTTCGGGATAGCCTAAAGCGAAATTTGGGTTTGAGAACTCATCATCAATAAACCCTCGGACCTGATAACTACTACGTTTGTTAGTGGCCTGCTCCATACGTGCTCCCAGTACGGCATTGAGCATATGTTTGTCTGCGAAGAGCTTCCCATAGGTGAGACTAAAATCGCCGTCATAATTTACATTTTTACCATTGTTTTCCTGATAGGATCCTTTCTGCAATTGGTCTGTACCCACAAATTCCACATTAAAGGGCGAACGGAATATTTCGTCGTGCAAATTTAAACTGCGCAGACCGAAACGCCCCCTCGCCCGCAACTCGGGCAACATGCGCCACTCTATTTCAAAATTATTGGTAAAGCCCTCGGATCCTTGTGTATTTATGTTCAAATTGTTGAGATCGTAAAAAGGGCTATAAATTGGATCATAACCGGAACGGCTCGCGCTAAAGTCTTCCACTACCATTTTGATGTTTCCATTTTCATCGTATTTGCGGTGATAGGGATTGGCCCTCGAAAATGTGGAAAAAGGAGAAACTTCCTTATTCGCCACTACATGGTCGATACTCAATGAATTGGTAAATGATAAATCTCCTTTTCGATACAAGAGACGAATATTGCCGTTAGTTGTCTTTCGTTGTGAAGCTTTCATGACGCCGTTGACAATACCATGGTTAACAGAAACGCTATATCGTAAGCTTTGGTCGCCACCTTCTGCAAAAAGTGTGTGCCGTTGATTGACCGCAGTGCGCAAGGGTTCGTTTGCCCAATAGGTATTGACACCGCGACGCACTTCTCTTAAGCGCTCTAAATAATTAGCTTCACTGACGGGATTAGCCCCCAATATAATCTGCCCTTTGTCATCGAGCATGCCATAGAAGCCAGACAACAACTCAAATTGCAATTTTTCTTCGGCATTCATGAGGTTATAGTCAGTGAGGTCTGCAAAGCTAACGCTCCCATTGAGTGTATAGTTGATCCGGAGCTGTCCGGGCGTAGGGCGTTTTGTTTCAACCACCACCACGCCGTTGGCGGCTTTAGAGCCGTAAATGGCCGACGCGGCGGCATCCTTGAGTAAAGTGATGCTTTCGACACGGTCCATACTGAGATCCGCTATCACGGCCAATGTACTCTCGAAACCGTCTAAAATAAAAAGTGGCTGATTGGGGTTGGAACTGTATTCGTCAGCGATACCAATCACACTGCTTTTGCCCCTAATCTCGATATCGGGTAAGCGATTCGGATCAGATCCAAACTGGTTATTATCCACAATGGCGAAAGAGGGATCCAAGGTTTTGAGACTCTGCAATACATTTTGATTGCCCACCATCTTCAATTCCTTGGCTGTATAAGTGGATGAAGAGCCGGTAAAACTTTCCTTGTTACGTTGGTAGATCCCTGTAACAACAACATCTTTGATTTCAGTAGCAGCAGCGGGCTCAAGTTTTACTTCAAGAAACTTTTGACCGCTGTAAACAACTTCTTTAGGTTTCATACCGAGGTAACGGAATAGTATGATAAGGTTTTCGTCTTGTATGCTTGTAGCAAGCAACTGAAACTGCCCTTTTGAATCGGTGGTAGTTACTCTATTTGTTCCCTTTATCTGTACAGTGACACGCTCCATGCGCTCACCTGACTCGGCATGGATGACTCTTCCGGTAATCCGTTGCTGTTGAGTAGAAATTGTAGCGGACTGGATTTTCGAACTGTTTTTTTCTAAATTATAAAAAGAAATCGTTCGATCTTCTACCTGATACGTTACAGGCTGATTGCGCGTCACTATGCTGAGAAACTGGTCCAGTTCCATGTTTTTGACGTCTATCGTAAGAGGCACAGTACTGCTTAGAGTATGCTTGGTACTGAAAATGCTGTAGCCCGTTTGCTGGCGAATGGCTTGAATCACTACCTCCAGGGAAACATTACGGCCTTTGAAGGTAATTTGTTGTGAATAACTTTTAGCACTCACAGCGCATATTCCAGTCAATAGTAAGAATAGTGTAATTCTCATCACTTTTAATAAGTAATTTTTATTCATTAAATTTACGTGGGTTTGGTTAGTGCAAAATCTGCTAATTGAGTTAGTTTGGTTTTGTTGCAACCGATAATCAAAGGAAAGGATGGCCGTCCTTTCCTTCTTTTATTCGGCTCTTTCTGGTCAATAAGTCTGTGTCATCATCATCGTTGTTTAGGTAAATAGTTTTTTTAATAAATAATAAGTTCTCGCTTTTGGATATCCAGTTGATAGCGTACATCTGCGGCATCCAACAACCGGAGTACAAGGTTAATTTTTTCATTGCGATAGGCATCTCCCACCAATTCGACGTCTGGTATCTTGCCGCTATACTTAATGGTTAAATCATACCAACGACCTATTTCAGCCATTGTCTCTTCAAAGGATTTACCGTCAAAATTAAATTTGCCCTCCTTCCAGGCAATCTCCATCTGCGCATCTACAGTTTTTATTTTTGTCAGATTTCCGCGGGTGCTAGCCTGTTGTCCCGGGTTCAGAATGATTTTTTGGTCAGCTACATGGATATTGACTTTGCCTTCCAACAAGGTTGTTTTTGCAAATGCCTGCGTAGAGTATCCGTTGACATTGAATTGTGTACCGAGGACCTCTACGATCTGTCTTTTGGTCTTTACGAAAAAAGGAATACGCTGTCCTTTCGTGCTGAACTGTCCTTTTACCATAAAAAATGCTTCTCCATCTAGCTCCACTTCTCTCTCAGTAGATGCAAACTTTGCGGGATAACGTAATCGTGAATCGGAGTTTAACCAGACCTGTGTACCGTCTGATAAGGTAATGTGATAGACGCCACCTTTGGGAACATACAATTGCAAATCGCCCATCTTGTCCAGATCGACACTGCTTGCTAAACTTCTTCCGTCTGCATAATGAATCGCTCCATCCACAACAATCCCGTCTTGTGCAGTATCTAACACGACCTTTCGCCCATCCGCTAAAAGGAGAACTGCGCGAGGCCCACCGGGCAAAATATCATGTGAGGAGGACTGCACTGCAACATCCGGAGATTTAACGTGCGTATTCCTGTTAATTCCAAACCATGCCAACGATGAAAGTATCAATAACACGGCTACAGAAGCAGCCCAAAATTTCGCCTGCATCCAATAAACATTGTTTTTATCTGCTGGCTGCTCGATCCTGATTTTGGTGAGCAGACCTTTGAGCATACGCTCACGGAGCTGTTCCTTTTGCAAAGGTTCATCAGTAGCGATGGTCACCTCTTCATCCAAATGACTGTTGTACCATTCCGTAAGTTCGGCCAATTCCTGTGGAGAAATTATACCCGTCTGAAATTTGACTATTAAATCTTCTATATAATTAAGATCGTTATGCATGAATTAAAAATTGGTAGTAAGGGTGTTTCCTATCTAAATAGACAGTAAAAAAGACGGGTAGGGTGAGTCTGCCCAACAATTTTTTTATTAGCGAAGGTAAATTGAGAAAAAAACAATGATCGTAAGAAATTCGGTATTGTTTCCTAGATCTTTTTTCGCTTTTTTAAGATGTGATTTGACCGTATTTTCTGACAAATTGAGCTTGTCAGCGATCTCCTTCGTTGTGAGACCTTCATTTTTGTTCATAACAAAAACAAGTTGACACTGTGGCGGCAGGTTTTTGATGGCATTATCAATCTGTTGTTGGAGCTCCTGAATGATAAGTTTCCGCTCTGGCGAAATCGAATCGATGACATCTTCTTCCGGACTGTATCCTGCTAATTTTTGGCGCTTCTGCTTATTCTGATAGATGATGTTGAAAGTCTGGTTGCGGACCGCCCGCGCTAAGTAACTGGATAGTTTTTCATTTTGCAAACTGAAAGTTGAGCGAAGTTTCCAAAGTTTACAAAGCACATCCTGCACACATTCCTCAGCTTCCTCCAGATTGCCCAAGCGATTAAATGCAACAGCCAACATCTTATCCCAGTATCGGTCATAAATTTCTATTAACACGCGCTCATCGTTGGTATTGAAGAGGGTCAGGAGATCATAGTCGCTATATTTTTTATAATTAAGCATTTAGGCGGAATGTAAAGCAAAGCTAAAAAAAATCTTCTTATTCAAGAATAAAAGCGATAACAATGTATCACGACTGGGGTGTTAACTTAGGTTGCATACCAGTTTAAGAATAGGTAATTATGAAAAAAATTATTTTCACATGGTTTATATTAATCCTGTCGATCTTCGTTTACAGACAAAATACGATATGGTTCGCTTATATAAACAATCAATTTTCTTTGCCTTATATATAACAAATATGCTTAGCATTAATAGTTTTAAAGCTTTGCTAGCGCATCAATTTCTCTTTTTTATCTACCGCCACCGCCACCTGGGCCAATACTTCCGCCCAAATTACTGACCATGGCAGATAATGTAAACGACGAAGTAACCGTTGGATTGCTAAATTTTCCACCCAAGTATAGTCCGTTAAACTCATTAGCATCGGCAACTGAAGATACACTTACCAGCTTGTAGGACGCTCCTACTGATAAGCTTCCATTGGAGACCAGTAATGTTGAAAAAGAAACAGGCGATTTAAATGTTAATACCTCAGTATTATCCTTATCAAGAACACTATAGATCTGGCTGGCGCTGCCTCCACTCAAAATAGCCGAAGGTTGTGTAGAAACACTTGCAGTTGGAGAACTTGTGGCTCCCCCGACTCCGACCATAAGTCCGCCGGTAACCTTAAAGGTGTTGTTATCACAATCGAACCCTTCTTCTGGACTCTTTGCACCGATAGCAAAAATATGTCCTCCTGTAATTGTTATCGTTCCATTGGAATCTACCCCATCATTTGTGGTACTATAGGCTACGATTGTTCCTCCATTGATATAAATTGCTTTACCGGCATTGATCGCATCATCAATAGCTTTGATATAAATTTCACCATTGTTGATGCTAAGGGTCGCCTTGCTTTCAATTCCCTCTCCACCTGATCCGGTGGTTTCAATATTGATTTTTCCGCCATTTATAATCACATCGGGTATTATAGTCGCGTCTCCATCCTCATAGGAAGCAACAATCCCATCGTCAGCAACTTTTAAAGTGATTTCTCCTCCATTGACAATAATCCGACCTTTTTCAGCTTCAATACCATCGGAATTTGCTACAATATTTATTTTTCCGCCATCAATATAGATACCGTCGTTACTGTGTAAGCCATCCGAAATAGCATCGGAAACTTGAATATTTCCTTCCACAATCCGTATATAATCGTCGCTGGCTATGGCATGCTTAGTTTTGCCAGAAACAGCTAATGTGCCGGTCCCAGAAAATATTAATTGTCCCTCGCTGAAAATTGTGCCTTTTTGATCTTCATTAGATGCTGCATACGTAGCCGCATCTGTAAGCTTGTTTTCTTTCCCGTCCGCAAGTACAATAAATGCTCTTTTTCCCGACTGAATATTAATTGCAGGCCCGTCATTGTTCGTAATTGAGACTGCATTTAAGGTGATTTTGAATTTCTTATCGGAATAGATCTTGAATGACCCACTTGCTGTTGAGCCTGTAAGCTCATAGGCAACACCGCTTGCTGAAGAGTTGACAACAACATCAGCTCCAGATTGGGTAATAGTAACCCCGGAAACTGGATTTTCAATAGTAGCGAAATTGCCATCGAAGTTTATCCTTACGGTGCCGTTGAAAGTGGAGTTTGCAACAAGATCATCGTCGTCCGCTCCAGTTTCCTGACTCCCTTCAACCGTACCACTTTTTGAAGTCGAACTAATGTTTATCGCTGTACTGGTTTCGATAACCTCCCCTGACTCGGATTCTGCTTTTTCATCTTTTGAACATGAAGCGATGGAGGATCCTAACATCAGGACTATTCCATAGAATATTACTTTCCTTAACATAAGTTTACTTTTTTTATCAATTCAAAGCTAACAACAACTAGTGTTAATGAATATTAAGGAGTGTAAATTAGATTAAAATTATGTTAATTAAACATTAAATAAACACACAACCATTAGTTATGCAGCCTTCCGGAGCACTGTATTTTAAATAGTTAATAATTTTTTTCTGGGACACTATTTTTCATATCTAAAATAAATTATTTATATTAGAGCAAGCCAATTGACTGAAAGCCAAACAAGTCATTAATTTAAAATATTGAGTTATGAAAAGACCTTACCTAATTATCCTGACACTTGCGCTATTTAGCAACTATATGATGATAGCCAATGGACAGCAATCAAAAAAACCACTTCCTAAACCAGTTTTAGACCCCACCATCAAGGTAGACACTAATGATCTAAAAAATAACATATTAGCTCCTTACAACCTATTTTATTTAAGTAAATATTTAAATAATCCCAATCTAAACCCCACTGAAACTGAATTGATCTATAAGAGTCTCGTAAATTTAGTCGGTAAAGATAAGCTCGATATCGTTGGAAAGAATTCTCCATATAAATTAATTGCCAGTTTTAAAGAAGGCGCTATAAATTCAAAAGCATTATTTATAAAAAAATTGTTAAACGAAAAAGATATAAAAAAAAATTCACCTGGTTTAGATTCTTTAAATGATTTACTGGAAAGATATAATAGAAAAAATGATATAATAGCGGACATCAACAATACCATCAGCCTCTTAAATGATAAAAAAAATAAAATAGAAAATATAATCAGCTTCTTGAACGAGAAAGATGATACTGTTATGGGGCAAGATTCAATATCAATTATAATTGGTAGATATAAACCCTTACTTGAGAATCCAGAATTACAAATAACAACAATCAGTCAGCTAAAGGATAATCTATTAAGTACCAATAGCTCTTTAATTAGTAATATAGCAAATGAAAACAAGAAGATAGATACAAGTCAAACATTAGCGAAAGAAACTAAGGAATTATTCGTCAAAATTGAAAAAAAAACATATGAAATGGCCGACATCTTGTTAGCGAATGGAACTTTTTCAATAGATGCAAAAAACTATCTCCAAGGACAGCAACCTAATCGGCAAGAATCTTTACAGATCAATCTTACTACCACAACGCAAAATGCGCAACAAAGTCTCAATTATACAGGATTAAGCATCCCCTCCCAATCTCAAATGATTGATGCCATGGCGATGTTCCTAGCAAAAAGAGCGAAGCAGGAAGCGGCGATATGGTTTATGGACCAGTTACGCAAAAGAGTAAACAATCCATTGATATATGATGTATTCCCTTCCACAATTGAATTGTTAAAAGGCCTCTCTGATTACCGAACCGCTAATTTCGGCTCTTCTTGGCGATACGCGATCTCCAAAGATTTTGTTGAAATGCCACGAAATGTATCCAAAAGTAGCTGGACAAAACAATTTCTAACAACAGAAATCGCAGCAAATCTCGGCATGACAGTTGAACTTGGGTATAATATCGATGGTTTGATAAAAGCCCGTTACAATTACAGAGATATCATCCGCCAATTATACCTTAACCCTACTTATAGTCCTGATCCCAATATATCATCTAATAATACGCAAAACATAAATCAATATGCACAAAATATTATTGGGCTACTTTACATAGCAACTAACGAATTGTTTACAATTAATGATAAGAACTACAGACTTCTAGGTTATGAGGAACTAAAAACATTAGATAAAAAACAATGGGATATATTAATGGAATTACTCAAATTGAAATATGGTGAAGTATTTGATAATCTACCGGGCGTCAAAGAAAATCTAATTATCAATAAGGAAAAAGTGATTGCTTGGCTGAGTCCGCTATTGATGTCATTGGGACAATTCGATAAAATTAACCAGGAACAACAGGTCTTAATTGAAAAAAATAAATCAGATCAGATGGCCAAATCGTCATACAACACATGGAGTATACTGGGACAAGTGATTGCCAATTTCGAAAATTATCCATTTGGAACAGGCCAAAAGCAAGACGTTAACCAATATTTGGAAAACATCAAAGACGTTTTCGAAATTATAGAGAATATTCAAGAGAAAAATTTTGTGGCAGCTGCACAGAACACAATGGGATTGGTAGATGCATATTACAAAGTTGGAAATCTTAAATATATCGTAAATATAGATACGTTAAAGAACATATTTTCCACCAGTTTGTCAAACAAAGAGATTACAATTGAATACAATGAAAACAAGACAATAAAAAATATAAAATTCAACAATAAGGAGCTGAGCAAGGACGATTTGGAGTTCATTAAATATATGGGCAAAAATCTACAACACCTAGCTTGGGCAGATCAACAAAAATTTCTTGAAACAAGCAAAAAAACACAGCAAGGCCAAATACTTTCAGCAAAAAAGCTGGATGATAAAAGCTTAATAAAGCTCATCAATCGCATCGCACTTTACAAAATGGTTTCAGAAACCAATAACCCAAGTGAACAAGCTGCTGCACTAACTTTATTTTCAGGTTCAATTTCAAAAGTGGATACGCTTTTCTCAGCTTTACCAAAGCTATCAGAAATGTCATATGCCAGCCAACTGGTCAAACTGTCGGGATTTTTTGGTGATGTCATTGCCTCCTCCTCATCCGCCGAACTGGCAAATGTAATCGAGTCGCATGCACTGCCTCCGACTTCTTATAAATTAAAAAGGAAAATGTCTTCATCTGTAGATTTGAATGCATATGTGGGGGCCTTTGCAGGAAGAATTGTCCCCATTGGAAACTCTTCATTAAACTGTAAATGGACGGGTGGTATAACTGCCCCTATAGGGGTTACCATACGACCTGCAGGTAACTTATTCAAATATTTAAATTTCAACGTGCAATTGTTGGAACTAGGAAATCTCGTCAATCACTATCTAATTACTCCAGACTCGGCCTACAATAAGGAAGTACATTTTAGCGAGGTCTTTAGTCCCGGAGCTAATATACTATACAATATTAAAAACACGCCTATCGTCGCATTTATAGGAGGAAAATTACTCCCGTTAAAGGCGTATTATGATGAGGGATTGAAAAAAAGATTTAATGATAAGGCTTTCGACGCTGCGATATTTAGCATTGGATTAAAAATTGATATTCCTCTTGTCAATCTTCATTCTGGTGAATAAAAGAAAGCTTTACGATAAAAGGATCGAAGAAATAAAAACATGTAGATTTTTTTACTGAAAATTATAGTTTAAAAACCCTCCATCTTTTGCGCCAAAGGCCCATCTTTAGCGACCAGACTTGACCAACCCGGAGAAGAACCGATAAGAAGCTTTGCGATCGATCTGGAAGCTACAAATATATTGGCCACGGTTTCTTCGTCAAAATCCCGGTTTACTTCAACGGGCGAACTTGCATCAAATGGCTCTAGATTTTCTTTGAAAAACGCTGCAGGATTTAAAAACGGTATATTCTTCTTTTTATGCCATTCGGGTTCGCTCGGAGTAGGTGCACTATTATATAACCATATATCTCCAATTATTTTATCCTCCATCAATAAGTATACGTAACAAACCTTATCATCATCTATAAATACCGCGAACTCAGGGCGATCATTTGATACATATTTTGTTAAACTTCCCATGGACGCTGATTTAGAATAGCGAAGTCTGTGCCGTATCACTCCCCAAAGGTGGCAACCATTCCCAATCAAAAGGAACTTTTGGTGACCTGTTCAAAAGGATTGTACAGCATAGCACTAAGATATAGGATTTATAACCTAATAGACCTTATCGCTTTCTAAAAAGGGACTCGTGGTGGTTACTCCTTTTTATAGCTATCAAAATTGTCCTGTATGAGTTTTGCGACCAATTGCGGATTTTGATAGTAAATACCATGCGAATATTTTGGGAGCAGGACAAGCATGCTATTGTCATTGTCTTTTAGCAATGCTGCATAATGCTGGATTCGCAATTCATCGTATTCTTTCCACCATGCCTTAAAATTGATACCCAGATTTAGTTTACGATCCAGCTCTTCATCGGGCAGTTCAATATTTTTGTTGTAGGATATGATCACTGTAGCAGCAATTTCTTTTTTCAATGGTGGTAATGTTCTATATTCATGAAAATATCCTTTCGAGATGGACGCTAGCGCTCGAGCAGCATCAATATGTGCGCCTGCACTGGAATTTGTATTTTTGGACATCTGCTCCATAATAATTTTTGTGATCTGCTGATAGCTCGTTTTACTCCGCGAGACCAGCTTGGCATGTTCATCCTCCTGCTCGGTTAACATAAAATCCGTTGGGTCCGAGAACACTAGTCCGCATATTTCATCGGGATATTGGGCTGCAAACAGACGGATGTAAGGGCCGCCCATGGAATGCCCTACTAACAAATAAGGGGGCTGAATGGCCAAGGTTTGCAAAAGGTCATGTAAGCGTAAAACAACCTGGCTGTCCGTTACAATACGGGAGTCCGGTTCGGAACTACCAATACCACTTCGTTCGTACTGAATACTCGCGATATGACTAGGTAAAAGGGGTAGAATGGGATCAAATGTACCGCCGCCTAATCCGGCTTCGAACACTAAAATAGGTTCGCCTGCTTTCCGATTGGCAAGATTGCTCGTTTTATAGGCCATTTTTTTTCCCTCAACCATGACCGTTTGACTCGTTTTAGGCTGCGCAGATACAGCTTGTGTAAGAGCTGTGCCTAAAAACAGCAACAGCATTGTTTTGAATAGTTCTTTCATATACAATAAGTATATCGAGCTAAGCATCTGTTACACTGGATCTAATTTTTTTTTCTCGTGCCAAATGAAACGTATAGCGGATACCTTCCAGCGATCTGTTGGATCATTTTTTATTACCTCAACGATTTGCCTTTAGCGTATCAAATGGGGTGGGTATAGTGTATGGGGTTATGAAGAGGCCTGTTTTTACACAAAAAAACAAACGTTAACTGCATCCCTTGTGTTCAACTAAAAAAACAATTATGATCTTTATTTCCAATAGAAAAAACACAAAGTTAACCGCCTGCAGAATTTCTGCCCTCTTGCATCTGATGGCTCTGGTCCTGCTCATACTTTTGCGTAGCTGCCATGAGGACGATAGCCCTGCACCCGAGCAGTCGCACTTAAAAGTGACGGTAAAAAGTGACGGTGATCAGTATGATGAACTCCATCTCGAGATCCAACAGCTATGGACTCGCACGTCTTCAGGTGGAGGAAAAATCGAGGCAAATAAAAGAGTAAACATCCTCGGAATTCAAAAGGATAGCATCATTGCGGGTGGACCTGTCCCCCATGGTACCCTACAGGAAGTAATGCTAAAAGTTGCACCGACAGGAAATGAAATAGTCATAGATGGCTTTCCCTATGCTTTGGAGACGTCACGAGGACAAGTTATAGCGGTGAATATCGCGGACGAAAGGCTGCTTCTTCCGAACGAAAACCATACGTTAGTGCTTCATATCAATCTGTCAGATTTCATCCAAAAGGCGGCAGAGGGTAAATTTCTAATTAATCCTAGCCTCACTGCTGTAGTGGATTAAGCGGTAGGTATTATATATCATAAACCTTATGTATAAAATAAAATGCATAAACAAAGTATAACAGAGTTTATGCGTTAAATACTGGTCATTAAAAAAACCACTTTCACCTTTAAAGTTGACCTTCCAACCAATCTTTTAATGATTTATTGATCTAACCGTCCATGAGTACGAAAAGCAAAAAGCTAGAACACGAAGAAACTTGTTTCTGTGGAATTGGTAAAAAAAATATTTTAAATAGGGAAAGGTGTTTACCAAAATTGTTGAACAGCTTTGGTTAGGTAATTTGATTGCATTGCTGATTATACCGAATATTTGTATATTAGGATAAATACAAATATTATAATTATGTCATCCAAGATTTTCCTGCAATCATTACAAAGCAAATTAAAAGGTGGTAACGCCCGCTCTATTCATTTAAATGCATTGCCAGGAAGGTTGGCTACCCGGTTAGACCTGCAGCAGCTCGACCTCATTGAGGATGGCCTCGCTAAATTATTTTTGGATACCTTGTTGACCAAAGCACACTTTGAATTTAAGATTTCATTTGATACGATAGACCTCAATGAAAAGGATGCGGAGACTCAAAAGAAACTGTCCGTAATTTCTAAACGATTGAACTCCATTATTATAGAAAATGAGGATTACTTTAAAGAACATGGGATGAAGACCCTCGGATTCGGCTATCCTATCCTTATAAAAAGATCTTCAAAAGACCCCTCGAAAATCATAAAAGCCCCGTTATTCATTTGGCAACTGGAGGCCGTGAAATCTAAAAACAAAGTTAATGAATGGTCGTTTTTGCGAAATAAGGTGGTTCAAGCGAATGGAAAAATAGTGGATTCAGATATTCACCCGATTAGTATCAATGAGGTCCTCCTTTCTTTTATTAAAAGTGAAGATGACGTTACACTACACAATCTGACCAATGAAGCCTTAGAAGACGCTCTGATTGATAGCAACGAACTAGTGAACGCTTGTGCAGAAGTATTGGAAGCACTCAATGCGAATAGTAAAGAGCAGATACTAGAGGTGCTAAACAAGAACTTTGAAACAGCTATTAACGTATTACCTGAAGCATCCCAGATAGATGCTATCGCCAATAACAAAGCTTACATTCATTTTGGTGGTATTTTTGGTTTGTTCAGAGCGCAAAAAGAAAGTATTATCACCGACATTTCCCGCTTATTGGATCGCTTCGATGCCTTCGAATTTGATGAGCTTAAGGTGGAAAATCTATCGACAACACCTTTCAGCGCCGTCGACACCGACCCAAGCCAACAGGCCATAATAAGTGCTCTTGGAAATGAACCGAATCAAATAATACAAGGCCCCCCTGGGACGGGAAAAAGTCAATCATTAACTGCACTGATCACAAATGCACTTGCCAATGGACTAAAATGTCTTGTCGTATGCGAAAAGAAAACAGCCCTTGATGTTATTAAAGCAAATATCGAACGTACGAATCCTCAGATCGGCGCTCTGGTAGGTGTAATTGATGATGTAAACGATGCGCGTGAAGCGATCGTTGATTCCGTCAGAGATCGTCAGATCGGAGTTCCGTTTTACATCTCAGTAAGGCAAGCCCAAAGCCAATATGATACGATAAAATCAAAACTCAACGAATCAGCTGAACGTATTAACGCACAACATGCTGCCTTAGCGCAAACGGTATACGGTGACAAGAGTTGGTCGCAGATCGTAGGCCGGTATTTGGCTTTATTAAAAAACTTTAATGAAGTACCACTCAAGAATATTATACCAAAGCAGGACTTCAATTTCGCTCAAGATCACAAAGAACTGGAAAAGACACTTGTTGTTTTAAAGCATAGCCATAATTTATTTAAACAATCGCATCAGGTCCATTCCATATTTAGACCATTGACAGACGTTCTATTTTTAGATCAACAGGTTGGGCTATCACGTGTAAGGATTGAAGATTTTATAGCATACGTTCATAAACAGCTACCAACAATTGAACATGTTATTAATGAACTTCAAGTGAGCGGAAAGCAGTGGGCTGATGAATTTTTGAGTGGCATCCCCGCGATAATGCAGCAGGATTTTAAGTGCTATTTAGCATTTTGTATTGGAGATTCAGTTAAGGAAGAGAAATTACCCCCCACTTTTCCTCAGGAACAGCGAATCAATGAAATTGTCTTAGGATTACAATCGGTTCGGATTAAAGCACAACAATTTTTCAAGCAATATGATGATGCTTTACAACAACATTACAGCAGCTATTATTCATCGCTAAGCCATGCAATATCAACTTATCTTGCCTACGCTGAGTCAAGCATTGCGCAATATGGCAATAACTTATTAGATAATAGTAGCGGCGCAAAATTTAAAACAAGTTTGTTGAGTATATTCTCGGGAAAACATAAGCAGATAAAACAAACGAGAATTGAATTAAAGAATCGCATCGCGCAGGTAAGATCATCCCATGTTCAGAAAAATTATATTGAACATCAATATAACGACCATTTGGAAACGACTGATTTATCCATTTATCTCAACAATATTGAGGAACTACGACAAAAAGCAGCGACTTGGAGAGAAGAATATCCTTATACGATAGATAGCTATTTGGCTAATATTAATGATCATCATTTTCATACTGAACTGAGTGAACTAAAAGCGCAAGTAGCTCCCCTACTTCAAAAATTGGATAGTATTGAGCAAATGCTGATCGCGGATTACAATATCGTTCCAACAACTCCAGTTACTGATATCAACGGCTTGATTGAAGCAGTACCCTATCTAACAGAGAGAGTTACTTTTCAGTTAAGGCATTTTAATCATTTTCGTGACTATTACGCGGCGCGCGCTGATGCCTATCGGAATCTACAAAACTCGTTTGACGATATTGAGAGTAACCACTTAATGGGAAATATAACGAATGGGGTATTTCTGCCGTATACAAGTCTTCAGGCGGCACAGGACCTATGTCAAACGATTATGAACACCATTACAATGTTCAATGAACATATAAGTGATTTCCGTAGCTATCACGAGTGGAAATCATTTTTCCTTTCAGTGGACGAAGTGCAACAAAAGCTCATTACCAGAATCAGCATACATCTTAAAGACCATTGGGCTGATGCATTTGAATGCTGGTATCTGTATTGGATACTCACGACAAATGAGCCACAAGAATTGCCAAAAAGCGATTACCAACTACAACAATATCAACAGCAAAAACAAGAGTTTAATAATGCGCAACTGAATAGCATTATTGCCTTATGGACGGAAAAACAGGCTAATGCTGTAGGAAAGTTCAAATCCAAAGGACAAAACATAAATAGTTTGTTTAACAAAAAGGGAGCTAAGGGAATGCGTCGCAACTCACTCCGAACTATTGTGAACAGAGAATTTGAACTATTTACAGACTTTTTTCCGGTATTATTGGTCAATCCTTCCGTCTGCAGTTCGATACTGCCGCTACAGGAAGGAATTTTTGATGTGGTCATATTCGATGAGGCCAGTCAGCTGCGTCTCGAAGATACGTACGCGGCCCTGATCCGAGGGAAGGCTAAGATTGTGTCCGGTGATAAGCACCAGATGGCTCCCTCCTCTTACTTCGAGGGAAGTGGAGCGCTACTTGATCCGATTGATGATGAGACAGAAGACTCCGAAGATGAATTTTCAGATCGGACTGCGTTACAAGCTGCTCAGCTTAACCTCGCGGATAGCGAATCCTTACTAGCTTATGCTGTAGACAAGGGGTTCGTTGAATCTTATCTAAAAGTTCATTACCGCTCTAAACACCCTTATCTTATCGACTTCTCCAATCATGCGTTTTACGGAAATAGGTTAATGCCTGTTCCGGCAAAGGAGCACTACACTCCTATCGAATACTTACAGATTGATGGATTGTATGAAGGGCAAGTAAATAAGCAGGAGGCACTGAAAGTGGTCGAATTGTTACAACAGATCATGAAGGATGCCAAAGATAGTATCCCAAGCGTAGGTGTTGCTACGTTCAATATCTATCAACGCAACTTAATCCTGGAGGAACTGAGTGCAGTTCGCCAGCATGACCCTGTATTCGACAGTTTAATGGCGCAGGCAGGAGAATCATTCTTTGTTAAAAATCTCGAAAACATTCAGGGCGACGAACGGGATATTATCATTCTCTCAACGACATTTGGGCGAAAAGCCGACGGCTCCTTTAGTCAAAACTTTGGTCCGATTATACAGGGCAAGGGACATCGCATGTTGAATGTAATCATTACTCGAGCGCGGTCTAAAGTATATGTATGTACTTCTTTCCCGCAGGAGTATGTTGGTCAGTACCCAAATCTTATCCAGCAGAATGGCAATAAAGGACGTGGTATTATGTACGCTTACTTTACTTATGCGAAAGCGGTAAGTGAAGGGAATGACAACTTGCGGAAGGGCATTCTTGAATTATTGAGTCAGTACTGCTCAGATAAACTGTATGAACCCGCGGAATTTAGCTTAGGGTCTGAGTCTCCGTTTGAAGACGAAATATTTGAACAACTTGCAAAGCATATTGGCGCAGATCGCTTAGAACAGCAGCATTCAGTAGGCGGTTTTAGGATTGATATCGTTGTAAAATCTAAAATAAGCAACAAACCACGAATCGCAATAGAGTGTGACGGCGCAAAATACCATAACAGTCCGGAAGCTTACGCCTGGGACAACTTCCGCCAGGAGCAACTTGAAAGATATGGATTTATATTCCATAGGATATGGTCCATTAAATGGTGGGATGATGCCAATGGAGAGCTCAATCGGCTCCTTGGTTTTATTCGCCAACAGGATGAAGAAGAGGCAAATTTAGGTAACCATGTGCATGTCGCAACGAAAATCAATATAAGTGATAATTAGCGATGAATGGATGATCTAACTATACCAAAAACAAGGAGAAGAATTGTTATTGTAATGTTGACTTTAAAAGGGACAATACTTCTTAATGAAGTATTGTCCCTTTTATAATAGATGTAAAGTATGAATAATACTGTAAATATGTCTGTTAAGGTAGTGTTGTTAAATTTATTGAAGGTGCTGTTCCATAACTTGGTAGTGTAAACTTCGTTCCGGGATTGACGACAGTATTGAAAAAACCGCCATTTTTGAGGAAGAAGCTATTTCCTGATATTCCGCCAATAGCGTCTATACGCTGGCTGTTTATATAGGTCGAATCAACATTAAAGGTACTTTCCACAACTTTCAGCCAAATTCCTGTAGCTGTACGAACCCATTGATTACTATATTCTGCTGAACGCCCAAGGAAGCCGTTGTTGGCATTGAAATTTTCGATGAAGCTATGAAAACCTGTTAAATGTGTACTTGTTTTGGGACGTTTCCAGCTAGCAATAAGTATCCAATTATTGGTCGACGGATCATTAAACCATGCCGTAAAATCAGTGCTTCCATTGTTATCAGGTTCACCCTTTAATAAAAATTTATAGGTTGTGGCAGCAGTCCAATTATACTTGAGGTAGCTTTGTCCACCCGAACCTTCGCCACCAAACTCACCTGTTGTGGTATTTGTCCCTTTTCTATTTAATGTGATGCGGTCCTCTGCTGGTATTTGGGATGGATCATCGGTGCTATATGGACTCCAAACAGAAAACAGTATTCTGCGTTCTGTCGCTGAATTGACCTGCATACCGAAATACCCTTGATCGAAGCCATTTGCCATAAAGTAAGAACCTATCTTATCTTCTCCGGCAGGCACTTTCACCTCGCTATAATAATAGGATACTTGCTGATTTGTTGGAATGGTATAATTCAAATGGCCGGATGGACCACGCCGCGACCAATAGTAGGTGTTATCGACATTGTTGTCGCTATAAATTACCGTGCCATTTGTTGCCGAACTATCTAAAATCAAGTGTGATACATCTGCAAAATAACCGCCTGACTTGGTTACACCTTGAAGATCCATTTTTACATATCCCGCGGCATTTAGCGAATAGGTACCGACCGTGTAATCTTTTAATGCTCCACCTTTAAGTTTGACTTGTTTGCTTATACCATTAATTGTTAATTTCACCGTACTGCTATCGCCTGAAGGTAACACTTTAGCTCTTATTTTAACACGCAAAGCGCCTGCTTGTGGAACTTTAGCATAGGTACTGATTAAGCTATTGACATTGTTCCAGTTTGCCAATCCGTTGTTATTGATGACTTCTGCTGCACCGGAAGGTGCCGAAGTGACAAAAGCATTCCCACCTAAGGGAACTTCGTATCCGCTTAAACCCGGAGAGGCAGCACGTAGCAATAATTTCGCTTCTAAATTGTTTTGTAACTCGCTTTTTTGGCAAGAAAGAAAGCTTGCCAATACTGCACCGAGCAGTAGCGTAACTTTGGGATATCTCATAATTTAAATTTAATTGTTCTTTCTAATTTTATAAATACAATTAAATAAAACAAAAAATATACAATGCAATCGTTTGTGCAAAATACTTTTGTAACAAATGAGATAATTTAGGCATTAGACTTCATTCATCGAATGAAATGTCTTCCGGTCTTTACAGTTAGTAGCGCATACAAATTGCTTTTATAAAAAAAAATAAATTACAGAATAGAATCACCTACCCTTACAAACAATACTAAAAAACTCACTGACGACACAACAAGAATATATAGTTTAAGAAAGTAAAGGATGCCTTTTTATAGCTTTGCGTAATATCGTGATTGTTTTCTAGAATGAGAAGAAGAATAATTTGAAATAAGGATTTGAATTTCGATATGATTTCATCTTCGCTACTGGACAATTTATCGCTGTTTATATCATTTCGGAAAAACAATCGTAAATTAAATAAAATAATGGCATTGAGCTATACCGTATGATGACTAACTTTTCCAATCATAATCCACCTGATTTTGTACAATTCGTACACGTTCACTTTAATGTGAATAATGAAGCATTGCTTGAATTTAAATCAAAAATCACCTCAAAATCCTTTAAAAAAGGAGACATAATTGTCAAAAAGGGAAGAATTTGTGATAAAATATTCTTTCTGGAATATGGTCTTGTAAAAACGTTGTTTACTTCGGATAGCCGGGAGTATATCATGCGTTTTTTCTCGGAAGCAAATATCTTTTCAGTCCTGGATAGTTTTATAGAACAAAAACCTTCTAATTACGAAATTGTTGCGCTCGAAGATACCGCAGTAAGCTGCATATCTTATAAAGACTTACAATTATTATGTGCTAAGTATCATCAGATAGAAACTTTCTACCGTAAACTTCTTTCGATGGCCGTTATCGAAATGATGACCCGAATAGGTCGCTCACTTGAAGAAACGGGAATCGTCGCATACAACAAATTCCTAAAAAATCAGGGATATCTCCTTCAACGAATCAGTTTGGCAGATCTAGCATCATATCTAGGTATCACGCAAGTTTCTTTGAGCAGAATCCGTGGCAAGAATTAGCGATTTTATCATTTGATAAATACTGCCTATAAACAGATATGTAATTTAGCGAGAAATTCATACTGTTATGATACAAACATTATTTTTCAGTCGACAGCTCAACGTTATTATCGTACTGATTATTACGATTCTTGCAACCTTAGTAGGCTATTTTTCAATCGGTTTACCTCCAGTAATTATCGTGGGAGGCTCGGCGTTTATTGCTTTTATCTGCTGGCAGAAAACCTACTTGAGCCATCCTACCCATCCCTCATTGATATTGCCTCTTTTTGTCCTTACTGTCGCTGCGTTGCAGGTACATATCATTGAAGAATATCAGACAGGGTTTGCGCCTTCCATGAGCCGACTATTTGGGATTCCCTGGAGTGAAAAGAAATTCCTCCTTATATTTGCGCTCGTTGGGCCAACAATCTATACACTAACTACATTGGGCTTATATTATAGGATTCCTATTGCAGGGTTTGTTGCGTGGTTTATTTTTATCGGTCCCGGCGTCGCTGAATTCACACACTTCATTTTTCCGCTAATACAACCTGATATGCTACCTAATGACCCTCATGTTATTACTGATTCAATATCGGGAGAAGTTATTGAAAATATGCCAAACTACTATTTTAAAACAACCGGTAACTACTATTTTCCTGGAATGTGGACAGCAATTTTACCAATGATACCGGGATGCATTTCGATTTATAAACTATTTGTAATAAAGAAGAAAAATCCTTAATTCGGTTAATAAAGCAATTTCAAAGCAATGTGGATTCTTATAAAGATCAGACCGGGAATGAAGTGAGAAAGAAAAATAATAGATATTTTCAAACTATTTTATTTTGAAAGTAGTTCACTAATAAACTAAACTATAAAAACTATGGCACTTACAACAGGAAATGAAGACAAAGTAACGAAAGAGGTCGAAACACAAACATCTAAAATTCCCTCTATTGTATTTTTAGCAGCTTCGTTAGCAGCGATGGGAATTTCAGCGGCTTTAAAATGTTGCAAAACTAAAGATGATAATACAGCACTATTCGTTGGTCAATGGGCCGCACCGTTTTTACTATTGGGTATTTACAACAAGATTGTTAAAACCGAAGGGCACGATTAGGATTAATACGTTTTATTGTAATGTTTTATTTTAAAGGTTGGTCAGTGTGATCAACCTTTTTTTATAATAGGAACTTTAATATTTTTTTTATCACTTTTCGTTGAGGGTGCCAATGGCAGAGGAATCACTCCCATTGCATTTAAAGAAATTTGGAAATCAATTGATTTCTTGAAAACGTATATAATTTAGAATTTGAAGGAGGATCAATGAGCAATCTGCATAAAAATCAAAAACAGTAACTTAAGGAAAGATGGAGAAGTTTGGGTGAAAAATATATAGAAGAAAGCGGTTGTACACCTTCACAACAACCGCTTTCGCCGATCTGTTCGTTTAATTTTCGTAAATTAAGCCTTCGTAGCAAGCGCTGTAAAGATCTTTTAAGTCCTGTAGAGTTGGCTTACGTGGGTTAAAGCCCGTACACGGATCTTGCAAAGCATTTTGAGCCATATAATCTAGATTTTTTTGCCAGTCTTCCTTCGTAATGCCAAATGCTTTCAGGGAGCTAATATTGTTTACCGAAGATCTTAGTTTTTCAATTTCCTGTGCTAGCCCTTCTGCCGAATCTCTACCGACAAGTTTAGCCAAATCAGGGTATCTCGTTGTAGCTGTCTGATTAAAACGGATCACATTGGGCAGGAAGATCGCATTGGAAGCTCCATGGGGAACGCCATAGAGTGCACCTACCTGATGGGATAGGGAATGTACTATACCTAACCAGGCATTGTTGAAGGCCAGCCCCCCCATAAAAGATGCATCGTGCATATTCTGTCGTGCTTTAATGTTTGTCGGGTTATTGACTGCTTCTTCGAGATTCTCGAAAACAATTTCAAGTCCCCCTTTTGAAAGGGCATCAGCATAGTTATTTTCAATATTCGATACATAAGCTTCCACACAATGTGTAAGCGCATCTAGACCTGTATTGGAGGTAATATGTGCGGGCATCGTAGCACAAATTTCACCGTCAACAATAGCGATATCCGGTGTCAATTCATACGATACGATTGGGTACTTCACCCCTTTTTCCCGATCAGTGATTACAGCTAAACCTGTAGTTTCTGTACCTGTACCGCTCGTTGATGGAATAGCAATGAATTTAGCCTTTTGACGCAATGTTGGCACGTTAAAGGGTTGAGTCATCGCTTCGAAATTTGCATCCGGATATTCATAAAATACCCACATCATCTTTGCAGCATCAATTGCCGAGCAGCCTCCTAAACCAATAATCCAATCCGGCTGAAAATCAGACATCACTGCAGCACCTCGAAGACTTGTCGCTGACGACGGATCTTCTTCGACACCGTCAAAAACTGCAGTTTCCAATCCTGCTTCAGTTAAATAGCTTATGGCACGATCCAAAGTTCCGCTTTTTTTCATGGATTGACCACCAGTTACGACGATAGCTTTCTTTCCAGTTAGGGTTTTCAATTCTGACAACGTACCAGCACCGTGGAATACTTCACTGGCAACAAACAACTTGCTCATATATTTTATATTAAATTTCTGCTGCAAAGTTACTCTTCAAGAGAAAGCAAATGTTATACTTTACTTACGATATGATATACATTTAATCCAATGCAACCATAGTGTTTAATAATAAATAACCGCATAACAGGCTTAAGTCTTATACATTTGTGACAGTTGCCGTTGCAAATTGGTTGGCGTTTCATCCAGTTTGGCCCGCACAAACTTGTTCAGTGCCGCAGGTGAATTGAATCCAAGTTCAAACGCAATTTCCTTATGCGAGTAGTTGGATAGAAGCAGTAATTGTTTGATTTCATTCATGATCCGCGCATGAATAGTTTCGATAGAGGTGAGTCCTGCAATCTTGCGGGTAATTTCATTTAACTTTTTTGGCGATAGTTCCAATTTTTCAGCATACCAGCCCACGGTTCGCTCTGTTTTGTAATGCCTTTCCAGCAGTTCGAGAAATTTACCATAAATCTTTGCGTTTTCATTGCTGAGCTTGCTATTTTCCCATTTGGTGTGTACAAATTCTACCAGCTTAAGTAAGATGATCTTGATGTAGAACCGCGCTTGCTCCTTTTTGATCGATGTTAGATCCTGATAAGATTTTTCGACCTGCTCCAGCAGCAGCTCTATTTCTGTAATTTCTGTCTGGCGCAATTCAATATGATTGAGCTTAACGGAAATATTATAATTGTAGATACTCAATTCGTTTTTGAGGATATCCGAACAAAATAGTACTTCATCAAACAGGATCAACTTGCCTTCAAAATCATCGCTGAGCAACTCTTTAGAGGAGAGCTGACCAGGAAAGATAACGCATACATGAGGCGCACTAACGGTATAACGGCGGTCTTCCACCTGAAGATTGAGCCGACCTTTTTTTACAAACAAAAGGCAAAAATGGTCTTTTGTATGCGGTTCTTTGTAGGCGGCGAGGGCACCCCTGTCCAAATCAAAAATATGAAATGGGGTAATAGCCCTCTCAGCCTTATATTGGATATCTTTTAGATGATAAACTATCATAGGGACCTATTTTAAGCATTTATTCTGAATTCGTCAAATTTTATTGTTTCGTCTGAGGATATCAGCTTTCTTTGCTCAATAAAAGGGCTATATTAAGTTTCTTAATCACCATTGGATATGCACTTCCAGGACAATATATTATTTTTGTTCCAATATTTGTCCTGCTTTCAATAGTTGCTTTTTTAGTAATTTGTAGTCGACATGCTGTACAACATGATCACCCTCAAGTGCTAAAACCGCAGCAACACCCGCACTCTGCCCCAACACCATAAATACGGGCTCCATACGAATAGAACCAAACGCAATATGTGAACTGGATACGCAGACAGGCACGAGCAAATTTGTACAATCATCGCTCTTAGGGATAATTGACCCATAAGAAATTGCATAAGGCTGGGGTACGTGAACACCGATATCACCTTCGTTTTGAACATATCCTTCTTTGGTCACGTAGCGCTGTACATTATGGGAATCCAACGTGTAAGACCCCATCCCGACCGGATCTTCGACCCTCCTCTTTCCTAGAATGTTATGCTCGGTGGTCACGTACTGCCCTATCATACGCCTTGCTTCGCGGATATACAGCTGAAAAGGCCAGTTATCATTATCGCTAAATTCATCTTTTGCTAGCCCCCATTCTGCCATACTTGTTCGGATTGCGATGGGAACAGCGGGATCATTTGCCATAAAGTAATATAAACCTTGCTGATAGCGTTGATGAGCTTCGATAATGGATTTTCGTTCGGCGTAACTCGCTTCGGGATAATTGTAGTTCATCCCTATAAAATCGGTGCTGAATGGACCGTGGTTATTGGCGTCGGTCTTATGGTTGGGCACCAGATCAAATTTTTGAAAGGCTTCGTCCCAGCCGGCACGGAATAGACGTTGCAGAAGAATATAGTGATGTGGATCGTAGCCAACAGGCTTAACAAAGGGCTTTCGATTGCGGGCATCATTGGTCAGGCACATGCGGAAGCAATAGGCCTGCAGCTTTTGGTCTGCTGCGCCATATTGCCCGGGATCTTCTGCAGAAACACCGAATACCAGGCCGCTTCCCGAATCGCCTTCACATTTATAGGGGCTAATTTTCGCAATAAAATGATGCCGGTGCTGAAAAACTCCGGTCTGTACACCATTCCACTGCTCCCCATAAGTCTGGTTGGCCTCCCTCCCGATCGTATAGCTTACCTTGGCCAGCGCCATCAGATCGCCTTCATATGTGGCATCAATAAATATCTTCGCTTCGTAGACTGTTCCGTCTAAGGTCTTAATCGATTTGATGGATGTGGATTCTTTTTGAATGGCACTTTCCTGCCGATCTAAATAAGCTCCACGGACCACATCAATCTGATGATCCCGCACCCAGGCATCAAAAATACGCTCGGCGACATGAGGCTCAAAGATCCACATCGTTGCATGCGCACTGTCCATCGCGACGGTGCCCTGCCCCCGATTGCCAAACGAGGCCCGGGACTGCCATTTCCAGCTCGATTCTTTCGAATAATGATCGAATACATCCTGATAGAATTTTTTGGCGAGGCCACCAATAACTGCTTTATTGCCGGTATCGGTAAAACCAAGTCCGCCCGAACTCAGACCTCCCAAATGTTGATCGGGCGATAAGATGACTACAGACTTACCGGCCTGCTTCACTTGCAATGCGGCAGTAATCGCCGCAGGAGTTCCCCCATAAACCAAAACATCTACCTTTTTGGTTAAATGCTGCGCTTGAGCCTGTAGAAAAGCGAAAACAAGCGCTAATTTTAAAGCCACTTTAATCTTTTTCATACGTCTAATTTTGATCGGTAACCGGAACCCACAATAGTGCATTTGCAGCCAGAACGCCTTTCGCGGCTGGCATCATCTCAACATAAGGTTTGTTACCTCCGTTTTCAAATTCATATTCGCCGAGTGCTACCCAAGTACTGGTTGTCTGTCCGAGAATATGGACCTCCTTGAAATTTATTTTTTTTTCGATCCTTGTCTTTCCGGTATGAATAATGAATTTCCCGGCTTCCGTGCTTTCGGCAGTTTTTGGAAAATAGCTGTAGAGTTTATACTTCCCTGCGGCAAAATCTTTTCCAGGCGTAAAACGTGCGACAGCAGCGAGATCACTATCCACTTCCTGATAACTCATACCATATCCCTTTTTTGAAGAGACGTGCCAATCTCCTTTCAACATCACTTGATCTTTATTTTCGACGTGAATAATATAATCGGCCATCCGGCCATCTGCTTTCGGATTGTCGCGCAATATTTTCGTTAAGCGTTTTATATCAACATCTTGAACGGCTATTTTGTTGTCAATTGCTTCGCAAGCGGCCACAGCACCAGATTGCCCCAATACCATAAATACTGGCTCCATGCGGATGGAACCAAAAGCAATGTGACTTGCCGACAGGCATACGGGAACCACAAGATTGTCGATTTCCTCTTTTTTGGGCACAATAGCCCTATAGGAAATCGGGAAGGGAGAAAATCCGCCAACCTCAACGTTACCTTCATTTTTGACCATGCCATTGACGATCACACGGTCACAATTGTGCGAGTCCATGGTGTATGCAGCATAGCCTACGCCATCGGATACTCGCGCACGCCCCTGACAGTGGTGTTGTGTCATGACGACATCAGCAATCATCCTTCGGGCTTCGCGAATATATAATTGTGGAGACCAATGGCTATTTTCGAGATACTCGTCTTTGGGGTATCCCCATTTTTTGAATTCGCTTCGGATCGCCTCTGGTACCGAAGGATCGTTGGCAACAAAATATAATAAACCTTTGGTGTAATCTTCATGGGCCTTGATAATCTCTTTGCGTTCGAAATAATCGGCTTCGGGATAACGCCAGTTCATGCCAATCATATCTGTTGAAAATCCATTCCTGTTGTTGATATCAGTCTTTCCATTGGGCATCAGACTCCAGATAAATACGTCCTCGATACTCTTCCAAGGCTGTATCTCCTTTTGCCTCTTTAAGAGTTCATATTTGGTTGCGTCGTAATTTTGGGGTTTGGTGATTGCGTTTCTGTTTTCAGGGACATTGGTCAATGTGATCCGATAATTATAGGCTTGAACCTTGGTGTCTCCCGTTCCATTTTCTTTTAAAGGCTCCGTATTGATCCCCCATAAAATACCACTCTGAGGATCACCTTTTATCTTATAGGGATCTACACCATCGGGAAACTGATGGCCATCAAGCAATTGAACACCACTAATTGTCTCTCCATAGGTACTATTTGACTCTCGCCCAACGTGATAGGACACACCAGCTTTGGCCATGAGGTCACCCTCGTAGCTGCAGTCCATAAACACTTTGGCACTGACAGTTGTCATTTTGCCATCCCTGTGCTCACTCGGAAGCAGCGAAATGGTTTTAATTGATCGATTGTCAGTCTTAACGGCTACCAAACGATGTCCCATTAACATTGGTGTGTTAGCATGTGCCAGATAGTCCTTAAAAATAGATTCGGCTACCTTGGGTTCAAAAATCCATTGTTCGAAACTGCCATAGTGCTTGCCCATTTTGCGATAAAAATCAAGAGCGAGCCCTGTGACGACATATTTGTTTCCAATATCCGTCTGCCCTAATCCACCGGAGCTGAGCCCGCCTACCCTTGTGCCAGGATCGATCAGTAGCACTGATTTTCCGGCCTGTGAAGCGGTGTAGGCGGCTATTACGCCGGCTGAGGTGGTGCCATAAATACATAGATCTACTTGTCTGTCGGTTTGCCCGTTGACTAAATGCCAAAACATGGTCAAAAGTCCAATGGTTATTACGCGTATCTTTTTCATCATCTTAGGATTTAATAGCCTGGATTTTGTTCCAGGTTTTTATTGGTTACAATTTCAATATTCGGGATCGGCCAAACGTAATTCTTGCTGGGATCAAACTTTCGGAGCTCGATAACCCGCATGTCTTTCTGATTAGCGACATTTTTATAGCTCACGTAATTATCCGAATCGATCGTTGGCGCATTGGCCAGCAAGCCTTTTGGAATGCGGCCATAGAGCGTCGAATTCATAAATTTATCGGCCAGTTTCCAACGTCTCAAATCGACTAGACGAAAGCCTTCATTGGCTAATTCGTAAAGTCTTTCTTTCCGTATGATCTCGCGCAGTTCTGCTTGTGTTTTATTACCTGCGATTGCGGGCATATCGACGCTAGGACGCTGCCTGATGTTGTTGATTGCGTCATAGACAGTTTGGTCGATCTTATTGTTTTCGATCATCGCCTCGGCGTAAATCAACAACACTTCGGCATATCGGCTCTGAATAATATTTAACTCCGACTCCATAGTAAAGTCCTTGTCCTTCATATCGACATATTTTTTCCAGCAATAACCAGAAAAGGTCGCATAAGCATTGATCGCATCCTGATTTTGGATACGTACTGCCGTTGACGTATTGTATGTGTAGTTCCAGCAGGTTATGCTATCCTTATGCGTCTCAAACTGAAAACCAAAAAATGTGGTACCCGGGAGCGCAATGGTGTATCCCAAACGCGGATCGCGATTCACGAATGGTTTTTTAGGATCAAATCTGGAAGATTTGTCAATGGCCAATCCGTCCGTACAGAGGTAGCTATCAACAATGGATTGCGATGGAATTTTGTTGGAAGTCCCTTGTGCGTTGCGCGATAGAAATCCGCGCGTAGCACTGTGGGTCTTTGTTTTTTGTAATCGTAGATATTGAAAAGCAAAGATAATCTCCTTGGAAGCCTGCCCGTCGTAAGTAAATAATTGGCCGAAATCATTGTGTAGGGCATATACTTTCAGGTCCATGACTTCTTTGGCCGAACGTGCTGCTTCTTCCCAAAGTCCATTATTAAGTGCTGCCCGCGCCCTTATGGCCAATGCCGCCCCTTTGGTCGCACGTCCAACGTCTGCCGAACCATAGCTAACCGGTAAAATAGCTGCAGCTTCATCAAGTTCTTTGAGTATGAAGCTAGCAATTTCAGCCTGAGATGTTTTCGGAACATTCGCATCAGCAAGGCTTAATCCGCTCGTTACCAGGGGCACTCCGCCAAAGTAATCGATCAGATATTGGTAGACATAAGCCCGGATAAACTGTGTCTCGGCTTTATAACGCTTTTGGAGATTGGTATCCATCTTTCCATCCAACTTCTGGATATTATCCAGGATAAAATTACATTTGCCAATGACCTTATAAGAATTGGTCCAGATATTCCGGATGTAGCCATTGTTGCTATCGTGGTCTCCTCTTCCCACAGCCTGTAAATCAGAAGTATTACGGTCCCACCCAATATCAGTGGCATCATCAAGTGTGAGGTTGATGGGCATATCGTCCGTAGGGTGAAATGCCAGGGCGCTGTACAAACCATTGACAACCAATGTCAGCTCATCCTGATTTTTGAAATAATTTTCGTCCGAAGGGCCATCCAAGGGAGATCTGTCCAGGTATTTTTCACATGCTCCCATCAATAGGAGAACTGCAACCGACAGCATATATAACGCGAGTTTATTTAGAGTTTTCATACAAGCCAAGTTTATAATGTAATATCCAATCCAAAAGAATACACTTTTACCTGTGGGTAAAAGTTGCCATAACCTACTGGCGCTTCGACGTCATAACCGTCCCAAAATTTATCTACGCTGAATAAGTTTGAACCATTAACAAATACCCGAAGTTTATTCAGTCCGATGGACTTTAGCAGCTCAGCCTGAAAGGTATAACCGAACTGTAAATTTTTCAGGCGAAGATAGGCGGCATTTTTCATCCAGAATTGGGAGGACTGCTGGTTGTTATTCTGTCCGAATGCGAGCCGCGGATATTTAGCCGCAGTATTGTCAGGCGTCCATCGGTCTTTATTGTCCTCACGGATCGTTCCGCCAATTGCTCCCGTTGTTGTAAAAGGCTGTATACCGGCCCCGTAGAGGTAGCCATCGGCTTTCCCCACCCCCTGCAATAGAAAACTGAGGTCGAACCCTTTGAAACTAAAATTGGAGTTGAGCGAATAGGTATATCTTGGAATGGTACTCCCGATAATGACCTTATCGGATTCGTTAACTACGCCATCGTCATTTTGATCACGGTATTTGAGGTCACCCGGCGCCAGGGTACCAAACTGTGTGGCATGTGCTTTCACTTCGTCGGCAGTCTGGAAAAAGCCTTCCGAAACATAGCCAAAGATCGAATTAATGGGATAGCCTTCCCGATTGACCGTTAGACCAGTCTGATTGATTCCCCGCATATCCAGCACTTTGTTTTTGACATCAGAGAGGTTGAATGTAAAATTATATTTAAAGTCCTTAGCTGGATCGCTTCGATAGCCCATGGAAAGCTCCCACCCTTTATTCTCGACGACGCCTGCATTTTGATAAGGCTTATTCAAACCGATGATGAGCGGGATGTCCAGCTGTAATAATATATCACTGGTTTTTCTGTTGTATAGATCTGCGGTAATAGTCCATCGCTTAAATAAGGTAAGATCAATTCCGATATTTTTCTCTTCGGTAGACTCCCATGTAATATTAGGATTGGACATATCATTTAGCGCTGCCGTATTGACGATGCCATTGCCCAATGTATAAGAACCCAGGTTTAGAGATGCCACGGCTGGATAGGTACCGATATTCTGATTTCCTAGTTTACCCCATGATGCCCTGATTTTTCCCTCCGTAAGCCAGCCCTTGGATGCTGTTAGAAACTGCTCCTCAGAAAAACGCCATCCTGCAGACGCCGACGGAAAAAAGCCATAGCGATTACCTTTGGCAAACCTAGACGAACCATCGTAGCGTGCATTGAGTTCCAAAAGATAACGATCTTTGAAAACGTAATTGATCCGAGAAAATAAAGATTGTAACGCCCACTCGGAGGCACTGCCTGTAGCTGATTGATTCAGTGCCGACCCTGCATTGAGCACTTCATAGTCAGGGAGAACATAGGTGTCTCTAAAACCCTGGGAGTAATCGATCTTGTAGTCTTCCCGCGAACCACCAATCAATGCTTTCAACTGATGTAGACCAAAATCTTTGTTTAGCGTAAGGGTCGCACGCATATTATTAAAAAGTTCTTGGCTATTGTATTGCGTAAGTGCTGTCCGCACAGGGACCGAGAAACTCGGCGTACCATCTGGAAAATAGGACTGTACTGCTTTTCGGAAATTCTTATTTACCTGCGTCGCATATTTAGGTGCATAATTGACCTCGGCGGTCAACCATTCTTTAGGTCTGTAGATCAATGATGCGTTGATACTGCCAAATGGACTTTTGTTGGTAGCAACACCACCATCAGCCGCGGCCGAGACGGGATTGTTACCATTCCAGCCCAGTCCCCAGGTACCATTGGAATTTCTGAAGGATTGATTGGCAGGAATACTGCTCATCCACTGAAAAAGTTCCTCGATGCTCGCTGCCGGTGAGGTGACGATCGGATTGACGTATTGAAAGTCAAATTTAACAGCGAGCTGATCTGAGAATTTAACATCTACATTGTTGCGGATGGTATAGCGCTTAAACGAACTATTTAGTGTCAAACCTTTCTGGTCGAAATAACCGACCGAAGTCAGCATTTTTACTTTGTTTGTGCCAGCATTGACTGTCAGAAAATGGCTTTGCTGAAATCCATTCCCCTGCAAGGATTCCTTTTGCCAATCAGTATTGGGATACTCGTCCGAACTGCCATTGCCCTGACTACGATAAGCGGCAATGATATCCTCTGGATATAATGGGCTCGCACCAACATTGGTATAAGCTTCATTAGTCAGCAGCATATGATCTAGGGCATTGACGATTTTGGGCATATTGGTTGCAGACTGCCAGCCGAAATAATTATTGTAGGCAATAGCGACCTTATCAGAACTTCCCCTTTTTGTCGTGACCAAGATGACACCATTGGCAGCTCTCGAGCCATAAATCGATGCAGATGCGGCATCTTTTAATATGGAGATATTCTCAATTAAATTGGGGTCGATATTATTGATGGAGCCTTCAATCCCATCAATAAGTACTAAAGGCGCGGCGTTGCCAAGTGTACCGATACCGCGAATACGGATATCCGCACCGTCCGACCCTGGCTTACCAGAACGCTGCGTCACGGTTACTCCCGAGGCCATGCCCTGAAGGGCCGACGAGGTTTGCCCAGCGGGTCTATTATTCAGATCTTCACCCGATACGGCGGAAACAGCGCCCGTCAAATTGACCTTTTTCTGAACGCCATAACCGACGACAACAACTTCGTCTATTATTCCGGTGCGTGATTTCAGACGGATAAGCACTGTGTTTTTGCTGGTTGCCGTTGCGACAAAATGCTTAACAGAATCGGTATCGTAGCCGAGATGGTGTGCATAGATCGTATAATTTTCGCCAGCTACAAGTGGCGTTAAAACAAACAATCCATTGTTATCGGCCACAAAATGGAGCTTTTTACTGCTCCTCTCGTGGACAAGATCAATAGTTGCACCGGGTAATGTATTACCTTCGTTGTCTACTACTTTACCATTTACTTTCAGGTTTGATTGCGCAAATCCTACAGAAAAGTATGGAAATAGCAATCCCACGAGCATTAATTTGATTAGAATATGCTTCATAATTGTTTACAGTTGGTTATTCTGATTTATATATTGGTTTATTTTTCCGCGTTGGGTTGACTCTCTCCTACTGTACGTCCTCCTTTCTTCCCGAATTACTGATGTTGACAATACCATTGTTCACTTGGAATGTACAACCGTTCAATTGACAGAAGCTGGTCAAAAAATTGGCTAGCGATTCTTTGCTATTTAAACTTCCTGTAAATGAACTATTGAGCAAATCAGGATTATCGCATACAATTGAAACATCATAAAGGCTTTCGATTACTCTTAAGAGTTGAACGTTTTTGGTTTGGTTAAATTTGACAGACTGATTGGTCCATTCGACATTGGCGGTTAAATGTCGAATGAGTTTTCTTAACTCCTTATCTACACGAGCAGGCTGAGATTTTGTCAATTCAGGCTCCGAATACTTAATCATCTGCTGCAGTTTTAAGTTAACTAATACTTCCTCTTTTGGTTTGAGGTATATTAGATTGCGGCTATCCGCTGTAACTGATCCGACAGAGATTTTGCCCTCCATTAGTTTTATCAGTACATGATCGGCATCCTTGGGGTCTACGCTAAATATTGTCCCTAAGGCGGTGGTCAAATATCCGCTGTAATTGACTTGAAAAGGCGCATTTTTGTTTTTGTGTACGTTATAAATAACTCGCCCTTGCACTTGCCTTACATCCCGGTGGCCTTGTCCATTATATTCAAATCCGATTTTTGCATGTGGATAGAGTATAACAGTAGTGCTATCAGGAAGCTGAACATTGATCGTGTAAGCATTTTTATTTTCATACCAGATGACCTGTTCTTTTGTTGAAGTTGAAAAATTTTTCAAAAAGAGAACCGACAGTACACAGATTAACACGGCTGCACATGAAGCCCAGGACCACGGGCTTACTCTCAGGATTAGCTTAGGCTTGGGTGGATCTACGGCATAGATATGATCGAGCACTTTCCGATGAACTAGGCTTAGATCTGGTAAGGGAATATGTTGCAATACTTGTTCTTCATCCTGATCCAGTATCTCAGTGATCCACAATTCCAGTATTGCAGTATCTATCTCCGCCATTTCGTCAAAAAATGACTCATAATACTGCGCATCCAAACGGTTGTGGATATACGCCAACAATTGATCTTTAAAGGATTGCTCTTTCAAAATTTTCTATAATTAGTTCAATACATTGCTGTATTTGTTACTCTATACGTTTGGCAAAGAGAATCACACTATTGCATTTTGATTTTTTTTTATAGCTTAAATAAAAAGGCGGCAAAAAGACTGATTATATACTCATCTCGGTAATTTTTTTGAATATATTCTTTGATATCTTTGAGTGCGCTCACGAGTTGATTACTCACTGTAGAGACTGAAATCCCCAATAAATCGGCAATTTCCTTATAACTTTTGTCTTCAAATTTATTGAGCAACAGAATCTCCTTTCGTTTGGGGCTCAGAGAGTCGATTGCATTGGTCAACATTTGCTGTTTATCTTTGAAAAACAGTTTTTCCTCGGTATGATAATAGAGTTCTATTGCCGAAGCCCATATTTCCAATTGAAGCGCCTTGTCTCTTTGCACTTTTCGAAAAAAATCCATGGCCAAATTATCCGAAATATGATTGAGAAATGAGACAAACCCCTTATTAGGGTCAATCTTTTCACGTTGGAGCCATATTTTAGTAAATACTTCCTGTAAGATTTCTTCTGCAATAGTTTGATTTTTCACCAATTTGATCAATCTAATATAGATCTTTGGCGAATAATGGAAATAGATTTCATTAAACGAATTTAGGTCTCCATTTTTAAGTTTTTCCAGTGCAGCATGTTCTTTAGGAGATTTCATTTGGCAAATTCTTATAATTGGTACGAACGAAGAACTCAATATAGTGATAAATTTACTAAATCAAAATCATTGGTAAACTAAATAAAATTTTATAGTCCCTCCAGATTATTTGCTATGAAGTGAGTTTAGCCCCAAGCCTGCGTTTGATTATAAGAGGATTGTTGATTTTGCTATTTTATTTCTTTTTGGTAGCAGACTACTTTTTATTCTTCTTTATCATTTCTTCCTGATAGCTTTTAAAATTGAAAAAAGGCTCGGCTATCTTACCATTGGGCTGTAAATACAACATTCCATTTCGGTTATCCAGGATACAGTTGAAGTGGTTTAAAATTTGGTTCCCGAACAGGCTAGATCTTCCATTGGGCTTTGAAGGGTCCGCGGCATTAGTCAGTATGTCGCGAAATTCCGTTTCAGCTATGACTGCATTCAGACGGATGATCTTTCGCCCATTGATAATAGTCAGGGGTTGTAATCGATCCCAACGCCCATCTAAAGAGGTAAAATCTTGATCATTGCGTTACGGGTAATAACAACGGTATTTAGCATTAACCATAGGATAGGAATCAACATAGTGAATTGGCTTTTTACGTCCAATCAGTCGTTTAAAATCAGGACAATAACAAATAGAAACAGCGCGACTAAAGTCCAGCAAATTTGGATCGAAACCAGTTTCTTATTGACACGATTATTTTGCTTTTTAAGATACATAATGGCCCAGGGTAACAGCACATTGAGCGGAGGCAAAAAACTGCCGGGCAATGCCAACATATTCACTATTTTATTCCATTTGAGCTCATCTGGATCTAGGGATTCCGCTGCATTGCTTTCATCAAAAAAACTTCTCTCTACGCCCAATGTAGTAGCAAGAGCTTTCAGTGTAAAGCCTTTTGGTTTCTGTCCCGATTAAATGCGTTGTATGGTTCTTATGGAAATGCCTGATTTTTACGAAAGTTCTTCCCGTGTGAGATTTAACTGTTCTCTTAAATCCGATAATTTTCCCATTCGATTACTTTTAGTGTTTATTTACAAGGTCAGAAATTTACAACATTATTACCATAATATACACCATCTAAGATCGAAAAATGGTCAACTCTTGATAAAGAATCCAGATGGTTAAAAAAACTGCCCGCGTAAAAGAGTCAATAACGCATCACTATCGTTCCAACTCTGCCAACGTTTGAATCAATTTTTTTGCGTGCAGTCTTGCATTGGCTCTTATTTCTTCCTCAGTGTAGCCCGCAGCTAGCGAAGTACCATGAAAATAAATCGGCTCAATGTAATTCATTTGGGTATGGTAAGCTGTCTGCTCAAGGTTTTTACAAAATTCATACACACGAAAATGCTGAAAGCCCAAAGCGGTGTAGCTTCTTTGTGATGAACCTACTGTAAAACTCGGGATAAAATTTTTGTCCTTTAGTTTATCTCCTTTTGAACCATAAGCAAATTGATACTCAAATACCCTATCAAACCAGTGCTTTAAAATGGCCGGCATATTGTACCAATAAAAAGGATATTGAAAAATAATGTTCCTATGGCGTAAAAGAGCTTTCTGTTCTTCTTTTACATCAATATCATAATCAGGATATAACTCATAGATATTCCTGATTTCAATATTCATGTTATTGCTCTTTAGCTCGTCGATAATCGTTTTGTTAGCAAAAGATTTATCATAATTGGGGTGTGCTAAAATCACTAATGACATACTATAATTATTTTAGTAGCAAAACTATTTTAAGTAAATTGCATTTGCAATAACTATCAAGATAGATAGGTCGAAATAAATGTAGCATGAAAACAGAATGTACCAGCGATTACGTGACACTTAAAGGGAAAAGTTACCCTTGTACAGTCAGTCTAACAATGGATTTGATGGGTGGAAAATGGAAAGCCGTTATCCTGTATCATTTAAAAGATATGCCAAAAAGGTATAATGAGCTTCGGAAAGAAATGCCTACAATTACGGAAATGACATTGAGTCTGCAATTAAAGAAATTGGAAAAAGATGGTTTAGTCACAAAGAGGGTATATGGAGAAAAGCCTCCTTTAATGACAATTTACAACCTATCCGATTTAGGAAAAAGCCTTCTTCCAGTTTTGGAAGCCATTACAAAATGGGGTAACGAAGTAGTAAGTGAAAATGGTGAGTTTATAAAAGTTTCATAACAACTATACTTTTGCATCGCCCCTAAATTGTAAGCTAATTTTATAACATCTTCACTATATCGGTATCCTTTTCTTGGGGCTCAATAGCGCCATGCTGCCAAACAATCCTTCCATATTCGAAATTACATTTTTGTTGCATAGAAAATAGAAATCTCCTCTCAATATGTAAATAAAGAGCGCCGCAACTGCGCCTGCTGCGAGTAAAGGTGCTATCCATGCACATACAGTACGATTAGCTACTGAATTCGGTAGCCAAAATATTTGAGTCAATACAATCGCTCTAGGTATAATTGGTAAACCGATGCACAGCGGGAGAGGTGATCGTATGGTCGGCATAGATTGGTTAACCGGATCGGCGAAGTAAATGATAAAGCCCTATTTAAAAACATTGGCAGAATATCTTGAGGTAGTGGCCCATCGCCAAAGCCAAAAAACACTGCGGTGAAATATGACAAATGAATAAAACCCGGAGATATACTTAAAGGCTAATCTATCCTATTGCATGAAACACTATAACTGTATGGGCGATATGAAAAAATAAAAATACGGTAGAGAAAAGGATAAATGTAAAGCGATGGAAAGGTATGTGAAGGTAAAAGGAACTACCAATGAAAGAGATTCCCAAAAGCCATATAGCAGGAGTAAAAGCGGGTGCAGAAAAACCAATAAAACTTGTACTCCACCAGTCGTCCGGAAAACTAATCAATAAAATCCAGGATAAAAAATAGAGCAGTAAACCGAAGATATATATATAAAACCCAATTTTCTGTTTTTTGGAGCGTATCCTAAGCGGCATAAGGAATGAAATAGCAAAAAGTATGAATTTCGATATATTTTCACCATAAATTAAAAAGCTTGGAGTAGCTTTTGAAAATACTTCTGGTTGGTAATTTTGGGGTAATTGTCCACCTAAACATACATTCCAAATTAGGATTGGTAAAAATAAGAGAAAACAATTTACATTATAATTACTTGAAATGTTGTTTCGGTTAAATTTCAGATTCATAATGATCATTCTAGATATTGATATGATATTCAAACCATGCTCGTATGGTTATTTAAATGGATAACTACATATTTTAAATAATCAGCTAAATCTTTAGGTTCGAAATGTATAATATTATCACTGTGAATGATCTTAAGCGCTATAGAATTTACTTTGTTGATTTTGATAGATTTTGTAAACTGCATAAAAGCGACATAATCATCTTCGCGAATACTAAGATTTTTATGATATGGCATTGGCTTCCCAGATTTTAATTCCTTCATTGTTTCCATAAACCAATCTTGATTGTCTTTCATGGCCTTTTTCACTTTATCAACAATGGAAAGCTGCGATGCATCTGACCGAGGAATTCCCAACACCGATGCCATATAGTTGCTTTCAGAAAGTAGCCGATCAACGAATTGGGTCGCGATAGCATTACTGTCTACCACAAATTGTTTTTAGCAAAAATATTGACAGAAATAAAACGTCTTTGAAAAAGGTAAAAAAAGAAGATATTGGTAAAGAATTGCCATTTAAAAATATTTGATATATAAAATTACAATTAATACCGATATTCTTCCATCTTTTTGGTCCGATGGTTCTGAATTAGCAATAAAACTCAAACGACTTGGACATAATTTTAAAGTGCTAATGCTATAATCCCTTTTTACCTTCTAGCCAATAGCCGTGTAAATAAATGTTACCATTTGATTTCTCTTTAATGATTTTTCTAAACATTTGAGCCGAATTTACGTTCCCTGTCAACACAAAGCTAGCATCGTGCCAATCCGAGCTATTAATTATCGTCGTTCTGCTTAGCCAATCCTCTTTACTGAACAAAAAGTTTTTGGGAAATATAAGGCAGTTTTCCAAGCCCAATAATTTTGGAACGTCTTTATTCTCTTCGTCTAATTCAAAAATGAACAGAAATTGTTGTTTGTTCTCCTTTAAAACCGGAAGAAAAGAAATAGCAAGTGCTAATGACGTTTCATCGCCAAAAATCACAAAGCTTCGCGCTATTTTATTATAATACCTACTTATCCCTCTCGGCTTATACATAACTATTTTGTCGCCAACTTTTACATTAGCCATAAAACTACTTCCGCAACCTTTACCATTCAAATAAATGATGAATTCAAACAGCCCCTTTTCAGTATCTGAATAAGAAACTGAATATCTTCGCGCTTCTGTATCGTTCACCCTAAAGTCGATAAAGGAACCGATCGCGAATTGTATGTCTTTTAAATCACCTTTAAAACAAATCTTCTTAACGGATTTTGATAAAAAGACCGTTTCGACAACTTCGATCAAAGGTAGCTTGGGCGTTAAGAACTCTAAAGTATCAAATAACCATTTTGGTGCACTTGGCATAATATTATATTTTGTTTAAGCAAAGTACACTAGATTTGATCATATAAAAAAGAACGGAAAAGAGTAAGTATTGGATTAATCGCGGTTTTTTCTACGAAATGTCAAAGCGGTAAATCCTACAACTTGTGTAAATAGTCGTGAAAAATAGGAATAATCATCGTAGCCTAATTCAATCGCAACCTCCTTTACCGATCTATCTGAGTGATAAAGCAGACGCTTTGCCTCTAAAATAATGCGTTGTTGTATATGATATGAAACGGATAAACCTGTTGCATTCTTCACGCACTCATTCAGATAAGCAACCGAGATGTTTAATGCTGCGGCATAGTCCGCGGGACGCCTCATGCTCACAAAATTTTGCTCCAGTAAGCCCATAAATGCCTTATGAACTATTTCAAAACGCGAGAGTTTCTCCGCTGGTTTTGTCTGTTTGAGGAATTGCGACATAAATAGGCCAACTAATGCATTGCAACTGTCTTTTACCTGTAGATGGTATAGTTTGTCATCTCTTCGATCGAATAGCTTTTTACATAAAGAAAAAGCTTCTTGTATAATAGCTAAATCTATCTTTGAGGATAAAGTTAATGGCTCGACAGGTGTATTTCTGTGCAATAATTTTAAATAATCCGCATGTAAGTTTTCATTGGATATTGTCATTATAAAACCACTTAATTCTCTAACTTTCAAGGCTCTGTGCACCTGATTTGGCGATTGATATATAATAGTAGGCTGATCTATCAAATATTGCTTAAAATCAATTTCGGTATGCGAGGTACCACTTTCCTGCAATACGAAAAGGTGATAATCGTGTCGATGTGCATGATTGAACTCTTTACTTCCGGGAATTTCCGATGCCATATTAACGACAGCTATGCCATCACCAAAATCTCCGCCCCAAGTTCTGATAGGAATAGATGCTGTCCGTTTGCTCATAGATTTTAAACTATTATTAAATACAAATGTAAAAATAAATGTCTACAAGAAGTTCAACAGCGATATTTATTAACGGCAATAGATATGACAATCTCACATAAAATTAATGTAAAATACCTTAAGAGTAAAAAAGCCTCGAGACGGGAACTCAAGGCTTAATTGTTAAATGTTTAAGCTACTTTAAAAACTTAAGGATATAACAACAGCTAGCACTTTTCGTTTTTAATTTTCGAAATAAAAAATAGTGATCTGACAACTCGACTAAACTATATTATGGACAAATCTATATCGCATCGCAATATTGACTATATAAGCAGCTGGCCCTGAATAGTCCAGAAAAATAATTTTAGATAGTGGTGAACGAATTTCACTTGGCTGTGTTCTAATCAGCATGGTTACGTTGCCAGCATATATACATTCAATATATTATGAAAATAGCAGTGCTTGCTCATTTAAAACATCCCATCCGCAAACCATTTATGGGCGGGCTGGAAGCCTTTACATACGAAGTAACTAAACTTTTATTACAAAGGGGACATGAGGTTACCTTGTTTGCTAGTGAGCATTCGGATCCTAATCTAAATGTACATTCTATTCTTAGCGATGTAGATTATGATATGGAAACATTAAGCAGATTTCGCTCTCACGAATTAAGTGAGGATTTTATCTCTACGCATCACGCTTATTTGGAACTGATGCAAGAGATAGACCAATATGATTTTGATGTGGTGTTTAACAATAGCTTAAATTATGTACCCATTACAATGGCTACTCTTACACAAACGCCGATGGTAACCGTATTGCATACTCCTCCCATTTTTGAGATGAAAAGGGCTATTTTAGCAGCAAACCGCTACAAAAAACTAACATATGTATCTGTGTCAGAAACGAATGCGTCTTCGTGGGAGCCCTATATAGCCGAATGCAAGGTCATACAGAATGGTATTGATCTGGATAAATGGATATTTACAGCTAATAATGCTGGAAATTATGTATTATGGTTTGGAAGAATCCATCCCGATAAAGGAACCCATTTTGCAATTGCAGCAGCAAAATTGGCCGGAAGGCGTATTAAGATAGCAGGTTCGGTTGCTGACAAACATTATTTTGAAACTTTTGTTAAGCCGCTTCTAGATGAAGGCGTGGAATGGGTAGAGCACTGTACACACGAAGAACTTAATAAACTCATCGGAAATGCAGCAGTAAGTGTTATTACGCCTTGTTGGGAAGAACCTTTCGGTTTGGTTGTCGCTGAAAGTTTAGCATGCGGAACGCCAGTTGCGGGTTTCGCTAGAGGAGCGCTACCAAAGATTGTAAATAACGAAACTGGATGTCTTACCGCGTCTTGTTCGGTGATTGAATTGGCAAAATGCATAAACGATGCGGCGCAGCTTAGTCGAAAAGCATGTCGAGCGCATGCTGAATTAGCATTGGATATTAATGAGATGGTATCTTCCTATGAAAACATATTTGCCCAAGTCATCGAAAATTGCGAAAGTAAATATGCCTTATAAGTACGCCTTTTATATCCACCACCACGGGGCAGGTCATTTGACTAGAGCCTTAGCCATAGCAGCGCAACTTCCCCATAACGAAGTGGTCTTTTTCGGTAGTTCATTAGCAACTCATAAAGATCTAATACCGAAAGATATCCTAACAATCGAATTGCCATTTGATACGCCTATTGATAGCGATTGGGATTGGACGAGTAGTGAGTTGAATTTTTTACATTATGCCCCTCTTAATGTGAAGGGCATAGTGGATAGAAACTATCTTATAATAAATTTTTTCGCAAAAAATAGCCTTTGCTTACTTATCGTTGATGTGTCTGTCGAGATCGCATTACTTGCACGTCTCTGTGGGATACCAACCGTAGTTGTAAGACAACATGGTGACCGGTCTGACGTTCCGCACTCGCTGGCTTATGAAAGCGCATCGCTTTTGCTGGCACCCTACGCAAAATCAATGGCGCAGGATATCGAAAACGATTTTACACAAAAGACATTTTATTCAGGTGGATTCTCTAAGTATAGCGGGATGTCGATTGAAGAGCATTCGAGTTCGGAAGATCAGATTGCCATTTTCTTTGGCCAGGGTGGCACATGTTTCGATTGGCCGCTCATTGCCCACATTAGGAGAGATCTACCTGAAACATCCAAATTACATATATTAGGTACAATACAAAATTATAAAGCTATTCATGGAGTCAGTTATTATGGCAATTCAAAAAATGCATACCATATACTTAAAAATTGCGGAATCGTAATAAGCAATGCGGGGCATAACTGCGTAATGGAATTGGGTGATTTAAGAAAAAAAATTATTTGTATACCTGCAGAAAGGCCTTTTGAAGAACAAAAAATAAAGGCCCAACTATTGGAAAATGCAGGAGTAGCGATGGTAATAGAAGAGAAAGCTTTACATCAGGCAAACTGGTTACATATCATCGAAAACACAAAAAAGTTAAAGATCGAAGCGTGGGAAAAATTAATGAACCCAAAAGCAACTTCTGAAATTGCAAAGCAGCTTAAGAAACTGCACTCAAAACTATTTAAAACGATATTAAATTAGAAATATGCGCTCTACCGCTCCCATCTCCGTATTAACAATTGTACATAAACGCCACCATGCGCTAATAAACTTGCTTAACGGACTCGCTAAAAATTCTATCCTACCGGTAGAAATAATGATCGTGTTTATTAATGAACGTGCATACACGTTTAGAGATGATGAATATCCCTTTACAATAAACACCGTTGAAATGGAAACAGAAGGGGGGTTAAATTTGGGCGAAGCAAGAAACATGGCTATAAAAAGTTCCAGTTCTTTATTTAATATCTTTTTAGACGTAGACTGCATTCCTGCACAAAATTTAATAGAACAGTATTTGCCCTACTCGAATAAAAAGAATGTTTTATTAAGCGGCAGGGTTAGATATTTAAAAAAAGGCTTTGCAGATAAGCCAGACTGGATGTCGCAATTAATGAAAAACAGCAGGCCCGATCCTGTCAGGAAAGATTTAGAACAATATAGTTATGAACTCTTCTGGTCACTCAATTTTGGGTGTAGCAAAGAGACCTTCAATAAAATTGGTGGATTCGATCAAAACTATATTGGATATGGCGCTGAAGATACGGATTTTGGCTTCAGCGCAAGAAAAAAAAGGATAGCTCATATCACGATTGACGCATTGGCGTTTCACCAATATCACCCAAGTTATAAGCCACCTTTAAATCACTTTAAATCCATTGTCATCAACGCTACTCAATTTTTTCAAAAGTGGGGAGTCTGGCCCATGATGGGGTGGTTAAATAAATTTAATGAAAGTGGCTTTATAATTTTCGAAAATAATAAGATTATCATCCTTCGTGAACCATCAAAACAAGAAATTGTGGCTAGTCTAACGGAGTAAAAACTATTTAAACATATGTAGCAATTTAATAAGCCCGTTTTCACCGTGAAATATTTCAGTATTTTTCAAAGTATCTCCTGTCACCACTGCCGACCTTGCCTGCATTTTTTCTTCGTAATGTGCAATGGCAGTTTGAATGTCCAGAAAGTTATCGTTTGTTAGATTTTCTGCTAATTCAAAAGCGTCTTGCATCGCCTGGTTTACTCCCTCACCGGCATATGGCGGCATACGGTGAGCTGCATCGCCAAGCATTGTCAAGTTAGGTAATGTTGGCCAAGTTTGGTCTAATGGAAAATGATATTGTGGACGTGGGATACACCAAATTTCATTAGTTGAAAAAAGCTCTTGCCATTGCTCACTCCATGGGGAGAAAGCGACTTTAAACCACTCAAAAACCTGTTGTTTGTCGTTAAAGTCAATACCGCTGTCCTGCACCCAATTTTCGGACACTTTACAACCGGTATAAAATGATAAACTTCCCTCTCCCTTTGCACTTAAAATAATGGATTGTTCATTTCCAAAAGCAAAGACTTTTCCGCCATTTGTGATTTCCCAAAGTTTCGGTGCGTTTTTTTCGGCGTTGTAGATATTACCTTCAATAATGGTAATACCAGAATACACAGCCTGAATGTCGGTAATATAAGATCTGATTTTTGAGTTTGCACCATCAGCAGCTACAACAATGTCAGCGTAAAAAGATTTTCCGTTATTGAAATACAAAATCCAGCCATAATCTTGCTTCTCCATTGCAATAAACTGGCTATCCCAAACAATAGTTTCTTCATTCAAAGAGCTTATTAAGATATCTCGCAAAGGTGCACGGTCAATTTCGGGACGCTCTTCCCGATAGCCATGTTGAATCTTGTGGTCGTCCATTCTTATGATGGCTTGATCGTCTAGCACCCTTAATCGCCCCGCATTTGGGCGGAAGTTATTTTTAAATTCTTCCATCAAATCTGCTCTTCGAAGAGCTTCTAATCCACTCTCTTCGTGCAAGTCTAGTGTTGCTCCCTGTTGACGAACGTCTTTATTTACATCACGTTCATATACTGTTACATCTGCGCCTTTTAGCTGTAATAGTTTAGCTAATGTAAGTCCACCTGGACCGCCACCAACGACTGCAATTTTCTTACCTTGTAATCTCATATCAAGTACGATTTATTATTGACTGACCAAAATTACTCTGAATTAAGTGTTGAAAATTGTATAAATCGCTCATTTCGGTTTTTAAACAATTGTTTTGGCGAAACTCCGGAAAGTTTTTTCACCTCTTTAATGAAATGGGATTGATCGGCAAAATTTCGCTGTGGAAACAATTTTCCTTCCTTGATGTGTTGAAAGGAAGCTCGGAAGCGAATTATATTGCAGTATGCTTTTGCTGTGACTCCAAATTGCTGACTGAAATAACGATTGATTTGTTGTCTACTCCAAAACGATTTCTCTGCAAGTTCTTTAATTGTAATCGCCCCTTTTGATGAATAGATGAGATTGAACAGGGTCCTCTTCCTTTCGTCAATCTCACTTGGCAACAATGAGTGTATTTTTTTTGTCGCTTTTTCGCAGAATAGATCGAAGTCATTCAGGTCGTCAGCATTAAAGTTCCAAAAACTAGATGGTAAGATAGTACCTTTGTCGACCAAGTGAGCGATATCAGTCTGAAAAAGATAATGTACTGCAAGTGGGTTAAAGCTTATGGCATACGTTTGTCGCAAAGGTGCGATGCTCGCTCGTTCAGGTTGAGTTTGAATTCCCAAAAGCGCTATGTGGAAAGTACCTGTGGCGGATCGCGTAAAAAACATATCAACTCGTCCATCGGGCAATACAACGACCTCTCTGGTACAATCCGATTGGTTTTGTAAAAGCCAAAAACTTTCAACAAATTCCGTTAGCGGATGGTTAGACTTTACTACCTGATATTTTAATTCATTTTCCATTGTTACAGTCCGTTGATACGATAACTTTCCATCCCTAATTTTGCCGCCGCACATGCAATCAATAAAGATAACAAAACAAATACGTATTCATTAATAAGAAATAATCGCGCTGTGGAATAGATAATTTTTCAAATTAAATTGTATTCAAATACTCATTTAAAGACAACTCTGTTTCGATCTGCAATTTTTTGCGTAGTCTATACCGATGAATTTCTACTCCCCTAACGGTAATATTCTGCAGCTGAGCGATCTGTTTGGATGTAAAATGTAATTTTAAATACGCACATACTTTGAGATCATTTCGAGATAATGCTGGATGCTTTGCCTTCAAATTGTTTAAAAATCCGTCGTTAAGCTCATCAAAATGACTAGCGAATTGGTTCCAGTTTGCACTATTCTTTTCAATATCCTTTAATAACATGTTAATACGTTTCAAATTAGAGTCTTCGTGATCTCCAGTATCAAGCTTTGCGAGTTCATCCTTAACTTTGATTAATGCACCCGAATTTTCAAGCAACTGCATGCTAGTACTGGCTAGCTCTTTCGTTTTGGCCATCACTTCATGTGCCAATTTCTCGTTGTTCAACTTCACGATTTCTTTCTCATTTTTCTCAATTTCCAGCTGATGGATATAACGGAGTTGCGCCAACTGTCGCTCATGTTTCAGCTGCTGTTTGTGTCTCTCTATTTTACGCAAATGAATCAAGCCAAACACAGCGAGCATAGCCAATAGAAAATAAGCAATTTTGGCCCATAGCGTTTTGTACCAAGGCGGTAGAACGATAAAACTGTATTCTGCTATATCGGAGTGTTGATTGAGATTGCTCCTCACTTTCACTAAGAACGTATACTGTCCATCCGGCAAGTTGGTATATGATTTTTCAGACTGCTGATTCCACGAAGACCACTGTTCGTCATAACCCGACAGCTTATAACTGAATTCAAGATGTTGGTTTATACCATAACTCGGCGAAGAAAAGCTGAACCGAAATGATTTGAAATTGGAAGGTAGCCGTAGGACGTTGCCTTTTTTAGCATTGAGTGGCTGCTCCTTTGACTCCAAGGCATTTGAAAAAAAACCTGCATAAATAAGACTATCCCCTTTTCCTGTTGCAATAATTTGAGATAACATAGCAACAGGCCTCACACTATCTTTCAAATACTTATCATAATTGATATGGATTAATCCTTTCTCTGCTCCTATATAGATATTATGTTGATCGATAGTATAAATATGTTCGAATCCCGTGGTATTCATCCCTTCTATCTCAGGAAAACTAATAAGATGATAGGTTCGAAGCTTGGAATCAAATCGCCCTACCCCTACCATTTTCTTTGTACAAAACCAGATATTTCCCTCTTGATCATCTTTTAAGTAACGTATGGTCAATTCTTTAAAAGCTGCGAACTCTTTAGCAGGCATAAACCGATTTATCTTATAATCGTAGCGATAAAGCCCTCGCTCCGTAGCAAATAAAATCTGATTTTTTATTTTAAATACGTAATTCTGATAATCGGCTGGGAGCCCATCTTTATGATTGCAGAGTTTGGCTTGATAGGATTTCTTATCATCCGACAGCGTAATCCGGTAAATACCCCGATATGGGTGAGATGCCCAGATGGTCCCTTTTTCATCTTGTTCGAGAAATCGGAAAGAGTCTGAAGGTCCATCCAGCGGGCCTTTTATCGAGAATAAGCCTTGATGAAAATCAAGCAACTCGAGGCCATTATAGGTTCCTATTAAACTTTCTTTTACCGGATAAACCATACTAAGGGGAAGCAACTTCCAAGTTCCTATCCCCTGCCGAACTTGCTTTAGGGAATGATCCGTAATCTGGAATAAACCTTTGTTGTGGCCGAGCAATAATTGACCATTAAGTTGTTCAAGGCGCCATGCTTCGCCACCATCGCTACCCGGAAGAAGGGAAAAAACAGCTGGTGAACGGCTTTGGTCGGTCAATCCTTCTTTTATTTTAGCATAATATACTCCATTCGAGGAGGAAAGATAAAGTGTATTATTAAAGAGGAGTGTAGAATATCCCGTCACATCATTCTCCATATTTGGTCTAAGATAGCGAATAGCACTTCCATAGCTGATGACGGAAATGAAATTGTCTGTGCCCACCCAGATATTCTTTTGACGGTCCACAAACACGGAAGTAACATTTTTATTTTGTAATCCTTCCTTTACACCAATCTTTTGAATCGTTTCCCCATCAAGGTTACGGATCTGACACCCTTCTTTGGCATTACCGACAACAAAAGTCGAATCATCGACTTTTGCTATGGATGGTGTGTAGTTACCATCTCCTCCCTGCACATGCATTCTCGTCAAATTCCGGTTGTGCAGGGTGTAGATTTGGTTATTCAGCGTTGACAATAACAGGCGGTCTTTGCCAAGAGAGACTAATGATGCGATCTTCACATCCTTAAAAGGTAGGTCTTTTACGTAGGGACTCCATTTATTGTCACGAAACTCCAGCAAGCCATTTTTTTTATCCTGTGCATAAAGTATAACGCCCGACTGCCCCATGTAATACCACTCTACCGCAGCGGGATGCACCTGAATCTTTTGTCCCTTCAGTTCAAATATCGCATTGGTACCCCTAAAAAAAACCGATTGCCCTACACCAACGGTATTCCAGATATCCGCAAAATTGCGATATTCTTCTGGAACGAGATCATGCAAAGAATGATAGACTAACCCAAATTGAGGAGAACGCTCAAAATAGCCAAAATCGCCTTGTCCGCCAACATAAATTCGATCCTCGGCATCAATCCAGACAGAACGGATATTGGTATGATTGGGTAGGGAAAATGTTTTCCAATATCGTCCATCAAAAGTCAGAAGTCCCTCACTATTGCCAAAATACATGACGCCCCGGCTGTCCTGTTTTATATCCCAGGTCCGACTTCCTCCCTGATAGACAGATTTACCATAATTGTAGGCCAAAGGTAAGCCAAGTAACTCCTGTGCGACTAGCGTCTTTGAAAAAGCTGAAAACAGGATAAAAAATAGAATGGCAAAACACTTCATAATAATTCCCTTCAATTGGCTGACGTAAACTTGACGTAGCCCAAATATATTGAATTGTTGCCGAAAAACCCAATATGAAGTAGTGTTGTTGTACCCCTAAAATTCGATAAGAACTTACTTAAGTCTAATTTTGATTCTTGATAATTATAAACAATTCCTAAATTTCAATTCATCACATATGAAAAATAATATCAGTATTATTGCCGGTACTGTGCTGTTCTCTTGCCTAACCAGTGTGGTAAACGCACAGACCAAAACAGTGACCGGGCGGATCACAAACGAACAGGGTCTTCCTGTCGTGGCCAGCATTGCTGTACAGGGTAATGCGAAGATTGGCACAAGCAGCAATGAAAACGGGGAATTTTCACTCACTATTCCCACAAGCTTCAATAACCTCGTCATCTCCTCATTGGGATATGGCGCAAAGACAGTACCCATAAATGGAAATATCTTAACGATTCAGCTCACGCAAAACAACAGCGACTTCAATCTCGATGAAGTTGTAGTTGTGGGCTACGGTACCCAACGAAAGGGCGACCTGACAGCGCCCATAGGTACCGTAAATATGGAAGAAATGGCCAAACGTACTGTTTCCAACCCAATGGATGCACTACAAGGAACTGTTGCTGGTGTCCAAATCGTCAGTTCGGGAGCGCCAGGTTCTTCCCCCTCCGTTCGTGTACGTGGAGTAGGCTCTTTTAATAATGAAAGTCCTTTATATGTAGTGGACGGGATGTTTATGGACAATATTGATTTTCTTAATCCAAATGATATTACAGACATCTCCGTCTTAAAAGACGCTTCGGGTGCAGCGATTTATGGGGTACGTGCCGCAAACGGCGTAATTTTGGTGACCACAAAAAAAGGAAGTTTAAATACGAAAGCAAAAGTTACATATAATGGCTTCACTGGTTTTCAGGCACCAACGAATGTTTTGAAAATGGCTAGTGCACGGCAGTACGCAGAATACGCAACAGCCATTGGTAATGAAGCCTTTGTAAAAAGTTCGGTGGAAAAGTATGGTGGTACCTCGGCCAATCCGGCGATGGACACAGATTGGTTCGATGAACTCCTACGCTCAAAAGCCCTGATCACCAACCATAATCTGGATATCACGGGTGGTTCCGATAAGATCACGTATTCCATGGGGCTTAATTACGTCAAACAGGATGGCATCATGGATGCGAGCAATATGAATCAAAAATATAACATCCGCATGCAGGCTGACGCCAAAGTAACAGAGTGGTTGAAGGCGGGGTTTAGTGCGCATATCAATAACTTCAAAACCTACTCGCCCAATAATGCTGCTTTTAGGCAAGCCTATTTCGCATCGCCACTCTATCCGGTTTATGATCCATCACTAGAACTGGCCAAACCGGAAAAATTTGGATCGAGTACCGCGATCGGTATGCAGTCAGGTTTTTGGTATAACAACCCAATAGCGACAGCTTTTTATAATACGAATCAAATAAAAGGTTTCCAGATTCTTCCGACGATATATCTGGAGGCGAAATTCTGGCAAGACAAGATCACTTTTCGTTCGCAGCTGAGCCAAAGATATCAGTCCACACATACTATAAACTATAATCCTGTCTACTACATTGATAACGATCAGCGTAACGATCGCTCCTTTTTACGTTCGGCACAAGCACGCAACACTAATTATATTTTGGACAACCTCCTAACCTATAAAGATCAGGCGGGTAAACACCACTGGTCCCTTTTGATAGGACAATCATCGCGAGAAGAACGTTGGAGAGAAACTTGGGTGCAGGCTAATGATGTGCCCGCGTCGGAGGAGTTTTGGTACGTAGGCGTGGATGCCCAGGGTACAGGTTCAGCCACGGGTTACGGAGAAAAAGGATTTCGAAATGCCGGGATATCCTATTTTACTAGAGGTACCTACGACTATGACAACAAATATTTGCTAACCGCGACCTTCCGTGTGGATGGTAGCTCAAAATATCAAACAAAATGGGGATATTTCCCATCCCTGGGTCTAGGCTGGGTATTAACTAAGGAGAAGTTTATGGAAAATCAAAAACTTTTCAACCAGTTGAAATTGCGTGGAAGCTGGGGTAAATTGGGGAACGATGGTATTCAACCCAACGCTGGCTATGCTACAGTCTACTCGGGCAATAACTACTCGGGTATATTTGGAAGCGAAGGTACCACCAACGGAACGCGCATACCTGGATATCGTGTCGGCCGCTTTTTCACTCAAGTACGCTGGGAAGTTGTTGAAGAATGGGATGGCGGCCTTGACTTTGCCTTGCTGAATAATCGTTTGACTGGCGCAGTCGATTATTACTACCGCACTACACATGACCTTGCTTTTAGCCGACCTATCCCCTTTTCTTGGGATCGTGTATACGGCAATTGGGGAAGTGTAGCAAACAGTGGCTGGGAAATTGGTCTACAATGGAAAGACAAAATCGGTGAACTGGGCTATGCGGTCGGCGGAAACCTAACCACCCTAAAAAATAGGGTTAAGAATCTCGGAGGACTAGAAAATATTATGAATGGTTATCCGGAATGGTCTGCTGAATTCCCTGCACGTATAGAACTGAATCAACCTATAAACTTTTTCTACGGCTATGAAGTAGCAGGTATATATCAAAATCAGGCTCAGATCGATGCAGATCCCATAGCAAAAAGATACAACCAACAGAATCCAAACACACCAATTTTACCTGGATATCTTCAGTATAAGGATCAGAACAATAATGGTGAGATTGATGAAAAAGATCGGGTAAACCTCGGAAATTATCTTCCTACGATATCCTACGGATTTAACCTGTCATTTGATTATAAAAAATTTGATCTAAGTATTGCTTTTCAAGGTGTATCGGGCAACAAGATCCATAATTTAAACCGTGCGATGCGCCGAAAATATAACCAGATGAATGCCGATGCCGCATTCATCGATAACCTCTGGACCGGAGAAGGAAGTAGCAATACACATCCATCTGCAAAAGGATCGGTCGCGCCTTGGAATCTTCAGGCAAGTTCGTTTTTTGTAGAAAGCGGAGCATACCTACGCATACAAAATATACAATTGGGTTACAATTTTGAACTCAATAAAATACCTGCGCGTGTGTTTGCAACTGCCGACCGCCCTTTTATATTCACAAAATACAATGGTTTTACACCAGAAATATCTGGAATGGGATTCGATGCCAATGTGTATCCGGTCGCTTCTTCCTATAGTCTGGGTGTCAAAGTATCATTCTAATTTTTAACCTTTTAATTTAACTGCATGAAAACTCTTCAATATATCGTGATCGCAAGCTGCTTAGGTCTTTCTTTTAGCCTATCCAGCTGTAGTAAATTTTTGGACAAACCTTTGGAAAACCAGCAGCGATCTGAGGAGATTGATTATAGCAATACAGCCTTAATGTACGGTTCAGTCTCTGGTGTATATCGTTCGGCTTCAGACGATAACCTAGTGCATTGGATTGATCTTTCCATTCGGTGTATGCGCGATGACGACTACCAACAGGCCGCACCGAATCCAAATGATAATCCCGAATTAATGGGAATTAAAAACTTTCAAAATGACGTTACTATTCAATCTTATTGGGGACTAAATCAATCCTGGATTAGCTATTACAGTCTTGTCATCGCTGCAAACAATGCTCTGATCGAATTGAATAATTTTGCTGAAAAAATTCCAGTTTCCAATGCTACGGATATAAAACTAAATAGGCAGTACAAAGCCGAAGTCAGGTTTTTAAGAGCATATGCTCACCTGATGGCTTCACGCCTGTTTGGCAATGTACCTATCCTTATAGACAGCGATAACATTGGCCGTTTGGCTACCATCCAAAAAAGTACGGTAGCAGAAGTACGTCAGTTTATAATCGATGAAATGAATGCCTGCTCGGAAGATCTAGAAGATGCGCGTCCAAATCAGTCGAAGCACATTGGGGCGGTAACTAAATATTCCGCCCTCCTTTTGAAAGCAAAGGCCGCAGCAGATTTGGCCGGCAATGATAACGGTAGTGCACATTGGAATGACGTTCTGGATGCAACAAACAAAATTATTGCGAGTGGTCGATTTTCCTTATATCCAAATTACTACGAACTTTTTAAAATACCAGGTAAATTGTCGAACGAGTCTATCTTTGAACTACAATATTCTGATTTTGGCTTAGGAACTGGTGATATTGTTCGCCCGGGTGTAGATTGGGGTACCTTTTTTAAATGGCAGGGACCTTCGGGGGATCAAAAAGGAAGCCCTATCTCTGGAGCCGGCTGGGTACCGCCTTCCCAGAATATCGTTGATTTTTTAACCAATAGAGGTGAAACGGAACGCCTAAAAACAACGATTTTATATTGTGGCGTAAATGGCAATCCGGCAACGACAGCAACGACTCCTAGTGGTGATGTTGTTTATGGCAATCCGTTTGGCGTAAAATATTTTAATGGTAAAGCCTACCTCCCAAAATCGCAAATGACAGCCGGTCGAATGGAATACGGGGCAAACAATAATGTACGTATATTGCGTTACGCGGATGTTCTTTTATTAAATGCCGAAGCGAAGGTCAGGAAGGGACAAAATGGAGATGAGCCTTTTCGTCTGATTCGCGAACGCGCAAAACTAGCACCGATTACAAATGTAAATTTAAATCAAATTTTGGATGAGCGCCGAGCGGAATTTGCCTGCGAATGGTGGGGCGAACGTTTTAATGACCTGGTCCGTACAGAACGCGCCAAAGAAGTCTTCGGCGCAAAATTCACCCCTGGTGTCAGCGAGTACATTCCTATACCGCAAACTCAGATAGATGCAAACCCTAACTTTCGATAGATGATGACAGCAGCAAGACTACTAATATCCCTATTGCTAAACATACTTTTCCTTTCCTATGGATGGGGCAAGCAAGGCAAACCTGTTAAATCGACAATCGTTAAAGTTGAAAATGGTTTTACAATAATGCGTAATGGACAGCCTTACTTCATTAAAGGAGCAGGCGGAACAAGCAATCTGGAAAAATTAAAAACGTATGGAGGCAACTCCATACGCACATGGAGCCCCCAGCAAGCTGATGAAATCCTAAATAAAGCACAAACTTTGGGTCTCACGGTAACCTTAGGGCTCGATGTGAAAACAGAACGCCATGGCTTCGATTACAATAATCCGGCAGCTGTTGCCAAACAAAAAGAATATATTCGCACAATCGTACTTAAATACAAGGACCATCCGGCACTGCTTGCTTGGGGAATCGGCAATGAGCTTAACCTACATTACAGTAACCCAAAAGTATGGGATGCTGTCAATTCGATCGCTGAGATGATCCATGGACTAGATTCCAATCATTTAGTCACAACCATGCTAGCTGGAGTGAATCAAAAGGAAATTGATTACATCAAAACGAGGTGTCCAGCATTGGACCTGATTGCTGTACAAGTATATGGTGGTCTGGCAGCGGTTCCTGAACAATTAAAAAAAACAGGATGGAGCAAACCCTATATTGTATCAGAATGGGGGCCTACCGGGCATTGGGAAGGTCTGCTAACACCTTGGGGAGCACCTATTGAAGAAACAAGCCACGAAAAAGCGCGAGTTTACAAAAACCGATATGAAGCTGCTATCGGACAAGATAAAAACTGTCTGGGTTCTTATGTCTTTTTGTGGGGACAAAAACAGGAGCGTACACCAACTTGGTACGGATTATTTACAGAGCGGGGTGAGGAAAATGAAGTTGTCGATGTTATGCAGTACCTTTGGTCGGGCCTATGGCCCCGCAATCGGGCGCCGCAGTTAGACTCCCTATTATTGGATCATAGACATGCAAAAGATTTTATCTACCTAGAATCCGGTAAATCCTATCCCATAGAGGTCTTTGTACGTGATCCCGATGGCGATAATTTACAGATACGCTGGGAGCTTCTCAAAGAAAGCACAGACCTCAAAGAAGGTGGCGACCGTGAAGAACGTCCGCAGGCAATCAATGGCATTATAAAAGATATCGCAGAAAACAGGACGCTATTGACAGCTCCTTCTCTGGAAGGCGCCTATCGCCTATTTGTCTATGCAAACGATGGAAATGATAAGGTTGCAACAGCCAATATTCCATTTTTCGTCAAATCAAGTTCGGTTATAGCAAAAAACAGCACCTATCATTTTTCTCCAACCCCCATATGGGCCGATGAATTTAATTACTCGGGATTGCCAGATAAAAACAAATGGTCCTACGATGTCGGTTATTTGTATAACGGCTGGGGCAACAATGAATTGCAGTATTATATGGAGGCTTCAGCGTCAAATTCTATTGTCGAGGGCGGTGTATTGAAGATTATGGCAAGAAAGGAAAATAAAGACGGTAAAGCCTATACTTCCGCACGGTTGACCAGCAAGAACAAAGGGGACTTCAGATATGGCCGATTTGAGGCGCGTGCAAAACTGCCAAAAGGCCTTGGTACCTGGCCTGCCATCTGGATGCTCGCTACCGATATGAAATATGGTGATTGGCCTAAATCGGGCGAAATAGATATACTTGAACATGTCGGGTACGATCAGGGGGTGGTTCATGTATCTATTCATTCAGAGGCCTATAATCATGCTATAAACACACAGAAAACAAGCAAAAAAAAGGTATCCGGTGTTTCTGAAGAATTTCACAGCTACCGTGTAGACTGGACACCGACATACATAAAAGGTTTCATTGATGAGCAGGAGATCTTTCACTTTGTCAATGAAAAGAGGAGCTTCAGAGAATGGCCATTTGACCAAAAGTTCCATTGGTTAATTAACCTTGCTGTCGGTGGAAACTGGGGCGGCAGAGAGGGTGTAAATGATACAATATTCCCCGCAACGCTCGAAATAGATTATGTCCGTGTATATCGTTTATTAGATTAAACTCTCCAAAATAATCTCAAATCGCTTGTCACATCAACTTAACAAGCGATTTGAGACGGAAAGGAATAAAGAAGGACTTTTTGCTCCCCTACCTTGCCTGAAGTACCTAATTTAGCCGATAGCTGTAGTATTTCTATAAGTATGTCGAGAGGGACTTAATATTTAGAAAGTAACTGCTTTTGATCCTGCTTTTTAATATAAAGCTCGTGTACCAACACCATAACAATGACCAAAATTGGTGTAGCAAGTATAACGCCCCAGGCTCCAAGCCAGATTCCGACAAATACTTGCGAAATGATGATTAATGCCGGGGGCGTTTTGATCAACTCCTGTTGCACCAACGGTGTAATAAAATTGCTTTCTACCAACTGTACAAAACAATAAAGTACAATGACCCACAAAGCAGTCGATGGGGATTTTGAAAGGGCAACAAGGGCGGCTGGAATAATAGATATAATCGGACCAAAGTTGGGTATAAAACTTAATAGCCCCGCAATAAGAGCCAATACGAGCCACAAATCTATACCCAAAATAGCCAGTCCAATGCTCGTGAGTACAAATACAACGAACATCGAAAATAGCATTCCCTTTAACCAAGACCTGAGATTTCTTGCAATTTTTTCTATCAAATTATTGCCATGAGAACGCGCATCGGCTGGCAGAAGCTTTACAATGCCAGTTTTATATTGGCCGGGTGCAGCCGTGAAGAAAATTCCAATAAATAGTACGATATAGATGTCTCCAAAAACGCCTAATGTACCATTAAACAATCCGCCTAATAAGAGTGACGCTTTTTCCACTATTTTAGAAGAGGCTATTTTCTCATAAATCAACTTTATGTTACTATTGCTTTCGATGAGGTTTTTTGTATCTTCAACTAGACTAGGAACTTCTTTGGTAAACTGAACCACCTCCCCTGTCACGCGGGCGCCAATTAGAAAAAAAGTTCCAAATAAAAAGCTAATTGATAAAATAATAGAAAGTGGAAGTGACCATTTTTGGGGTATTTTTGTTTTTCTGGCGATTAAACCTGCCAATCCATGAAAGTATACTGCAATAATGGCACCAGCTAAAGTATACAAGAACACCTGATTGGCTTTCCAACATAACAGGAGGGCGACGACTATCAATGATATAATGCCAGCGGCTATCCATATTTTTGACACAAATCGATGGTTTGGCTGTGGTAAAGGATCTCTATTTTCCAATTTTTTGAATTTATAATGTTAACTTTTGCTTTGCTCTTAAATTTGTATCATTGACATTTTAATAGTCGCTTAAATTACTCGAACATGTATGATTTAAATGCTTGATATTTCAATGTTACTTAATGAAACAGCAGCCTCCTCACAAAAGTTTCGATTATTTACATAGGACAGTAGCTACTTCAACGAAATGATGCGAATACTTTTTCCATTAACATAGTCTGAAGCTCTAACCTCGCGAAAAAAAACCTTGAGTGGGGAACTCAAGGCTTTTTCTAATTATTAACCTATTTTATGAAAAGTATTACATTAACAATATGAAATCCGTTTTAGTTTCAAATATTTAAAAATAAATTGGAACAATTCAATTGATTATTGATCACCTTTTAGGAATAAATGCTAGCGCGCAGGCCTTATCCATTAAAAAACTGGGCTTAAAAAATTTTTAACTACTCTTTAACAATAAAAAAGAAGATTTTCTATTAATTTGAATTTAGAATCTATATTTATTGTCCTTTCTCTAGTCAAAAAGTTTCGAAGATTAATGCTAAGGTTAACTTTCCATGATTTCCTGATAAGTATATTTTTTTACTAGCAATATTTTGAGAAAATAAACTTAGTGGTACTAACATCAAAATTAAATGCAGTGAAGAGATAAAAACTTTTATTGAAACCATACCTATTATTCTGGTCTGCTCCACTCTTTAAAGTCAGAATATACGCTGTTGGCTCTATTAAATTCATATAAATATTTGCATATTTAACAACATTCATTTTTTTCAAAATTTAATTTCAACTGCCCCTCCTTGGAATTATCCCATAATCTGGTACGATACTACCAATCGGCGAATACTTCTCTCTAAATTAAGTATAATTATCGTATTTTTTTATTTCTTGATACTGCCGTAAGTAAGACCTCATTCCGACAATTCTAAGATACTAAATTTGTATATTTCATCGAAAATTAGCTGAAGAGATTCTTCCCCTTTCTGGTATATCTTCTTAGCTCCATTACAATACATCTGGTCCACCATAGGGCTGCTAAATAGACTACTGTATCCAAAAATTAAAACTTGCGGATTCAGCTCCTTCAGCAGAAAAGTAGTTTGAGGGCCGTTCTTAAAAGGCATCAGAATATCAAGCAAATATACACTAGGCTTAACGTCCATTCGATTGGTTGCCAAAATTAGATCTCTCCCGTTATTAAAAACGCCATGAAGATGGAAACGTGAATCCCTTTTTAAAATAATAGAAATTAGCTTTCTATGAATTGGCGAATCATCTGCAACTGCGATACCAATACTGTTTTCAGTCATTTTACAAATCATGATGCAAATTAACATCACACTAGCATTAAAAAAATGCACAAAATTGTGCAAAATATAGTATACTAGCTATAAAATTGATATGACATTGTTGAACGTATTCCGATGTATTCCAAGATACGATGCGATATGACCATAAGGAAATAATTTGAACACTTCGGGCGCATGAAATTTTAATAGTTTTATTTTATCTGCCGCATTTTTTGATTGTAGAATCTCGATATTTTTCAAGGCAGTGACAAAATTTGGTTGAATAATCATTAGTTCCAATTGATAAAATCTTGGAAATTGCTCATATAGACGTTTAACTGCTGGTATATCCAACATCAATAGCAAGCAGTCATCCTGTACCCGATAATTTTTCTTTGAAGGTCGATCTTGAAGGTAATCTTCAAAATTAAAAATTATTTCTCCCAGAGTTGAGGGATAATGCAAACTAGTAATACGGGTGGTACCATCTTGTTGTAAAATACTTGAATAGACAGCGCCCTCAATAATTAAAGCGATTGTATTGACGCGTTCACCATATGAAAAAACAATTTCTTTGCGACGAAATCTTTTAAAGATCAAAATCTTGTTAAGTTCAAAAAGTTCCTCCTCATTCAGATTAAAATGAGAAAACTTATCGACAATATATTGGTTTACAGTTGATTTTTTCATTTTTTGACCCATAAATAACATTCCTCTATCTCCTAGTTATTCGGCGAAAAATAGGTTCAATCTAACTTTAATTTCTTACTCTAATTTATTTTTCCAAATAGAAATCCCAAGTCGCCTTTGATATAGCTGATATCATCTCTGCATTGGTATCATTGCTTTCTTTAGAATCCGTTACAAAAACACTGATAATAAAATACTTACCATTAGGTAGAAACACTATTCCAATATCATTAAAGGCGGCAGTAATACCTTCGGTGTTCTTGCCTGAATATCCTGTCTTGTGCGCTACCACCGTCCCTTTTGGTAAAGCTCCCTTTAGCCGGTCTTCACCAGTATTTGTGTCTCTCAATGTTTTCCAAATAAAATCATAACTCTGCTGGGATAGTAGATTATTCCCATTAGTATAGAATTTCATCAAAAGTTCACTTGCAGCATGAGGTGTAGTCCAATTTTGAAACATATTTTCCCATTTAGATTGCATCTCTTCTTCGGTATAGTTAATTTCAAAATTATTGATAATATGGTTGTTCTTGAAATAGTCCTCTATTGTTTTTGGTCTGCCTAACAAGCGAATTAGGACATCACAGGCCACGTTATCACTTTGAGAAACAGAATATTGGATTAGTTTTTTAATCGTAAAATCGCCCCCTTTTGGATGTTCGTCTCTAAGCGGGCTCCAAAAGTCAGGAAGAAGTTCTCTTTCCGTAACTTTTATCTTTCTGTTTAAGGACAACTTCCCTTTGTCAATTTCAGCTAGGACTGCAAGAGCAATATGCAGTTTAAAAACACTTTGTAATGGATAATGCTCTTCAGCATTTATTGAAATGCTATCCTGACCATTATTTGCCAAAATGGAAACTCCTACCCTCATATTCTTCGTTGAAATTATTCGCTCAATTTTCTCTTTTAATAGAGTAGTTGCTTTCTGCGCAAAAAGTTGATTCAAATTAGTACATAAAAGAAAAATAGCTATTAAAAAATAACATTTAATATTCTTTTTAAATGTTAAAAGTTGTAGATACGAAGTATGCATTGCCCGAGATTATTAGTTGTCTTTTCTAGATGCAGCTAAAGTTAAAATAAAAAAGATTTTTTAGTGTTATTTGAGATAAGAAAATTATAGTGACGCGATCATAATCAGAAATAGCATAACGATATATGGCTATTTGAGTTTGTTTCAATGCAGTTTTGAAAATTAAAAAGGATTTGAATTTATCAACGAATGATTGTTGGAAAAAAAATATAACATCCCTATCTATATGTTTGCTTATTCAAATATTCTCTTTGTAAAAAGATCTTTCATTTTGTTAAAGTTTTGTTTAGGTTTTTTGCAGATATAAATCGTTTGTAGCACCCATCCTTCATTACTGGCATATGGACTATATAACTTTTTCACTGGAGTGACTTCTTCGAAAAAAGGATGAAAAAACTCTTCACTAGTATCATTGTAACAAATGGCTATCACGGTTTTCGGCATTCGTCCGAATGGCGCCCAACTGTAGAAACTACCGTGGTAGCAAAATGCATTCGGAAGCCCGTATGTAGCCTTCATCAGCTCGATAGCGCCAGCCTGGGAATAATGTTTACCCCAAATGAGACAGTTTAACTGTTCATTTGCAGGCAAACTGTCATAAACGGATTTTAACTCCTGCATAGTACTTTCCCACTTTTGCTTTGTAATATATTCTTGCATAGGAAGAACCTCTTTACCATTTTTCACATTTTTAGGAAGGTATTTGTGAATTGTATCCATATAATGCGCATAAGAATAAATGGGTAGACCAAAAGGAATCAAAATAGTTCCTAGTAATAAAATAAAACCTAATGGAAATAAAAGCCACCTTCTTTGGGGCATAATAACACGCTCAAAAAAAACACCAACAAAGGGCAATAATGTTAGAACAATCGGGAAAAAGTAATAAGCTTTGCCTTTTGAATAAGCTAAAAATAGAATAGATAATATAATTGAAGTCGCTAAGGGCGGGTAGTGGTGTTTCATTTTTTGACCTCCCAAAATAAAAATCAAGGTAGGAATTAGCATAATAGATGTAATCGGGTTTCCGGTCGCTATATGCAGGAGCTCATCTCCTTGAAAAACCTGAATGTATATCAGCAATTATATGAAGTGTCAGTTTGAAGAGACAGAAAAAAAAATTATAATTTTTGTGCTTTTATCCATTAGTTGTTGTGTGGGGTTAACTCTCTTGGCCAAACCTACGCGACATAAGGTTGCGGATCTAAAAATAGAAAAATTCACGCAATAATGTCAGCCGAAACAAAGAACTTCCTTTCTTTTATTAACGCACACTTCGTACATACCGATTCTATTAGAATACCGATTCAATAATTGGAATGAGTTTTCTAGACGTGGATAAGTAAAATACTGTTAGCTTCAGAAAATTAGACCTAGGCGTATAGTTCTATTTCTTAGAAAGCGATCTGCCAGCTTATCCATTACAGCGATATCAACAGTTTTCATCGAGGATTAATCTACGAATGTTGAAGCGAATTTGTTTTGAAGACTCTCAGATTAAAAATAGCGTTTAAATGACTTTTCTTTTTCTAGATAGACTTACTTTTGTCGCAAATTTATCCCATGCAGGATAGTAGAAGAGCAAAATGAAGAAAGAATCACGCATCATATCGCTCATTGTAGGTGGAACATTACTTATGGAGATGCTGGACACCACAGCGATATCAACGGCCTTACCCAAAATGGCACATGATTTTGAGAGTAATGTAGTACATCTCAGCGCGGGCATTACTTCCTACACCGTTATGTTAGCAGTATTTATTCCAATCAGCGGCTGGATAGCTGACCGCTACGGCGCAAAAAAAGTTTTCAATGCTGCAATTATGGGATTCATACTTTCATCGATCGCATGCGGACTAAGTTCCAACCTAACATCGTTCGTCATAGCTCGTATTTGCCAGGGTACAGCCGGTGCACTTATGGTACCAGTTGGTCGTCTTATCGTGCTGAAGCATACAGAAAAGAAAGACCTAGTCGACGCTATCGGGTATATTGCCTGGGCTGGGCTACTAGGACCAATTATCGGACCTGTACTGGGCGGTTTTTTTACTACGTATTTTAGCTGGCACTGGATTTTCTTTATCAACATCCCATTTGGAGTATTTGCCTTGTGGGCAGTTAATAAATATATCCCGATGATGGAATCAGAAAATAGCCGTCCACTTGACATTATCGGATTTTTTATCAGTGGTATTGGCCTAGCGGGAATCATGCTGGGAACCGAAATGATCGGTGCGGCTAAAGATGATTATTTAAAGCCAATTCTAATGATTGTAGTCAGTTTTGTGCTTATGTCAATTGCTGTCTGGCACTCTAAACGGATCAAATACCCTTTAATCGATTACAGCATCTTAAAAGTAAAAACCTTCCGGGTTACTGTCTATTCAGGTTCAATTACGCGTATGGTAATCAATGTGGCTCCATTTATATTACCTCTAATGTTACAGTTGGGCTTTGGTCTTAGTCCATTTCATGCCGGACTACTCTATATGGCCAACATGTTGGGTAGTATGAGTATGAAACCAGTAGCCATGTGGATAACACGAGAATTTGATTTTCGTAAGGTATTAATCGGTAATGGCATTATTTTAACACTTGTAACTGCAGGACTCTCTCTGCTTTCGCTACAAACACCGATTTGGATAGTGGCAATTGTTTTCTTTTTTTCGGGACTTACACGTTCACTTCAATTTACAAGTCTCAACACCTTAGCTTATGCTGACGTGACGAAAGAGCAAATGAGCAATGCGAATACTTTATATAATACAGCTCAACAAATGGCACTTGGTATGGGAATAGCTTTAGGAGCAGTTACTCTTCACCTGGCAAGTAGTCATTACAGGGACACTGTTTATCAAATGCGGGATTTTAGTTTGGCATTACAGCTAATAGCCGCTTTGTCCATGCTATCCTTAATTGAATATTTCAAAATTAAACCGAGCGACGGAAGTAATTTGAGAGGCTTGGTCCAGAAGAAAGAAATTCAGAAAGTCGCTTAGACTATATTCTAGCGTAATGGCTTTACATCTTATTAAGCATTTCAACTAGTAAACTTCGTTTATGTTTCTCGCTGTTACTTCATCACGACCCCTAAAAATGCGCTGAACTATTACTTTAAATAATTGTCTCCCACGTTAATTGGCCATACATTTCGATGCAGTAAACCTAATGTAGATTACGATCGAAAAAAAACTGGCTTTTCACTACCATCCAAAAGAATCGCTATACTTTGAATCTGACCGCTCTCATCACTAAAAAAATTAAACAGAAGGCTACTAGGCTCAATATCCACCACCCCATTTTTATCTACAGACCTCGGATCAAAAACGTCTTAGTGCCGGTGAACAAGAATGATCTTCTCATAACCAAGCTCACAGTAAAGATGATCATCTTGCAGCCTTATGTCAATACTTCATATGCTGGATTTTCAAAAGAACCAGTATAATGGATTAAGGAATTTGAAGGTTTTGTTGATGGAATGTGTAATTTGTTCTTTTGTTTTCTAACATGACTTAAAGAATCTATTTCCGCAATCTTTTCACCATTCCAATCAATTGGCTGCAAACCTAAGAGTATATCAGCTATAGAGTTTCTGACTACAATGGGAACCATAGAGACGCTCTGATTTGTCAATACAACAATCCCCAGCGTATCAGCAGGATAAAGTGCTACGTTTGCAGAGAATCCATTAATATTGCCACCGTGTTCAACTTGATAATGCCCTCTGTAGGATCCAATCATCCAACCTAAGCCATAGTTGGAAAGGAAAACATCTTTATGTTTGTCCGGCAAAGCTACATCCATTACCATTTGTGAGCCTGCAGCCTCTCTTATATATTCCGCAGAGACGATTTCTCTATCACTAAAATATCCATTATTGAGCCAAACCTTAAGCCAGTTAGACATATCAGTTGAAGTGCTGTTAAACACTTGACTCCTGCAACTTCCTAATGACTTCAATAGGAGCAGCACAAAAGAAAAGGAACTGCCCCGCATTTCAATCCAATTGACAAATATGTCAACGGTTTAGGCATAAAATTTGCCACAGCTAAAAAAAAGAAAATATGAAAAGCACAATACTTTTATTGACATCGGCATGGGCGGTGGCTTCATGCACCCAACAGGTAAAAGATAATACCCCGCCGCCAGCTCCACAGGAAAAAACGGTTGAAGAAGGGCCTACAAAAGTTGATACAACAACAAGCTTTGATCTTGCAAGTATCCCCTATTCAGATAGTGACATCGGTGTTTTCCCGTTTTTTACTCCGCCAAAAGGTTACAAAGAGATGAATCAACCCATTAAAAAAGACTTTGATGTTTGCTATTTTGCCGTCAATGGAGTTATGAAACCTTTCGAAGGTAGACTCTATAAAGCAAATATAACAAACGAGCAAGGCACTCAATTTTCACAGCGCTATTTTGAAAAAAGCATGGAGGATTATTTAGCATCTATAGGCGCTGTAAAAGTTTTTGATGGCAACATTACAAGGGAAGAGTATGATCGTTACAATAAACAGGATCCACACAAAGGTGATGAAGGTGACATTGGATATGCTGATGAACAAATCAGGGTTTATGTTATTAGAACGAAAAATCAAGGTAATATATTTATTCAATATACCTGCAACAATGCTGGTGCCAAACTCAATATTCTTCAAGAAAATGATTTCAAACAAACGATAAAAAAAATTACAGCAGATGAAATCACTAAAGATCTCTCTGAAACAGGTAAATCGATTGTTTATATCACATTCGATACGGATAAATCAAGTATTACTACGACAGGGATAGATTTGGTCATTCAGATTGCTGAGGCGCTAAAAAATGATCCATCTCTAAAAATCGCAATCGAAGGGCACACGGACAATGTTGGCGATGTCGCACACAACAAAAAGCTTTCCAGTGATCGTGCGAAAGCTGTAATGGATGCCCTTATTGCTCAGAAAATTGATAAATCCCGGTTATCAGCTAAGGGATACGGTGCAGACCGTCCTTTGGTCGCTAATGATTCAGAAGATAACAGGGCTAAAAATAGACGTGTAGAACTCGTCAAAATTAAATAAAAAAGTATGTAGACACCCCATGATACTTGAGTGTTAAAGTTTCATGGGGTATGAATAAACAATAGGAATTTCTCTATTTCCCTGAATTATTGTCTACAGGAAGTGGATATCCTTTACCTTTCAACGCTGCAATTCTCACTACGATTTCTCTCTGGCCAACTACGCTTCTTGTCACTTGGCCTTTATCTTTTCGGCTTTCTTTATCAGCCGCTCGTTCTTTGGCACTATCACCTGTTGAAGCAGACTCCGGATCGTCAACCCCGGCAATTTTATTACCACGTGCATCCTGATTCATATCTTCTAAACCTTTCATTAAGCTAGTCCGCTCCTGCTCACTGAGTTTCTCTAGCTTGATATTGTATTTATCGAGCACGCGTGTCGCATTTTCGATGGTATTTGTACCACGCTCATAAACATCCCGAAAGATATGCAAACCTCCATCCTGAGCAACAATGGTTTCATATCGAAGTTCAACTAATACAGGTTGCTTTAATTTTACAGTTTCAGTCTTTGTATCCTTTTTTTCGTAATTAGCGATTTTCTCTGCTGATATCGGATTTCCTGCTACTAAGGACAAAAATTTTGCAAAATCCTGCACCTGACCGTCCGTAAGACCAACACAACCATGAGAAGCAAAAGCTCCTAATTTGGATACATCTTTTCCTCCGTGAATCAAAGAAGGCATACCAATGGGAATTTTAATGGGCCCCAGAGGATTTAGTTCACTTCCCGCAGGGACTTTCTCGCCCGGACTCACCTTACCTTTCACCCAAGGCTCATCAGGAGGTGTCCATGTAGGATTAAATATGATATTGGTCGCTTTACGCACGCCCGTAGGCAAGGGAAACTCGGGATATCCAATAGCAATACTGTAGGTCTTAATCAGTTTACCCTGCTGAAATACATCCATTCGAAACGCTGGCCCGTTCACAATAATACGCGTGTCTTCAGGAATCTGATTTGGCTCAATTGGTAGCGTGTTCTCTCCATCAGCATAACGTGCAGTTATAAAATGAAAGAATTGAGCGGCCTTTTGGTTACCAAGTATCTTTACAATTTGAGTCGTCGCCTGTTTTATAGATTCTTTAAAAGATTTACTGGAAGGTTCATCCTCCTCGCTAAGTTTTTCCACAGCTGTACTCGCAGCTACCTTTAAATCATCGATCTGCCTTTGACTGAGTTGCAATTGGGATTTTAAAGAGGACTCAAAATCCTCTTCGTAGAAAAGAGCATTGAGGAGCGCAAGTGTAAAATCGGTATTCTCAGCCTGCTCCTTCATTTTGGAAACTTCTTTCCCTCCCGGCTGATTTTTAGAGTTGCGGTCCCGGCAACCCGTAACAGCAAAGCTTATCACCAATATACTCCATAAAGAGATTCGGATAACATTTTTATAATTAAATAACATAATCATATTTTTAATTTAACTTATCAACAACCTTAACAAGGAAATAGGTCGAACACGTAGAAATATATAATATAAACTTCACCACATACTATCAATTGAAAGCTATGGAAGCCAATTATCATCAAATTATAACGATATTAAGCCACTAACTCAAAGTGACCTGGGTAAGTTTTTACCATGCCGTTTCGGTCAATAAGTATGGCTGAAGCAAATGCTGATTCCAAGTTTTCGTATTGGTATTGATCTTTGGAAATTTTTGTGTATCTTTCTCTAACAGGCTTAATTGATTCATTCAAGATATCGATATAAATAACATTGATATCTTGTGATTCATTGACATTAAGCGCGAGTCTTTTTATTGGTAACGTGTTTGTCAATGGTGTTATAGAGATATCGATATAATTAAAACCTGCAAAATACGGTTCAATCTCTCCATTGATCAGCCAATCAGAACCATTTTTTTTTCCATAAAATTGTTTGAGTTCACCTTGAATGTCGCATCGAATTTCGAAATCCTGTGTATTCCATTGGTTATCTGTGTTAATCAAATAATTTACGATATAGGTATTGCTTTCGTAATTACCTACAATTTCGGAAGCTATTTTGAAACCACTATCCGTTGTGTCAACGGTGCAATGCTCCCAAGATTTGTTGATCAATCCTCTCCATAATAAAATTTTCATAGCTATATAATTTAATTTATCCCACAATAAGCTTTATTGCGATGTTCTTGAAACAATGTTACAGCGTTGATAGTTTCAATTATTTACATTTTAAAATAAAAGTTGGATTACGCTGTAGGTTATTCGTATTTTTTTAAGTCGCTAATACTTTGGATATGATTTTGTTCAGCTTGAGAACGTCGCATCATCAGAGCGTATGCGTTATTAAAACCAAGAGGTTTTAACCAAGTAATGCCAAATCGCTTCTGAAATTCACTCTTTACATAGTTGTAGGTGCCAGCAGGATCTTTGGACACATTGGATATAATTTGTTGCTCCGGTTTAAGTAATACCAAAAGCCCCGTCCCTGTATACTCCACGTAAAGGTCGACTGCATCGTGTATCAGAGCATCAAAGCAAATTTTGGTTCCGCCGAGTCCTGTCTTTGTCTCCACTTTATAATCGGTATACCCTTCAAGGAGAATTTTATAAATGGCAGACAAAATGTATTGTTCCCCAAAAATTTTAGATCCTATCCTGACGGTACCAGCCTGACCTCGGCGCGACGGTCTATAGAGTTTGTTTTGCACCAAAAAGTCCGTGGCAATATTCTCAGGCGTCTGTTTTAGGAAATCCGCCCTATAGTTAAGGCTAACCATTACCGAATCAGTAAACTTCTCTGCCAATAGATTTATTGTCTCTTCCAATTGTGGAAATTTCTTGAGCGTCGCTACCTTTACAATCGGTGCAGCAAAGTAGGGCGGAAAAATCTTTCTATCATCTTCCAAGGCTAGCAAATCATAAGCTTTGACACGACCGTCAGTAGAATATCCGCTAATAAGATCGATATCCTTTTCAAAAGCGGCTTTGTACATAATCGCATCACTAATGATAACGGGCGTTATCTGGAGGCCATAAACACTACGAAGACCTAAGTAACCATCTTGACGTCCCATAAATTCAGCTGTAAAACCAGCTTTAATCTGCTGATCAACACTGTTTGTTCTTATATAGACTATAGCAAGAATAAGAAGGAAGCTGGGCAAAATAGAGATTAGCAAAATTCTGAAATTAGTGAAAGAATTTTGTAGGAATCCAATACCTTTATCTAAAAGTATCGCAATTAAAGCAGCGGGAATAGCGCCCGCTAAGATCATATTGGAGTTATTAAGTGATATACCACCAAAGATAAATTCACCCAATCCGCCGGCGGCAACGAATGATGCTAAGGTTGCGACGCCTACATTGATTACTGCGGCTGTCCGAACCCCCGCGACAATCACCGGCATAGCCAGTGGAAGTTGAACTTTTAATAGTATTTGCCAATCGGTCATACCCACAGCTTTCGCTGATTCCAAGATACTATATCCTATGCTAATGATTCCGGTATAAGTATTTCTAATAATGGGTAAAAGTGCATAAATAAGAAGTGCAACAATAGCTGGAACCGGACCAATACCTAGGATTGGAATAAGAAACCCCAGCAACGCAATACTTGGAACAGTTTGTAAAATCCCTGCAAAACCTAAAATAATAGCAGCAAATTTTTTCTTCCTCGAAATCAATATGCCCAAAGGTACTCCAATAAGAATGGCAAATGTCAAAGATAAAAATGTTAGCTCTAAATGCTGCCACACCTGTATCAATAACTTTTGCTGCTGCTCAAGTACGAATTGCCAAAGAGTTTGCTCCGTCATGCCAATTGGTGTTTTCTATAGGTGTTGAATGCACCTATCATACTTTCATAATCTAGTATGGCATCCCCACGAGCGCTTAATACCTGTAATGCACGCCATAGGTCTGTGTTTTCAGAAAAACCATAGGTATCGATGAAATGATCCAAGGCTATAATCCCTTTTAATTCATGTAGTATCGTTACCTTACACTCCAATAGCAAGCGATTTTCTGAAAAAAAATCAACCACAAATTCATTTGCTGGACTATACAGTAGCTCTTTAGGTGTTCCAATCTGTACAATTTTCCCCTCATCCATCAAGCAGATACGATGACCAAGTTCGAAAGCTTCGGGCACATCATGTGTAACCAATATAATTGTTTTGCTTTGGATTTCTTCCAACAATTTGAATTCTGCGTGGATGTCACTTTTGGTTATGTTATCCAGTGCCGAGAAGGGTTCATCCATCAACAATATTGGTGAATTGGCTATTAACGCCCTTGCTATACCTACGCGCTGTTGTTGGCCTCCGCTCAATTCATGTGGGTAGAGCTTTAACAGATCTTCTCCTAAATTTAATTTGCGTAGAAGCTCAACTGTACGATCCTTAATTTTATTTTTTTTCCAGTTCAGCAGTTCTGGAACCACAGCAATGTTTTTGGCTATGGTATAATGGGGGAAAAGGCCAGCATTCTGCATTACGAAACCAATTTCTCTACGCAAATCTTCCGGCCTCCTTTTGGATATATCTTTACCTCGGATAAAAATCTTACCCTTATCAGGTTCAATCAGCCTATTAATCATTTTTAAAGTAGTGGTTTTACCACAACCACTGGTACCCAAAATAACAAGAAATTCACCATCTCTCACTTCTATTGATATGTGATCAACGGCCGCCTTACCGTTAAATGATTTAGAAACTGAGTCGATCTCGACCATATTATCTGGCTAATCTAATTCCTGTGAACTGCCACTGATGTGCGGTTTGAAAAAAATTTCTGTAAGTCTTGCGGCTATGGCCCTTTGGTGTAGCTATTGAAGCGCCCCTTAACACCATTTGATTAATCATAAATTTGCCATTATATTCACCTACTGCACCCGCCTCTTTTTTAAATTTTGGATAAGGAAGATAAGCCGAACTTGTCCATTCCCAACGTTCTCCCCAACTAATGTGGTCGGCTGCGACTTCCCATTCCGCCTCTGTCGGAAGTCGCATACCTCTCCAAGACGCATACGCAGCAGCTTCATAGAAATTAATATGGCAAACCGCGGCCTCTAAGTCGATATCCGTCAATCCGTTCAGGGTATAATTCATCCACTTACCATCAATCATATGCCAATACAAAGGCGCTTTTGCTTGATGCTTTTTAACCCAATCCCATCCTTCTGCATGCCAAAATTGAAAGTCTAAATATCCCCCAGCTTGTATGAACTCAAGAAACTGCTGATTTGTGACCAAGGTATTCTCAATTTCGAAATCATCTAGGTAGACTTTATGCCGTCCCAGTTCGTTATCAAAACAGAAACCTTGTCCCTCGAATCCAATTTCATAAATTCCAGCCTCAAATCTAACATACTCTCTGTCGTAATTCTTGCATTCGGGTGACGTAATTTCTTTGCTATAGGGAGGAAAAAGAGGATTATGCCCTAATATATATTTTATATCCGTGAGCAGCAATTCTTGGTGTTGCTGTTCGTGATTCAAACCCAAGACAAAGATACCAACAAGATTTTGTGTCAAAAATCCCCCATCCAAAAATTCGATCATATGCTTGTCAACGTATCGGCGGTAATTATAGATGTCTCCTACTGATGGCCTACTGAGATTACCTCGGTCCGTTCGAATCACACGGGAACCTATTGTTTCGTAATAGCTGTTGAAAACAAAGTTGTATTCGTCATCAAAAACTTGATAATTTGGCAAATGAGGAATCAATATAAAGGTTTCAAAAAACCATGTGGTATGCCCAAGATGCCATTTTGGAGGACTAACATCAACTATTGGCTGAACTACATAGTCCTCAATTTCCAACGGTTGGCAGATTTCTTCAGAATAGCCTCTTATAGTAAGATACCTTGCATTTAACACTTCTTTTTGTGGCACTAGGCTAAATGCTGAATTTATATTTTTCATAACCGATTATAATTACGCTACCATCCAAATGGAATCCACAAACCAACCTTTATCATCATCCAAATTTACCAGCAGTTCAAACCCAGCCAAAGAAGAAACACGTTGAATTTCTTCAAGCGAATATTTCTGTGAAATCTCCATGTCAATCAATTCATTTTCCTTAAAAAAAATCGAATCTCCTTTAATATGTACATATTGGTTTGCTAGACTGACCAAAAAGCTTCTACAAGCTCCAGAGATAGGATCATAAGTTTGGTAATGCTGAAAATATTGTGTATCGAAGTTTGCGCCCAGCTCCCTGTTTATTCGGTTAAGTAAATTAATATTGAATGCCGAAGTGATTCCAGATTTATCATTGTATGCAGAGAGAATGGTGTGAGGATTTTTCTTTAAGTCAAAACCAATAATAAATAAATCGCCGGGACTCAATCTACGACGAATTTCAGCACAAAAAAGTTGTGCTTCTTCCATATCCATGTTACCAATGTTTCCCCCTAGAAATAAAACTACTTTTCGACGTTCGGATATTTTCATTGCCTCATTCAGCATCTCAAAATATTCGCCTTTCAAAGGAACAGTGTCTAAGTTTGGAATTTCTTTGGATAATTTTTCACACAATACTTTAAGGATATTCCCTGATATATCTATTGGCATATAAGAATAATCAATATCACTTTTACTAAGATGTCGTAATAAATGACTTGATTTAAGCGCATCACCAGCCCCCAGTTCAATGAGGTCGAAAGCAGAATGATCAGAGTTGATGAGCTCAGCTATCTGCGATGTTCTTGTGCTAAAAATCTCGAGTTCACAGTCTGTCAGATAATATTCCGGCATCTGCATAATGTCCTGAAAAAGCCGGTCGCCGATAGGATCATAAAAATATTTTGAATATAATTTCTTGGGATAAGTATTTAAACCCTCTATCACGTCCTTATGAAAATTACCTTCATAATTTTCTATCTCTCTGACGACACTATCAACTTGTAGACTCATAACTCGCTAAATTTTACTATCGTTTCTTACGGAAAGATAACATTCAAACCGAAAGAATAGTTTCGTAATTGTCTCTGCTTTTATTTTATCAAAAAAGAAACAGTAGTAAATTATAGAACTGACAATAGAATTAACCAATAATTCACTTTCTATTATTCTAAAAAATGTAAGGCCTTCTTACTATTGGATAGTCTTTTCTTTAATAATTAATATATTTGAGGTATGAATATTGAACAGATCACACAACCTTTCCTTAAAAGATTTCCTGGCGATTTTTCCAATAGCCCTTTACCGAGAGCTACGCCAAAAGTATTATTTGCCACGACTGAAACAGCAGGATTTGAAAAACCCGAACTAATTGCTTTTAATGAGGCTCTTTCGAAGGAAATAGGTCTTGGAGAATTTGAAGAAAAAGATCTTAACTTTCTTGTGGGCTCTCAACTACCCCAAAATATTCAGACGTATGCGACAGCTTACGCAGGGCACCAATTTGGTAATTGGGCCGGTCAACTCGGTGACGGAAGAGCAATTTTCGCAGGAGAAATCATCAATCTTAAGGGCAAAAAAACGGAAATCCAATGGAAAGGTGCTGGTGAGACGCCATACTCAAGACGTGCAGACGGAAGGGCAGTATTAAGATCCTCTGTACGCGAGTACCTGATGAGTGAAGCTATGCATCACTTGTGTGTCCCTACAACGAGGGCATTAAGCCTTTCCTTTACCGGAGAAGATGTAATACGGGATATTATGTATAACGGAAATCCACAATACGAAAAAGGGGCGGTAGTTGTAAGAACCGCAGACACATTCCTTCGTTTTGGCCATTTTGAATTCCTATTTGCTCAAGGCGAACACAAGTTATTACAAGATCTGCTTGATTTTACTATTGATAATTACTTCCCCACTATAGTTTCCTCTACCCCTCATAAATATAAAGATTTTTTTGAAACTGTATGTAGAGCCACAGCAGACCTAATAGTAGAATGGTTGAGAGTCGGTTTTGTACATGGCGTAATGAATACAGATAACATGTCTATTTTGGGCTTGACGATCGATTATGGCCCTTATGCAATGATGGATGAATATAATTTAAATTTCACACCAAACACTACCGATCTGCCAGGAAGGCGATATGCATTCGGTAAACAGGCACAGATCGGACAGTGGAATTTATGGAAACTAGCAAATGCCCTCCACCCCGTCATCAATGATGAAAAATTTCTTGAAAATTCGTTAAGAAATTTTGGAGTCTATTTTTCGGAGGCCAATAGCAAAATGCTTTGCAGAAAATTTGGATTTAATGAACTCAGAAAAGAAGACGAAGTGTTTTTCACAAACTGGCAAAGCTTGATACAGGACCTTAAAATGGATCATACCTTATTCTTCAATCAATTGGAAAAAATAACAACGGATACTGATGTTAAAAATCATTTCAGTCCGATTACATACACTGCTCTAAATGAAGAAAAGCTCAAAAGACTAAAAGATTTCATTGACCAGTACCGATGCCGGTTGCGTTTAAATTCAATTTCAAAAGTAGAGTCACTAGAATTAATGAGAGAAACAAATCCGAAATTCATACTAAGAAACTATTTGCTTTACCAATGTATTGAAGAGATCAGTAACGGAAAGACAGGAATGTTATTAAAACTAACCCAAGCTTTAGAAAAACCATATGAAGAATTGTTTCCAGAATTTTCAGTTAAGCGTCCACCCATCTACGACAATATCGCAGGATGTTCTACACTCTCATGCAGCTCGTAACAATAAACAAATCTGCCATTAAATTCTGATAATCTATTGATTATCAGAATTTAACACAAGAACCCCCATTCCTTTAAGTTACTAAATGTAACCTTCAAAAGCTGATATCTAAGCCAAAACTGATGTATCTTGGCAATAGTCTGTATTCAGTGCTAGAATTGTACAAATCAGTCAGCTCAACATTTCTAAAAAACTGCGTATTAAAAATATTTTTTGCTATAATGTTAAATCTCGTCCTATGCTTTCTCATTTCATACGATAAAGTGAAATCCGAAAAATGATAGATCTTGGATTTCTGACCGATTAAACTTCCAAAGCGATAAGATTCATTTTTTAGATTGCAATGAATGTTTTTCGACATGCTGAAAAATACATTCAGGAACCCCCGGCTATTATTTAGTATAAGTTTACCTTCTGTTCGATAGTTAACGTGCTGAAGGGTATACCCCATATAGATATTCAATTTAGAATTCCACGCGCTTCTAAACGATAGTCCATAATCATAACTTGCTGCACGGATTCGACGGCTGCCCACTCCTTCTACAAGGTTTGCATAATCTGTAGCATTCATTCCCAGATCTAACCGAAAATTTCCATGTACAGCTCTCAGATAATAATTAAAGTCGCCCTTAAAATAGCTGCTTTTTTTATCCTTAAGTAACACCTGTTGAACAAGGCTGAAATTCGGATCTAGTCTGCTTGATATACCCACATAATCAAACAAAATTTGATGTCCGGCAGAGAAATTGGCAAAAAAACGATCTGTCAGACTACCATAAGTATATGTTAGCGATGCACCTGAACTACTTAGAGCAGCAAGATTATCCATTCCCCGGATAAAATTACGTACACCTGTTGTATAGTAATTGGGAACTAGTTGAGTGCTTGTAGCATTCTGTTGCTGAAAATAAAAGTCTGCTTCCAATCGCCCTTTTTCATGAAGCCCCCATTTACCCGACAATCCAGGAGAAAGCACTACGTTATTTTTACTTTTTGATTTTCCAAAATCTATCAATATGTTTTGTACCATACCAACCTCCAAACGTGGCGTTAATTCCCATAGACCTCGTTTAAAAGTATATTTGGTATTAATGTTAGTCTGAAAAACGTTAAAATCCATTGCATTAGAAAATCCCGAAGGAGAGGATACTGAATCACCTAAACCTGTTGGATTAGACAGCAATTTCAATTCGGTGTTGAGCTGCTGTTGTTGATAATCCATATTGAAGGCTAGTTGAAAAAAATCGCCATTACTTCTACGGCTTACATAATGAGTGGTGGCACCTATGTACATTAAATTATTCGCAATGTGCTGTTGCACCGCATAGATGTCTTTAACTCCAAAGAGGTCTTCATAATAAAATTTATTAATATTATAATCTATTGGCGTCTGCTGCTTAATCCAGCGTAATGAGCTAACTAGTACGTCACGATTAGAAAATTTGTGACTATAACTTATATTTTGGTTGGTGACGTAACCATTGCTTTTGGTCCTTTCCTCACTTTGGACACCATTGAATACTAATGTACCGATATCATTTTTCCCAAGGGAACCAAGCGAACCTGTATAGGTGAATATCGCATGCTTATTGGGCTCAAATTGAAGGTCCACTTTCGTGAAGTAATTATCAATTTTTCTCTTAAACTGGTGATCTTCGGTATTGGTAAATTGATTATTCTGCACACGATAGTTTTGCACCGTATTTCGATAAAATGTCTTTTTGGTAGAATTTGCAAAGCCGAGCAATTTAATCTTTAACTGCGCAGTTGGATTTAAAATGGTATTTAACGAAAGTAACTTATCATTATTGAAATTGGTCCGCTTGTAATCAAATCCAGGAAGATTTGGAGTATTGTCTATCAAGGTAGGTGCCGTTATTCCCATACCGATCTGGCCCGGTTCATCAGGCGATCCAGATTGAATCAGGTAATTAATACTGCTGACGGCATCAAATCCATTGTTATTGGCGGCTCCCAATAGATAATACTTGTTCTTTTTTCCGAAGTTCATCAAATTGGCATTAGCCTGATAATATTTGGGACCAATTGGGACTATCTGAGCATCTAAAGACGCCATCCACTGCGCCTTACTATCCTCTTCCAATTCCAAATTTAGCGCAATCTTGTCCGAATTTTCAATACCTTTAAGTTGTTTGTTATGAGAATATCGCTGCAATATCTGAATTTTTTTTAGGGGCCTAACAGACATACTCTGCGTTAGCAAACGGTAGCCTTTTTCAAAAAAATCGTCTCCCTCAACCATTACTTTTTGCACTTCCTTATCTCCTATTTTGATGCTTCCGTCAGTCCCGACCTGAATACCCGGAATCTTCTTAAGTAAATCCTCTACGGTTCGTTCGTCCCCCTGCAAAAAGGATTTGACCGCAAGCTCGATGGTATCTTTGCCTAGACGGTAAGGGCGTTTGGAATGAACTATTACTTCTTGCAATCGCTCTACACCTCCAGCCGATAGTTGGACATCGACCAACGTATCTGCTTCCACCGCCATGATAGGAAGCGAGACGGGCTTAAAGCTGAGTGCAGTGAACAGTAAAGAGAATGATCCACTCTGCACAGTTTGCAAACGATATTTTCCTTGCCCGTCACTGAACGTATATGCCAACATTTTGTTGTCGCCATCACCCCGTAGTTCAATACGGACTCCCCCCACAGCTTTTCCGGCAGCCCTGATAGTACCATGGATAGCGACCTGAGCATGGGCTGCTATAGCAAATAGTAAAATACTGAATAAGGTCGCTATCTGCTTATTGATGTTCCCATTCATACACTTGTTCTACACTGCCTCTAACTTTTTGCTTGTCTACGCTAACACCCTCCATCATTGGCATTTTACTATATAGCATACGCATATGCTCTTCATTAAATTGGTCTTCTTTCTTGACAAACTCTTCAAGACTCAATTTACTTAAGGAATGTATATACTTATCATCAATTGGAATACTTCCATTATAAGGGTAGTTGACCCCCTTTAGATACCAGTAGTTCGGATTAGCACTTTCATTATATAGCATAACAATAAGTCCAGGTAGACCGCCAAACTTCGATGGCCCTACAGGTACGGGAATAGCATTTGTATAATAAGCTACGAGGGTCGTTCCCCGATAAGATGCTGTTGCCTTGTGGCATACATAGTTACCCAAAGTATCAACATCGCTATATGCTGTGTTCCATACTAATACCGGAAATTTGTCAGTCACCAAATAATTGACCCCTTGAATGGAGCGGGTTTCCAACTGTTGGTTAGCATTATTTTGATGCATTACGACCCTATTAAACCTCTTGCCAGAACCAATTGTGATAGAAAATGAAGGTGCTACTTCATCGTCCACATCATTATCAAGTACTTGCATCTGCTGCGGAGTTGAATCCCGAACAGCGATCTTCACCATTCCATCATAATAAACATTTTCCTTAAAAGTAGCCATTGCTGATGGTATGTATTCATAAACGGCGTGAAGCCGCTGCGCAAACGAGAACCTGGAAAGGAATAGAACGAAAAAAAATATATAATATTTTTGCATGATAATTTGTATTTTAAATAACGTGCCTAAGCACCGCTTTTATTTTCGTAAAAAATTGAATAAAATGTTGTTTGACTTCAAACAAGTCGTGCATTACTAAAAGAAGATCGCTCAACCCCTAGTTGAAGAAAAGTCATTTGTGAAGTCTGTGCCACACAAATGAAAATTACAAATACTGTAAACGCTAACTTTAAAAATTGTAACGTGAGGATACCGCATTCGCTTTCGTGGTTTCCTATGTAACATCAACCGTATTTTTGGCGATATGATCACTAGATATTTTCAAATTTGAATTTCCTTCGACTACGATTGCAAATGTCCTAGCCGATCTAGCAAATTTTAACATGACAAAAGCCAGCTTACTTATCATTAATTTTTTCATTGTTTTTAATTTTATTTGTTAAACCATATTATGCTTTCGTGGCATAATCTTGAATATGACTATAAAAATAAAGACACAATCGATGATTGAAATGATGATTAAATATCTGTACCCGATCACTTAGAATTCGTAGCTGATCAGTTACTATTCGATCTAGGCAATATCCCCACCCTAATTATAAGTGTGAAAGCTATTTCAACGGATTCGGTCGTCAGCTCAACAAGTAGGTGAAACGACTCTCAAAAAAGCAAAAAAAGAATATCAGCCGTTAATGGGAAATCGTAGAAATATGAACTCGGAAAAAATAAAAAGATCGTTTAATTGGTCAACGTAAAATTGCGCGCGCATACCTGGAGGTAATCAGGTTTATGAAGCTCGTTCTAATAACTCTACTGCGTCAATATACCTAGGCAAAGTAAAACCAGTTCGCAGTATACTTGATATAAGATATAAAGGGCATATCCAATCCTATCTATTCGGGCTGGATAATTACATAATGTATAAATTTAAATTCGGTTTTTATGGTCGTACGAATCCGATTGATCGCCTCAGTAATATCTTCAGTATTCAAGTGATCCTTAAAATCGATAATAAGCATTAATATAACATCCTCGGGAGACTGGTAAGTAGATAAAATGTTTTTGGTTTTTATCACACAAACGTCTTGTTCCACCAGACTGGCAATTTCATTTCTTGTTTCAGAAGCAATGCCTTCGCCCATGAGTAAGCTCCTGCTTTCCCTAGCAAGGATAAAGGAAACGAAAACCAATAGTAAACCGACAATTATAGATGCCAATCCGTCCAATTCAGGAATCTGCAGTGCATGACTTAAGGCCATCAGAATCATGACGGTAATAAGACCCGCCACCGCTGCTCCATCCTCAAAAACGACAAGAAAACTTGAAGGGTCTTTACTTTTGATCATAGCTTTCCACCAGCCCATGCCATTCCGGGTCTTATTAAATTCTTTCATCGCAATGATAAAGGAAGTCCCCTCAAAAATAAGTGAAAGGATTAAAACAACGTAATTCCAAAAAGGATTCTTCATCAGTTCCGGATTCCGTATATGAATAACACCCTGATAAATAGACAACGCTCCCCCCAAACCGAATATCAGAATAGAAACGACAAAAGACCAAAAGTAAAGCTCCTTTCCATACCCAAAGGGATGGGACTGATCCGGTGCCTTTTTACTACGTTTTAGTCCATATAATATCAATATCTGATTCACAGTATCGACTGTTGAATGAATACCTTCCGAGATCATGGAAGAACTGTTTGTAAAAGATCCTGCTAGAAATTTGGTGAGTGCTATTAGAAGATTTGCAACAAGAGCACTATAAATCGACTTTTTATTATTGTTCATTTTTCATAACTTTTTAAACAATCTTATCTCATGCTGTGACGATATGCTCCTTTTTGCTATAGTCATATTTAGTATTTGCATTCTTATGTTTTTCGAGCGCGAAGACCATATGTTTTCTTGGAATTACTATAGTAACCTTTCGGCATTAATTTCCATCATTAAAAACTGATCAGCTATAAGGATTAAACAGCAATGTACATGGGTTGGTTTCGGAATCTAGCGATTTATCATGTTTTATTAATTCGTTGATAAACATTCGTGTCGTATTTTTTTGATCGGCCATGGAACTTGACAATCAATAAACTTTAAAAAAAACGCCACATCCAAGACCAATCATTCCAGGCCGATGTCATTAATTAAGCAAATCTCCATAGAAGACACAGTTAAAAGCGTAAAGGTTTCATATAATATGATCTCCTGACGCGAGCTACTTGGCTTTCAAGAGCCTACAAAATATTAGTATTCATCATTTTTGTGAACGAATTTTACTTTGACTACTATTTACCCAGAAATCTAAAATCAAAAAAAGAATACTTTTGACATTAGCAACTTAAATTTGGGCTTTACTTACTTTTGCCGACCTAACAGTCAATCTATCGAATTGCTATTCAATTTCCCTATATAAAGCATTTCGAGACAACGCATTAACTTTCAAGCTTCATATCAAATCATTATCACTTAAATTGTACTGCCAACGATATGTATATCTGATCACATATAACTAATCGTTATAACTCTGGAAACTAACACTCTTTGCATTTTTAACCTTAAAAGAGCAATAAATAGTAATTCAAACTATTTTAACAATTAAGCAAGAAGCTGCGATATCCCAGAGTAAGCTTATGCATTTTATTTTAGATAACCATAATGATTTTATTTAACTTTAGTATTAGAATAAGACACATCAAGTTTTAGCCTAAAATAGGATCAATTGCGACGCATTTACAATGATTCAATTTACAAAGAACTGATATTTAAAAAATCTTATTAAACCTAAGAAAATAAGACTACTTAAAGTTTGCTAAATGGAAATCACTACTACAGAAATCAGAAAAAAACTTCAGCTAGATGTCTGCTGGATGATATTTGTCATCACACTCTTTACATTTACCGGAATCGCTCATGGCGCTAATTTAAAAGTTACCAATAAAATTCACCATACTGTTAAGATAGTTTATTTTTTTGGTGCCGATTCAAGGCTGTCTTCTAGTTGGAAAAATCGTATCGACCGAACCTTAAAAGATATCTCAGCCTTCTATAAAACTGAGCTTGAAAATGCTGGTTATGATAATGATGGTATTCCATTTGAGAAGGACAATTTGGGCTACAAGTACTACGTGGTCCAGGGATCGAAACCCTCAAATGATTATACCATATATTCAGGTAATGAAATAGAAAATGAGATTTTCGAAAAATTGCCGCCTACTATCACATCAAGTAAAGAACATATACTTGTTATTACAGCTTTAAGCGAGAAAGATGAAAATGATACCTACATCTTCCATTCGCCTTACTATGGCAGGGGATCGGCCACCTCCGGCTTGTGCATGGTTGCAGACTGTGATCTTCTAGACCCGCTGCTACTCGCTGACGCAACTACTAAAATAACTTTCACAGAGATGTTCGCTACAAATAGAGCATGTTCTGTTGGAGAGTTCAATAGTTGGTACCTCGGAGGTATAGCCCATGAAATGGGACATCTATTCGGATTACCACATGATAATGGTTTTAAAAATGAATTCAGTTTAAAAACAATATCTATAATGGGAGAATACGGTAGTCGACACTATAAAGTGGAAAAATGGGGCGGTGAAAAATCAGCTAAATTTTCACATGCTTCCCTATTACAATTAAGTCGGCATCCCCTATTTACTCAAAGACCAAAACCGCTGCTCAATAGAAACGAGTTTCTATTGCAATCTTTTAAATTATACCAAAATGAAAAGACAACAAAAATAAAGCTACATTACCATTCAGGAACAAAACCATATGCCGTTATTGCCTTAATCCGTCCTTACGATATGTCGGAGTATTTAAGCAACAGCTTTACGTCGGTAGGCAATCAAAGCGATGATACAGAGATTGAAATAGCTCCATTTGAGGGCAATGCACCACATGAAATAAGAATGTTGTTTATATTCGCAAATGGATCAGTTAAAGAATACCGAAAAATGGTTACTCAAGGTGAAGGGGGGCATTTTTTCACAGTTAATAACTTCGGTCAGACGAGTATCAATGACTTGATCAGGGCAGTTGAAAATGACAGCAAAGATAGTCAAAGACAGGTTAAGTTAGGCATCTTAAATCAGTTGTTACAAGACAGCAAGCCAATCAACCTTAAAACCACCCAAAAGGATAGTGTATTTCTTTCTGATGCAGCATGGAAAGAAGCTTCAGTTGGTTGGGAAAATCCTGCTCGGAATTATTACACGGCCGAATCCAACAGCTTATTTTTTTTAGAAAGTATGGGCAACCTATATCGAAAAGGTTTTTACGCCCATACTCCATCCCTATATGCATATAAGCTTTCAAAAAAGTGGCGGAATTTAAAAATCATAGCAGCATTGCGCGATGGTGCTCAAAAACCAGAGGGTATTAAATTTATTATCCGGGGAAATGGGAAAACCCTTTCTTCTTATAACGTCAGACCTAATCAACAGCATCTTTTTGAGATAGATATCACAAATATTAACGATCTTGAGCTTCTCACACAAGATCCAGCCGGAAACAACTTTAATGCCTGGTCAATTTGGTGCAACCCATTGCTAACTAAATAAAAATAGCAGCTATTAGTCATTAAGCTCGTACAGGTATTTCCAGGAAGTTACATACTCCCAAAGCTGGCCGGGCAACTTGGTCTCATCTCTATTTTCTTTGCGATTCATAAGCTCATCGAAATCTTTATGCATTACAAAGAGCCGAACTTTAGCTTGATCAATGAGTGCAAGATAATGTGAAAAAACCTTACTTATTTCTACTGGTGTCTCCTGATCACTCAAGGCAATATTGTTATCAACTTCGCGATCAAAAAGGGTATCTGGAATCCCCTCAACGACCAATGTAATCACCTTATTTCTATCATACCAAGTAACGGCAATATTGGAATGGATACCTGAAAATTCACGATAATTATATCTTTTCGGTAAACCAAATGCTTTCATTTTCGCCGAAGGGAATTGACTCGTTATTTTTACGAATAGTTCTTGCATAGCGACTTTAGACATTTTTTCCTGACTCATCGCCATACCCTGGTTAATGCTACCAGCATCCATATAGAGTTCGAGATGATTAAAAGAAGTCATCCCTACTTGCGCAGCTATCTTGTTTGAGAAAGACGGATATTGAATACCGAGCGTTCTGAAACGCTGCAGTGAATCATTTTTACTGACGATAGTAGATTCATATACAACTTTCGTTTTATCAAACGTTTGAGTGAGTTCTAAGGCAAGCTGCATCGGATTGATCAAATCCATGGCGGTTCTGTCCGCTAAATAAGGTGGTCTGGTTGTATTTAGATCTAGAGCTGAAGCGTCCCAAGAAACCATACTTTTTAAGAGTTCATGGCGTCTGCTCTTTAATTCGCCGACAGCTTGTTCATATTTCGCCTTCGATACTGGGACATAGTGAAGTACAAAACGTTTATCCACCTCACCTGTACCATGATAATAAAAGTTAATGCGAAGTGTATCTTTACTCTCCACCATTTCATAAATACTGTCCAACAGTAGATTGTCATAAGGTTGCGCCTTTATCAACATCTCCATATAACTTAGCGTGATGCCACGCATAGGTTCCCAATTAATTTTATTGGATGATATCGCCATCCAATAGGAACCATGATCATGCGCACGGCAACCCGATAAAAAAATTAAAGCATGCAACAGTATTATTCCAATATATTTCATGAGCATAAGGATTGTTTGCGACAGTTATTTAAATAGTAAGTTATTGCTTTTTTTTGATTGCCTTTCTAAAGGCGATAAATTCTAAAATGGTACAGCCTAGGTAAATAAACGTAAACAAAAGGAGCGTTTTTAACGGTTCAATTGCCATATTATAGTAGCACACTCCCACCAATATATAAACAATTAATATAACTAAGCATACAGCAGGTATTCCTGAGAAAACCAAAAAGCATAATGTTTTACTATTTCTGACTTTTTCTATACGATTTAGAAAAAACAGTAGAGAACACAATGCTATGGAGAAAAGGTAAACCGCTGAAAAAATAAGATTGACAATAATGTCCATTATAACAATAATAGTATTCAGAAATCCTGTATCAACAGTATTTTTTTCCGCAATAACAAGTCGATATAAGATAAATAGCACAATGCTTATCAGCACATTAAACAACCAAAATTTTACTATGATTTTCCCCATTTTTACCTGTTGTTATAATTCAATTCTGTAAAGCTTTCGTCTGATCTCATTCTTCTTTCTCTTTACGCACTTATCTGTTCAGCTCTCGCACTGTCCTCCTCCTCTCAGATAAGCATTAAAACCGATAGCATCTAAACTATCCCGCTAAACGGGATGACACTTCCTATGATCAGTAGCAAAGAACGCTCGTTTAATCGTCGATTATTCCTTCTTGTTCTCTTACAAAAATATTAAGTTATTTTCCGAGAGGGATGCACGAATATAAAGTTTGTTTCGGCGAATAATGATTGCTTTGTTTTTTAAAAAGCAAAATAGTAGCTAATACCACAAAAAATGGGTTCATCTTATATTAACTTCTGATTAATCCTAAACTAGGATACGAATTCCTATTTACCCTATTGCGGTAGTTATTTGAATCCTTTTACAGATGTAACACATGCTCCACGCATTTAAAAGCAGAGATATAGTCCTTTGGTCATATATAAGCCTAATGTTTAGGCTTAGCAGTTATACGCTACACTTTACGTGTAAAAAACAACACCTGATTAGAGTTGCATATATCCAGGCTTATAGCAGAAAATCGTATAGACAATTAAAACTGCTATGTTACTTGCTACAAGATGGTATAAATTTTAATTCACAGGATCTTTTGACTGAATTCCTAAGTTGAATAAGAGTCGCCTTCTAATCGAGTAGAGATACAATTTCATTATCTTCAGGGTCAGTTTTTGGTGAAAAATGCTTTATAAGCTTGCCATTTTCATCAATTAAATACTTCTGAAAGTTCCATAAAACCGCTGAACTTTCTACACCGTTCAGGCTTTTATTGGTCAACCACTGATAGATAGGCGCCTGTCGCTTTCCTTTCACATCAATCTTTGCCGCCATCGGAAAAGTTACTCCGTAATTTCGTTGACAAAATGCTGCTATTTCGGCGTCCTTACCTGGTTCTTGATCTAAAAAATCATTTGACGGAAAGCCTATAATAACTAACTTATCATTGAATTTATTATATAGACGTTCCAGACCCTCGTACTGTGGCGTAAATCCACATTTGGAAGCGGTGTTTACAACGAGAATCTTCTTACCTTTAAATTTCGCAAAGTTTATGGTAGAGCCGTCCAGGCCGTTGACTTTAAATTCATGGATAGTAGCTGATTTCAATCCCATATCTACTTTAACGTTACCATTGGTGAATAAATAATAGGCTACACCGGCTCCCACTGCCGCCACAATAAATAAAAATATAAAGACCATTTTTCTCATTTTTTTCAGATATGCCAATCATTATAAACCACTTTGAGATCTGACTAGGCCAAGTTAAAGGTACTAAAGTTTAAAGAAGAAATCAACTCTATTTTATAGTAGCAAAACCTTGAAAATGAGTCCGGCAGAATATAAGAGTTTCTCGAGATCACCGTCATATAATATGAATAAATTGACTAATGTAAACTTAACCAGATCGTCGATAAAAATTGCGCTAACATTCATCCTCATTATATTCCCCCAAATTCTGTTCGCCCAGCGGTCTCGAATGCCTCGCTTTCAATCTGAAACACTAAGATCTCCCTAATCCATTTATGGAGATTCTAAAAACAAATTACTCTATGTTGCCAATACGGTTGCTTTTGAACCCAATACAGCTGCATCAATTAGTAAACTAGATATGGGTGGTAATTTTTTTAAAAGAAATCCGGATAAAAAGGCTGAGATAGTATTGGAAGAGGGATTGGATGGCATTGTGCAAATTAAACCAAACGAATTTCTAACTTCTGGATGACAGGGACAGGTTTATCATGTTAAACCTGACAGTTAAAATGCAGTGTTATTTTACAAAAAGATCAATGCAGCCGACATCGGCTATGGCAAATCCTCAAGTTTGCTTTATGTTGCTACCGTCAGAAGTAACAGCGTTCAAGCTTGCCACCTTAACGATATTCAAGAATAATAACATTAAAATTAACTAACATAGAAAGCAAAGAATTGTCTTTTTTTTATGGTTGATGTGTTTTGCGAAATTATCTCCCCATTTGATGTCTATTATAGCGAATGCGAGAACATTTAAAACCTCTGATTTTACATACAAATTAAATATTCCCATTTTCACATAAAAAAGGATGATTTTCATATTCTTTCTGCGTCCAATCTAAGTTACATTTGTCAAACAAGTAGAATTGATTCGATTGAGGTAAGTGCTGAACTAATTCCTAATTGATTCAATAAAAAATACTGTAAAGACCCTACAATACTACAATGAAAAACGTGATGTGGAACGACATTGTCGTTCCACATTTCTAATTAACCCAACTATTTGCTATTGATCAAATATACTCAACAGCTGATCCTTCCTATGCCTAAATTCGCACTCCACTTTGGGAAACAAAATAGCATTATGATAAAAACTTACAAATTGTTTCTTAGATATCCCTGAAAATTATCCTGAAACTGCAGTCCGGTTCCAACCCTATATTTACTTAATTTATTGTTTAAAGTGAGCCCCCATAAAACAAATTCGGTTAAAAAATGGATATCCTCAGATTTCGTTTCTGGCTGATATTGCTGAATCAAAGCCTTAATAGGTACCACTTCATCCAGAACCCTAACATACTCCAAATCACTAAGCTCGTCCGATAATTCGATCCCCTCCGATTCCGAAAACCAACGAACAATATCATCGTAAGGGTAACGTTCATTTTCTCTTTCCAGCTTCTCAATTTTAGGAAATAAGACTGGAAAAAGTTTTTTGACAGCATTTTCAATCAGTTGCAATGCGACAGTATCGGCTCCTTCCTGCTCACCCTCATAAACAAGCTCAACCTTGCCAGTTATTGCAGGTATAATACCCATAAAATCACCCAATCTCACTGCGGTTGCTTGCGATCCGTTTTTAAGCATGCGCAATTCAGCGGTGCTTATTAAGTTTTGAAATGCCGTAATACTCATACGGGCACTAACACCACTTTTATCATCAATATATTCGCTATTTCGAGCTTCAAAGCTTATTTGCTCTATTAATTCTCGCGCTAATTCAGGGATATATATTTGCTCTTTCTGCGCCATTTCCAAGTTCGCCTCCTGCGCAGTAATTGCCTTTGCGATCTCAACCGATGTGGGATAATGCGTGAGTATCTGCGATCCTATGCGATCTTTCAACGGCGTCACAATGCTTCCCCTATTGGTATAATCCTCGGGATTCGCTGTAAATATAAATTGTATATCTAATGGCAAGCGCAACTTAAAACCACGGATCTGAATATCTCCCTCTTGCAAAATATTGAAGAGTGCCACCTGAATTCTCGCCTGAAGATCAGGCAGTTCATTAATGACAAATATGGAGCGATTTGCTCTTGGAATCATACCAAAGTGAATCACACGATCGTCTGCATAGCTCAATTTTAAATTTGCGGCTTTGATCGGATCTACATCACCGATCAAGTCGGCTACAGTTACATCTGGAGTGGCCAGTTTTTCAGCAAAACGATCACTTCTATGAAGCCAGCTTATCGGTGTTTCATCACCTTTCTCCCTCAGCAGTTCCAGGGCATAACGTGATATAGGGTTGTACGGATCATCATTAATCTCTGAACCCTGTACCACTGGCACATATTCATCCAATAGATTGACCATAAGTCTTGCCAATCGCGTTTTAGCTTGGCCACGAAGGCCTAAAAAATTAATATTATGCTTGGAAAGAATAGCCCGCTCAAGTTCTGGAATAACCGTATCTTCATAACCATATACTCCATCGAACACGGTTTCACCCGCCCTTATTTTTGTAATCAAATTCTGACGCAATTCTTCTTTTATTGTTTGAGGTTTATAACCCGAAGTTTTTAGTGCACCAAATGTTGTAATCTTCGTGTAATCCATATATTCTTATCGTATTCTTTTTTTCCGGTTTTCTTCATAATCTTCAAAAATCATTTCTCCTAAATTTCCAAGGCCCGTATAATAAGCCTTTCCTTGATTTGAAGCTGTAAATTCGTCGACAAATTGTTGTAAATAGGGATCGGAAGCAATCATAAAAGTTGTTATCGGTATTCCCAACTTGCGAGCTTGCGCAGCCATACTATAACACTTGCTCGTGATGAACGGATCCAAACCCATTGGATTCTTATAGTAACTACCGTCCGGCATATTTAAACAACTCGGTTTGCCGTCGGTTATCATAAATATTTGCTTATTCGCATGCCGCTTTCGCCGTAGTAAATCCATTGCTAGCTTTAAGCCTGCGACAGTATTGGTATGAAATGGTCCAACTTGCAGATAAGCAAGTTCTTTAATCGCTATCTGCCAAGCGTCGTTTCCGAAAACAATAACGTCCAAAGAGTCTTTAGGATAACGAGTAAGAATAAGCTCAGATAGGGCCATAGCTACTTTCTTTGCAGGTGTTATCCTATCTTCTCCATACAAAATCATACTGTGGCTAATATCAATCATCAGCACTGTACTCATTTGTGATTTGAACTGCGTATCCTCAACAACAAGATCATTTTCAGATAAAGCAAACTCTCCTATTCCATGATTGATTTGTGCATTTTTCAAACTCTCCGTCAAAATTATCTTCTCTAGACCATCGCCATATTGATAGTTGCGGAAATCACCCATATTTTCGTCGCTCCGCCCTTGGCGATTTGTTTTATGATTGCCAGACCTTCCTCTCCGCATCTTTCCGAAAATTTGGTCCAAGGCGTGCTGCCGCAAGGCCTTCTCAAGTTTTGAGGTAATATCTACACCGCCTTCGCCATCAAATTCAACTTTTTCTCTGATGTATCCTTTATCTTTCAGATCCGCAATGAAATCGTCTATCGTGTATGCAGGGGTCGTAAGCTTAAACTCTTTATCCAACTGCCTAAGCCAATCAATAGCTTCATCAAAATCACCGGAAGTATGGGTAATCAGTTCTTTAAAAATGTCAAATAATTTATCAAAAGGCGTCTGAAACGGCTCTTCAAATTGCCTAAAGAGAAAACCTTTATTTCGTTTCTTGATTTTCATCATTCCTTTTATTTAATATAAAAAAGCGATTAAAAATTGCTATCGAACGCTTTGTAGGATGAATTTACAAAATAATAATCCTTATGCATGCTAAATGTAGATTTAACTTTAAAAACTGGCTATAGTATGATTTATAATAGCTATTCTACAAAAAGAAATGAAGGTCTAACCCTATATCCAACAAACTAATCCCTAGGTTTGTCAAATGTGCCGGTAGGGACACCTCAAAAATAAAAGATGCTGCTTAGCAAATAAGCTAAGCAGCATCTGGATACCTAATCACAAATTAAATAGTCCTAATTACTACTTCCAACCCGGGTTCTGGACCAAATTTGGATTCTTATCTATCTCCGTTTGTGGAATTGGGAACCAATAATTCTTTGCGGTAAACATACGCTTTTGATAAACTGAGCGTTTGAAAAATGCTTTTGGGTTAGATTCATTGTCATCCTTTTCTGTACCAGAAAAATTCATTCCATAGAAATTTCCATTTAACACAGCTTCACCAATTTTCCAGCGTCGCACATCTCGGTAACGGATACCTTCATTATTTAGTTCTACCCGTCGCTCATCTCGGATTGCTTTACGCATTGCCTCCTGCGAAGATGGTACTGGTAAAGCATCCTTTCCTACACCATATTGTGGTACACCTGCGCGCACCCTTATCAAATTGACATACTTTAATATATCAGGATGATTAGCCTCGGACTCATTTAATGCTTCGGCATAGTTCAGATACACTTCGCCAAGCCGATAAAGTATTCCCGGTCTATAGGGATTTGTTCCATTGCGGGGGTCGTGATCTGGATGGACTTTCTTACGCACAAGGTACCCATTTTGTGGGGCGTCATGCGTAGGTCCCCCATCCCAGTTACCACTATAGAATTCGGTTGTCCGATTTTCTCTTCTATACCAAGCACCATTATACAGAACCGAAATATAAAATCGTGGTTCACGATGGGTATACATATTATAAGTGCCTTCCAAAGTCACCTTTCCGTTTCCCTGAGATTCAGCCCAGCGTGTATTTCGCACTTCTACGGTCTTTGAGAATCCTTTTTCCTGATATCCCGATAATGGGTCATCAATCTTCCGACCATTCTCCATGAAAAAGGCATCCACTAAGGATTGTGTAATTCCCAGTCCCCCGTTTCCCCCAGTACCTCTTGGTTGTGCGTGCCTATCATATTCCCAGATATTGCAATCAGGACGAGCAAAAAGAATCTCCTCATTCCCATCTTGAGGTCTTCTAAACAACATATTTTGATACGATAGAAACGGATCTATAGACCCATCAGCATTATACTCAATATATAATTTATGACCGGCTGATTCTGCTTTTTCTACTAGTAATTTTGAGGCCGCTGCTGCAGTTTTCCATTTATCTACACTATAGTTTCCATTGAATATGGTTTCTCCCTTATTATTAACGAAACCGGTGTATGCAGTGTTACCATTCACTAATGGGCTTGCAGCAAATAATAGAAGACGAGCTCTGACTGCCAAACACATAATAGAAGTCGCGCGACCATATTTCTGAGCAGCACTATATTTAGCGGGTAAAATAGCAGACAAATCCAACAGCTCCTTTTCAGCCCATTGCACCACTTGATCAAATGGGGTCTGTCCAATCATCAATTCTTCGGCTGATGCATTCGGATCGGTCAATCCAAGATGAAACGGTATAGCACCATAGGTTTCGAGCAGAAGGGTATAATAATAAGCGATCATAAAGCGAGCTTCAGCTTTCATGAGGTTTACTTCCTCCTCAGTCACCAACTGTGCAGGATTTGGTTTTACATTGTCCAGAAAAATATAAGCTGAACGAATACGTTTGGGAAGTTCCACCCAATAATTAGGATCCCATGAAGTACTGGGATTCCAATTGCCGGTCTGCATCCCTATAACAGACCAGCCAAATTGCTCCCAGCCCGTAGATGGTGCCATATCATCCGAAAGTGGATCCCAGCCAAGTGTTCGGGTATTTCCCCAATATGGATCTGGTACATTGCTGTATATTCCTGCCAGCCAGTCTTCTGTTCTGGTTTTGTCTTTAAAAATCATATCTAAAGTAAGCTGATCATCAGGGCTTTTGTCCAAATATTTCGAACAAGAGGTCGCTGTAAAACCCAGCGCAACAAGCAGTAATATACGGGTAACATTATATTTTATAGTCTTCATTGTATAGGTTATTTCTATTTAAAATTCAATTCCAATCCCATGGAAACAGATTTCATGATCGGATAGCGCATACCATTATTAACCCCAAGCTCTGGATCCCAAAGCTTAAAATCACTCACTGTCAACAGATTATTGCCGCGCAGAAATATTCTAAAATTACGGATAGCGAGATGATCAAGAATTTTTGATGGTAAGCTATAGCCCACTTCAATATTACGTAGTCTTACAAAACTCATATCTCTAAGCCACCAAGTGGAGGCCAAATTATTATTCGCACTTTGATAGTCAGAAAGCCGTGGATAGAAAACGTCCTGTCTAGGATTATCCAAGGTCCATCTATCGGAAACATTGTCGAAAATATTACCCATTGCTCCGTTGGCACTTCCGGGAATAAAATTTGAACCACCAATGATCCTGTAAGTGCGAGAGACTCCCTGAAAAAAGAACCCAAAATCAACAGCTTTGTACCTTAGGTTGGATCCGAAGCCAAATACAATCTGTGGATCCTCCGTTCCACCGATAGCAGTTCTATCGAGGGCATCTACCACACCATCACCATTCAAATCCCGATATCTGATATCACCGGGACGCACTGGTCCAAAAGTATGTCTTGGTATATCTGATCGAAGAGTACCATTAGCAATATCTGAAAAATCTGCATCAGTAAATAGGCCTTCGTCAATAAAGCCAAACAGTTGGCCGATTGGCTTTCCCGTAGAAGACCTTGAGGTACCGATCACTGCGCTAGGTTCGTCCTGTTCTAAAATCTTGTTTAAGGCATAAGTAAATGTGCTCCGAACAGAAAGGAATAGGTTTGGATTTAATTGCTTGTTCAATTCAAGCGACATATCGATACCTTTATTGTTTACGCGTCCAAAATTTGCCCAGGGCGCATTGGTAAAACCACTCGAACCGGGTATAGAACGACGTTGCATAAATATATTTTTCCGGTCCTCATGAAATAAGTCAAGCTGAAATTCCAGTGCTTTCCATAAGCCTAGCTCGAAACCAATATTGGATTTAGCAACTGTTTCCCAAGTAAGTCCACTGTTACCTTGATCACCTTCCATACGACCACTGCGTTTAAAATCGTTATTTAGTCCCCATGAATATCCACCGGTCTCATTAATGGTTGTGATATAGGCAAACCGACGACCATCTAACTTATCATTCCCCACCAATCCATAAGATCCGCGCAGTTTGATTTTGGAAAATGTATTTTTAAGATGCTCCATAAAAAGTTCTTCGGAAATATACCAGCCTAAAGCAAAGGAAGGAAAGAATCCATAACGTTTTCCTGGAGCAAAGTTTTCGGATCCATTATAACCAAAATTAAATTCCCCAATATATCTGTTGCTATAATTGTATGAAAATCTACCTGCGATTCCTTGATTCCGATAAGGCAAAAGATCTCCATTATCGTAATTTCGCTGATTGTATAAAAACATTCCCTCTACGTTATGGCCACCAAAAGATTGAACATAGTTAATAGCTCCCTCAAGATACATGCTCTTATCGCCCCAGTCTGAATTTTTTTCATAGCCTAAAAATTCCTGTCCATAACTATCAATGACTAACTTTAATTTTCCATTTTCGTCCCTTCCGATAGCTGGATTATAGTAATCAGGGCTTTTACTCCTAACGACCGACGTATTAGAGTATCTATCAAAGGAAAAAAGCCCCCGAGCCTTTAATCCCTTAAACCAAAACGATAAGTCCTGTTCTACCGCAAATAAAGATTCGATTTTACTTGCGCTAATACGTTCATATCCGCGTTGAGTCGCCAATGCCCAGGGGTTTGTCCGCTGGGGCGTCCGAGGTATTTCACCAGAGGAATAGATGGTAGGATGTACATAGGGAGGAATAGTGAAAGCCTCCTGAAATAGCTCATCAACACTTTGGGGAGCTCTTGTTCTATCTTGGAGATATCCGCCAATATTCAACCGGAAGAGAGTGGTTGGACTAACATTGATATCTACATTGGAACGCACATTATACCGGTTTAACCGTGAAGATGAATTCCAAGCCTGTTTTTCATCGCGTTCGATCAATCCACCTTCCCGATAATATGAAGTTACTAAGGAATAACGCAAAATATCAGATCCTCCGTTGACACTAACATTCGCCCGTGAATTTCCAGCTTTGTCCCGAAGTACTGCATCCAACCAATTGACATCAGGATAAAGGTCTGGATCCGTATGATTACGGATGTTTTCGATACGCTCTTTCGAATATAAACCTTGCTCCCCTCGTTCCTCCCGAATACTATTCATTACCTCCAAATAATCAGCTGCACCAACAAATTTAGGCAGCTGTACTGGTGATGTGATCCCCTGCTCAAAACGAGCAGAAACATTGGGTTTACCTACTTTTCCTCTCTTTGTATTGATCAAAATCACTCCATTTGCCCCCCTTACACCATAAACTGCACTCGCTGCCGCGTCCTTCAATATCGAAAACGATTCAATTTCTTCAGGGTCCATATTGTCCAAAGACCGCTCCACACCGTCCACAAGAATCAATGGGCTTCTGCTTCCACCGAAAGTACTGATGCCACGTATCCAAAAGTTTGAATTATCGTAACCCGGTTCTCCGGATCGCTGTACGGCAATGATACCAGCAAGCTGTCCTGCAAGATTGTTACTCATAGAACGAGATGTTCCTATTTGCAAGCGTTTGGGTTCTATCGTCGTGATCGCCCCTACCACAGAGGCACGCCTTTGGGTACCAAAACCGACAACAACGACCTCGTCCAGTGCGCTCTGATACTATCAGCTAATATCACCGTATATTCTCCGTTTGTCTTGAGTGGTACACGCTGACTTACATAGCCGACAAGACTAACCACAAAATAACTGTCCTGCGGGTCTAGCTTGAGTGTAAACTGACCTTGGTCATCTGTCGATGTGCTATTCTTGCCAAGGCCTGTCGCGACAGTAGCATTTGCCAGGGCCGTCTGTCGCTTATTAAGAACCCGACCCGCAATGACGCGGCCTTCTTGTATTGAGGCTTGTTGAAGGCTACGCTTCACAATAATTGTATTGTCATTTAACGTGTAAGAAATCTTTAAACTTGAAAAGATCTTATCTAGAACAGTCTTTATCGGCTGCTCTCTAAATGTCATGGATATACGCTTCGAGTCGTCGATGTCATTTGGGGAATAAATAAATTTTAAACCGGTTTTACTATTTAACTCTTTAAAGACCTGCTTAACCGGAATATTATTAAAATCGATTGTTATGTTTTTCTGTACATCAAAGACTGGCTTGGCCGAGCTAAATAACCAGACAAGGCTGCCAAAAAAAAGGCACAAAAAATTGCGTGCAAACTTATTTTGTTTGCGGGATGTCATAAGTAATTTATACATTTGAAAATTGATTAATAATTGATCATTACCAAAAGCCGTTAAGGCGCGATTAGGAATGTAGCAGCATTCCTAATTTTTTATGGATTTGCTTCTGTTACATATATTGTTCCTTTCCTTTCTATATAGTTTATATTATTGGTCATCTTAATGATCGCCAAAACCTCGCTGATATTTTCATATCTGCTGATCATTCCTGTAATGGGAAGTCCTGCAATTTTTGAATCTATAACAATTGGAATTCCGTACCATTGTTCAAATTCGAGAGCAACTTCAGCGAGCTTCTCATTATCAAAATAAAACAAACCTTTACGCCAGGCATTTGCTTTTTCGATATTTTCAGATTGAATAAGTAAGATTTTAGGTTTATCTTTTTCCAAAAAAGCCTGCTGCCCCGGCTTAATAAGTACCTGTGTTCCATAGCGATTATGCGTAAGACGAATACTCCCTTCTGTAAGCAATACATTTTCTTCGGAATTGCCCGATGTATTTACATTGAATTTTGTTCCCAATACCTCAATGGTCTGCAAGGCAGAGTGGACTGAAAACGGAATCCTTTTACCTGCAGAATATTGTTTATGAACATCAAAATAAACCTCCCCAGTAATATGGACAGAACGGTTATTCTTATTAAAATCAGGTTCAAGTTCAATCGTTGCCAAGTAATTAAGCCACACTTGTGTGCTATCGTTCAGTAAAACAGAAAATACATTTCTCGAAGGATTTTCTATGCGCAGTTTCCCCAAATCTGTCCCATTGGCAACCGTACTTAATGCTAGTACTTTTTCATCATTGATGGTCGTGTAATGAGCTCCTTGCGGCAAGGTATCTAACAAATCAAACCGTTTTTCTTTCCCGATTATTAACGACGGATTATGATTAGTGACATGAAGAACTTTTTCGCTTGTTTTTGAATTATCAATGAGCCTATAGGATATAAATATCCCAAAAAGGATCATAATGCTTGCTGCAGCATACCCTATTTTGGGTATATGAAAACTTAAAGTACGCTTTTTAATACGATGATGAACCTTTTCTTTAATCTCCTCTCCGATGCGGTCCATATCATTTTGCACCTCTCCCTCCCTGTCCATTGCATCGTACAGGTATTCAACAAATTGTCGTTCTTCAGGATTGGTATCTCCCGAAATATACCGATCGAGAAGATCTTTTAAGACTGTGCGAACATGACGTTTCCTTTCAGACATATAAGATGGTTTATATTGGTTCCTTTCTTATATGTCGTTGTGACTAATGATAATTCCCAAAAAAAAATTAAAAAAACATAAAAAGAATTTTTTGGATTAGAAGCTTAAGTGCATTTGTTGTATTAAGCAATTGATTTTGAACAGTTTTCGTCGATAGACCTAATAATTTCGCAATTTCCTTAACAGTTTTATCCTCATTGTAACGAAGCAAGAATATTTCTCTGCGTTTTTGTGGCATACGTGCAATCCAGTTATGCAGCATAGATTCTAATTCAGTTTGAATATAGTTGCCATCGGCGGTTGATCCATCGCTTAGCTCTTCAACCATTGTTTCTAATTCTTCAAAATACCTCTTTTCCTTTCGAAACCTGTCAATCACTTTAAAACGGACAGCTTGGCAAAGGTAATGATCGACATCTTGAATTGTTTTGCGATGCCGCTTCTCCCATAAATCAATGTAAAGATCCTGAATAACTTCTTTTGCAGTGTTTTCATGTTGCAGGCGTCTGAGAGCAATTTCATACAATTTTTCCCAAGTTCGATGATAAAGTTCGTCAAATGCATCTTCATTCGACTCTTTCACCAAAAGAAAAAGATCCTCAAGACTACTATTGCACATAACTGAAGATTTATATTGTTGAGAAATTAAATGTTGGTTTAAAATTGATAGATGCAATATATAAAATCTAAACGGAACTTCCTATAAGTGTCATAGTACAACAATAGGTCCGAATCGATACAAAATACGTTCACAACACGATATTAGGGCAGCCACAGAATCATACCACCGCGAGAAAATCCTGAATAATTTCTTTTAAGCAATCCTTAGCCATAACCCGTCGAATCTTTTTATGCTGGTCTACATCGATATAAAAGAAAATTTAATATTTTTAGCGAACAACTACAGCTCTTATGGACAATAAAAAATTAATGGAAATAGATCAATATATCAATACACTTTCCGACACTGAGCAACAGGTAATCCGTCAATTCCGGAAAGCGATAACAGAAAATGACAATACCGTTTCCGAGAGCTTTGGAAAATTCATGTCAAACCCTAATGCGATTAGCTTTAATGAACAGGGCGTATTTAAATACGGGCTAACAGTCGCAAAGAATTACATTTCATTCCATTCCTTGGTTATCTACACTAACCCCGAATTAATGGAAGAACTAAAATTAAAATTACCCAAGGCCAAATTTCAAAAAGGCTGTATCAAATTCAAAACTTTGGATGAATTTCCCGCCTCAGTATTGGCAGAACATATTCAGGTTTCATCCAAAATAGATTTTAGCCCCATGATAAATCGTTATTTGAGAAAGAAATAAGTATCAGGTCGGTTCCCAGAATTTTATTTATTCACTTTTACGCGCAACAATAGCGTAGACCATCGGAATCTTGTTTCCCAAATGGGCTATTCTGAATTTTTTAGGATCTAGCTCTGTCATGTTTTTAAAAATAGGATAAGGTGAATAGTCAAATTCGTTCAGGTCTTGAATGTTCAGCCCATTATGAAGTAAAGCACCAACGACCTCACTCATACTATGATTCCAGGTGACATAGGACTGCGAAATAGCGGCATCTTTATCGGCATAGGTTCCCTGCTCTGTTTCAACAATTGGAGCAATATTAAAATAATTATAACCAATTTTATCAAAATTGTCATCGAACATCCAAACAACTGGATGAAACTCGACAAAAATAAACTGCCCTTTCGGTTTCAAGAAACGTGAAATTATTTTCGCCCATTTATCTAAATCAGGTAACCAAGTAATCGTTCCGTAACTTGTAAAGACTAGATCAAATTGTTCATCAAGATGATTCTCAAGCTCATATAGATCACAACAGATAAACTGCACATCAGCATGCGTATCTTTCGCAATTTCGCGCGCACTTTCTATAGCCTTGTCAGATAGGTCAACACCAGTAACTTTAGCGCCAAGTCTACTCAAAGAAATTGTATCCTGTCCGAAATGACATTGTAAGTGTAATATTTTTTTCCCACTGATATCACCCAATAATGCTAACTCAATTGAATTCAGCGAAGTCTCCCCTTTTAAAAATCCTGTTAGATTGTAAAAATCTGATTTTAAATGCGTATCCGTTCTGTTATTCCACGAGTGTTTGTTTATTGCGATGTAATTCTCTTCCGGGTTCAAATCGTTCATTTTGTTTTTTAATTAAACGGTTAATTAGCTACTAAAGTACAATAAAAATTAATTTCTATCGGATTCATCCTTTCCTCAATCTAAAAATAAGTGTTTTAAGAAATAAAGCTTGGTGAAAATTATCATAAAGGTTGTCTATATTTAAATCGATTATCAAATACTTTCAAGTTTAAAAGGATGAGGCAAGAACAAAGCCTATTTATATGAAGAAAAGAGATGACGATAAAAATATATAGACCAGAGAGCTTACTCCTAAAAAAATATATTGAATGCTTCTATATACTTGAGAAAACTGACGAAGAAAAAGCGACGGCATATTTTACATTTCCGAGTATTTACACCATTGTGACGATAAGTGAGCAGACCCAAACGATGGTAAGCTTAAATAAGGTGATTACGAAGCATTTTCCATCCAATTCGATAGAAACAAACCTTGTATGCAATTTTAATGAACCTGTTTTAGTGTGTTACGAGGGGAAAATAAATGAAATTACCACTTACTTCAAACCTCTTGGGATAAATGCTTTTATACCCAATGATTTAAGCGATTATAACAGCGGAACATTTCCCGATTTTAACCCACACCTGGATTATAAAGATGCTATGAGATCCATCCTGTCCATAGATGACCAGGACGAGCGAATCAAGGCATTAGAACACTATTGGATATCAAAATTTTGGCCATTTGAAAATGCGTTGCTCGAAAACATAATTACCGAAATGTTAGATACAAGCAACGTCAATCAATCGATGTCAGAGTTTTCGCTAAAAACAAGAAGATCGAGAACAACCATAAATAAACAATTTGATCAACATATCTGTAAAACACCCTCTCAATTTAAAAAAATCATCAGATTTCGAGCTGCAATTCAAAGCCACCTCGAAGATAGAAACAAAATAGGTCTGTCTTATAACCTGGATTATTTCGATCAGTCCCACATGATTAGAGATTTTAAAAAATTAACAGGATTTACACCAAAAATTTTCTTTTCCAAAATAGCTAATCTTGAACGGAGCCAGATAAAATGGATTTTTATTTAGCGGGTTTACAAAAATACAATCACACTATGTTATTAAACAGTAACATTGCTCCATAATTATTTATACAATACGTTATGAAGCTTTTAATCCTACTTATGCTTTGTCCAGTTTTTCTTGTGGCCCAAGAAAAAACATCAGCTAAGCTTGCAGCCTATATGCAGGCACAAGCTGATGTAAATAATTTTAGTGGAACAGTTCTTGTCATGAAAAAAGGTGCTATTTTATTAAAAAAAGCCTATGGTTTGGCAGATTATGAATGGAATATAAAAAACACGTTAGACACTAAATTCCAGTTGGCATCGGTCACAAAACAATTTACCGCAGCCGCTATTTTACAGCTCGTCGACAGTGGGCGATTATCCCTATATGATAAACTCAGTAAATTTTTCCCCGATTATCCAAAAGCCGATAGTATCAGCATCCACATGTTGCTGTCACACAGCTCCGGACTTGCTATGGGTTTCAAAGAAATCGCGTTAAGCAGCATAAGTCGCGATTCTGCTTATGCCGCCATCAAGAAAATTCCTTTCGAATTCTCACCGGGAGCAAAGAGCGCCTATAGTAATATCGGTTATTATTTGTTAGCAAAGATTATTGAAAAAGTCTCCGGTGAGCATTACGCTACTTTTTTAAAGAAAAATATATTTGATAAAGCTGGGATGAAGAACACCGGAGTTAGTAACAATGAATCCATCGTGACGAAAAAAGCAAAAGTATATTATCATAATGACCAAGGTTTTATCCATAACCCCTATATCAACTGGGAGATCAACCTAGGTCACGACGGTATTTATTCAACCGTGGAAGATCTAGCCATTTGGGACCAAACACTTTATGGAACAACGATCCTATCAGCCGCGATGAAGGAAAAAATGTTTACACCATATAACTCCGAAAATTGGGGCTATGGATTCATCATCAATCCATTTTATAATCACGGACATTATTTGATTGCACATGACGGAGGATTCTTTGGGACAATGACTTCTTTTAATCGATTTACTGACGACAAACTCTTTGTCACTGTCCTTTCTAATAACGGCTCAGCCTCCCATATCATAGGTTACGGACTTTCAGCAATTGCCTTTGGTAAAGAAGTAGAGATGCCCTACAAACATCATCGCGCCAAAATAGATACGACCATATACAATAACTATGTGGGTGAGTATGGAAAAATACGGATATTAAAAATTGGTGGCAAACTCTATTATAATGATGCGGATATTGAACTCATTCCCGAGTCTAAAACAAAATTTTTCAGAGCAGACGACAACGACAGAACGATCGAGTTTGTTGAAGACAAAACATATGGCTACAATTCCATTATTTTAACAAAAGCTGGAGTTAAGGAAGTTTTCCCACGATCCAATAGAAATGAATGAAACGCTATGCATGCTGCGAGAATAACGATTTTAATCTATTATTTGAAACCTTAAAGAAAAAAGTTAAATTACACCTATATCGGGTCCAGCGTTAGATCTACATAACGTATACTAAATTATAAGATATTGCAACAGATGGATCAGGAACCGAAGAAAGCCAACTAACGCAACAAACTTTATTTAATCACAAAGAAATGATTTGCAGCTTGGTATCGCTAAATTTCAGCAAACATTAACCGTTCAAAAATACAAGCCTACTTTTGGCTATCCAAAATAATGACTATATTACAACAAATCGCTTTTTTGTGAAAATATATCCAATCTAGTAGCCATTGGATCCTAGTTAAAAATTAAATTCAGGAATAGTAGAAAATAAATCATATGAACAAAAGGTATTTTTTCTATATTATCATCGTTATCAGCTTGTTCACTTCGTGTGGCCTTATCCATAATCTTCCCGATTCGGCTACCCCCAATACCGGTGTAGATCCTAACTTATGGTACTCATTTGTGGATCAAAATGGTAATTTCTACCCCGACAATTGGAAGAAGAATTATGGCATTCCTTCCAATAAAGCTGCTCGAGATCCTTATTCGCTTATGAAAATTGCCACCGACAGAGGTGACCGCGAACAATTACTCGCTTTTGAACGCGGTAACATGCTGCGTTTGTCTAAACGTATTGCACAAAAAAAACGTGTATTCATTTTAGTCCATGGCTTCAATGCTGATGAAGAATCAGTTATAAAACAATATAAATATATTTCCGATCATATCGTTACAAATCCTAAAACCGATGAAATCATTCGATTTTATTGGGATGGTTTACGATCGACCTCGCCTTTTCGATCAGCGAAAAACTGGTTTTCAGCAGCATCTTTCAGCCAAATGGCTGGTGAATTTGGTTTAAGGAGAATTCTAAATAATATGTCTAATAAAGATGTTTACATTATCTCACACAGTCGGGGTGCATCTGTAGTGATGAGTGCAATTTCAAATCCGGAATTCAACAGTTCATTTTCCGCACAGGCAAAAGATATTCACAATGTTGATATCGAGCGGGCAAAGCCTTTGCTGGAAAACAAAAACAGAATTACATGCATTATGCTCGCGCCGGCAATAGGACTCTCCGAGTTTCAATATACAGATACACTAAGCGACACAAAAAAATTTGTGGAACTGAGCCCACAGGTTAAGAAAATACATATCACGATAAACGGTACTGACAAGATGTTGAAAAAGTTTTTCGGATTCTTATCTAATAAACTTAACCCAACTGATCTTGGATATAAAGCAGACAGTTTTAATGCCCTTAAGAAAAATTACGTCATTTTTTCTATGACCGATTTCACTGGAATGTCGAGTCACGCCTTTAGTAGCTATATACGAAATCCCAAGTTTAAACAAATGCTAAGGGAAGAGTCCATTCAAGTACAATGAATAAGGTGTTCTTAGTCTAGATGTAGACACACCGGAAAGAAACTATTAATCAAGAGGTTGAATAAACAAAATTCCCGAAAATTAAAAATGGCATTAGAACAATATAATCCAATATTAAATATATGCTCTATTTGAAATATTTTACCTATTCAACGTTGTCAACTGAGTGTGTCTTTTTCAATACGCCTTATAATTTTTTGATCGTAACTATCCGTTCAAAACGTCCGTGGTTACTTACGGACACTGGTAAGACAACATTTTGATCTTTTATGCTAATGCCCGGAATTCCAAATGAATCTTTAAAGATTTCATCTCTTGTGATTTCTAAAATATGTTCCAAATAAATTAATTCCTCAACCGCTACGGTATGTATAAAATCTGAACAAATAACAGTCTCAGTGTAATACCGATTTCCCTCACAGGCAACTTCACCAACAGCGTAACAAGGAGACGATTCAATAACTGAACATCGGAGTCTTTTAGGCATATACATTCTGATTCCTGTTTGTCTATTCCATATTTTATAGGCAGCCTCTTTCATGCTCCATAGGAGCCAAACTTCGATTTCGGGGTTCTGGCTGTTCTCAATCAAAATCCTTTCATGCGTATTAAATAGTTTTGAGACAAATCCCTGACGTCTCCAATTACTATCATTTCTGGACTTAACTAGGTCAATCACATCATTACCGATCATTTGTCTTTCAATTTGCTTTCGATAATATCGACCGCAGCACCAACATTTAGCATACGTTCCATATCAGGATTTTCAATCAATATATCGAACTTTTCTTCAATATCTAGGACAATATCAACCAAATTGGCCGAGTTAATTTGCAGATCACGCATAAAATCGGTCGCTTCATTAAGCTTTCCGAAAGCTTCTTGGTTTGTAGTGTATGGTGATATGATTAGCTTTAAAGCATGGATCAATTCTTCTCTATTCATCAGTTTAGTTATTAAATTTCTTAAATATTAGACAAGCATTAACATCACCAAATCCAAAACTTGCCTTGGCAATGATGTTAGTCTTGACATCAAGAGTCTTTAAAGGGATACGTGTTGAATGTATCAATGCAGCAATCTCCGGATGTAGATTAGAGCAATTACTGTTTCCAAATAAAAATCCATGGTATAACTGCAAAACCGTCGCCACGCTCTCTATGCTACCCGCCGCACTGAGACAGTGCCCAGTCATTCCCTTTAGAGAGTTTATCCATGGAAAATCTTTCCCCTTGCGATTCAGAGCTATGGTCCAGTTTTCTATTTCAAAAGCATCTTTGGTAGTTGCCGTTAAATGTCCATTTATAGCATCGATGTCTAAGCCCGAGATATTTGCATTTTTTAGCGCCTCCTGAATACATCTCCGCACAGCATCCGCATTAGGGGCTGTCATACTTCCCGTTCCGCGTTGTCCGCCAGAATTTACGTGGCCACCCAATAATTCTGCATATATAGTTGCTTTTCGCTCTAGCGCACTTTCCAAATCTTCCAACAATAAGGCTCCAGCCCCACTACCAGGAACGAATCCGGCGGCTGTTGCACTCATAGGTCTGGAACCTTGCGTAGGATGGGCATTATATTGTGAACTACAGACACGCAGTGCATCAAAACCGCCCCAAATGTAAGGCCCACTATCTCCTGTACTCCCTGCGAGCATGCGTTTTGCTCTTCCGGATCTAATCCGATCATAACCCATCAGAATTGCTTCAGTTCCCGTAGCACAGGCAGATGAATTCGTTGTCACCTGATTACCGAGACCCAATTTTCCTCCTAAGTAAGCACTAATCCCACTGTTCATGGTCTGGGCTACAACCGTACTCCCCAATCTGCGGGTTTGCAAATCATCGATTTTATAAATGCTTTCCCGAAATTTATCGATACCCGAAGTCCCTGAACCAAATACAGTTCCACTATCCCAATCAGGCACGGAATTCGAAGTAATAGGGAGCCCCGCGTTTGTCCATGCTTCCATTCCGGCGATCACACCGTATAATATGCCTGTACTATTAAATCCTCTTAATTCCAGTTCGGTGAAATATTTCTTTTTTAGCTCTTCCGACAACTGTGGCATTCCAGCAATCTGGCAAGAAAACTGCAATTTTTCCAATCTCTCATCATGTCTAATTCCCGATACGCCATCCCTAATAGCCTGTGTAAAAGCACGTACTCCCACTCCATTTGGGGAAACAACACCAATTCCTGTAATGACTACTCTTTTCATAGCTCTTCCGTAATCATGCCTGCCAATATCCCTTTGCAAACCTCCTGCCCAGCTTCATTTTTCATGATTACCTCGCATTTTAATTTACCAAACCTAAAATATATTTTTTTTGAAAACACAGTAACTTTCTCCTTTGGATATACCGGTTTTAAAAATTGTATTTCGGTCGACGTCAGTGCTATTGCCGAGCCATGCGTCAACTCTTTATTTAACAGAAAAATCCCCAAACAAGCTAAACCTATCTGAGCCATTGTTTCGATCAAAATAACACCCGGAGTAATCGCTTTTTCATAAAAATGGCCTCTATAAAACTCCAGATCTTCATTAAAAGTATAGTTACCCACAATACCTTCTGCATCAACATAAATCAACTCATTGACAAATAAAAAGGGGTCTCTGTAAGGCAATTTTGATAGTATATCTTTCAAATCTACGTTCATAATTTTTAGGTTACCATTGTAATAAAACGCGCTGTGCCGAAAACCCTGGCCCAAAACTCAGCATCAATCCTAATTCACCGGCCTTAGGGTTACGTTTCATGATACGTTCAAGCACATATAATACAGTAGCACTGGACATATTGCCATATTCCGACAATATTGCTTTAGTATCGTTAATATCTTTATCAAATTCAGCAAAAATCTGTTCAATTGTCGCCACGATCTTTTTTCCGCCGGGATGAAAAATCATGTAATCAATGGCGTCGATTTCCAAATTATTTTTATTAAGAAATGGATGTATTACTGCTCCGAAATGGGAAGCAATCACATTGGGAACTTCTACATCAAGTATCATCTTCATACCGGAGTTTGTTAGCTTAAAACCCATAATATCTTCGGCATCATAAAAATGGTACATCTCTTGGTCAAGGATTGCAGGCCCACAGTCGGAATCGTACGAGGAAAGCAGGCAGCAAGCCGCACCATCTCCAAATATTGCGGCACTGACGATATTAGACATCGAAAAATCTTCCAGTTGAAAAGTCGCTGTTGGCGCTTCTACGGAAATTACCGCTGCACGTTTACCCGGGTTGGCCTGAAGAAAATTTTTAGCATAGATTATTCCTGAAACGCCGGCAACACATCCCATCTCAGTGACAGGTAAACGCACAATATCCTGACGGAGTTTCATCTTGTTAACGAGATAAGCATCGAGCGAAGGGATCATAATCCCCGTACAGCTCACTGTAATAATATAGTCTAGAGATTGTGGATCCCATTCTACTTCCTCAAGCGCTTTGCGGAGTACCTCTTCGCCGAGAGATGTTGCTTGCCGGCAGAATACGTTATTCTTTTCTTCAAAGGATGTTGAAGTAAAGACATCGATCGGATTCATAATGGCATATCGCTTTTCCACTGCCGAGCCTTCGAACAGCTTCTTAACCTTCTTAATAAAACGGGAATCCTGTCCTTCCAGCCAAACATCCAACATTGGGAGTATCTCCGCTGTGACACAGGAGTAATTAGGCAGTTGTTTTGCAACATGTATTATCTTAACATTCATATATTGGAAATAATCCACTGGTATCGGAAAGCCCATTTCCATTGGACGTTATAATTTTCTAAATGTAATTTCTTTGCGAATTGTACAAGCTCATCCTTTTTAAATCCGCGTCGTATGGAGATAAGTCCATCTTCTCTTGTCATTCTGTTTAACCTGAAAACAACAGCAATTGTTTGAAAAAGTCGATAAGCAATTTTACTCCTATGTAGGTCATTGATGATAATTCCTAACTTTGACATTTTGATCAGTCTCGCTATCAGGTTCAGTATGTTTTCATCGTTAAAATGGTGGATGGTTAGCGTACACAAAACGATGTGAAAACTAAGGTCTTCAAAATCTTCTTCAAAAATATCAGCGCACACATACGTTATGTTAGTATAATTTTTAGATAAGGACCGAGCATGATTGATGGTATACCGATTTGCATCTAAACCGAATAATTCAAATTGAATACCCTTTTTATCAGCATAATCACTTAGCATACGAAGCATATCTCCATTACCACATCCGATATCGACAATCCTTATTGGATGGTTTGAATTATCATTGGAAAGTATTTTTTTTACACCATCTAGCGTGATACTGTTTCCCCCTAGAAAGCGATTGATTTTGGAGATCTGATCCAGTGCGCCACGAAGTTCATCGCCTTCGAGTAGAAAATCGTCCATGATTTCATTTTCCGAGGTTCTCTGTGTTAAATCTATCGCCATTTTATTTCGCTTGCATTACCATGGGTCTCTTTAATCATCAAGCTTAAGAGTTTAGGAAAAAATATGACCGTTTTCATTAATACTGCGATACCTACTTTGTGACGTAGTATACGCGATAAAAGTCGTCCGAACAACAAACGCTTTTTAAAGGTCCTATTCCATTGGCTGACATATGCCTTTTCCAATTGATTACGTGAGTGTATATGTCCATGATAGTAATCTATAATGAGCTCGGAAGCTATTTTAGCACCATGTATTGCCATTGCCATCCCATTGCCGCAGAATGGATGAATAAGGCCGGCCGTATCACCAATCATAAGAATATGGTCTTCTACGGCTGATTTCTTATCAAATGAAAACTGACTAATGGTCAGTGGTTTATCAAAAATTAGTTTACTATGTTCAAAAAAGCACTTGAGATGTCTGTTTTTAGACAAGACATACTTTTGAAAATCTTCGATATTTTTGTATCGTTTAAAGGTATCTAAATCGGCCAAATAACACATATTTACCTGGCTATCTTCCACTTTAGAAATACCACAATATCCGCCTTTAAAATGATGTAATGTAATAAGGTCGCTTGGAAAATCCGCGTAATAATGTGCTTTAACAGCGATCCAAGGGGATTTTTTCTTCATAAAATCACGAGATAAAAGCTGATCAATATTAGCGCGTTTCCCAAAGGCTCCTAGTACAATTTTCGAATTTAAAGTATAATCCTGACAAGAAACATCAAATGTATCGTTATTGAATGATATACCCGTCACGGTCGCAATGATAATCTCACAACCATTACGCTTTGTCTGTTGATACAACAAATCGTCCAACAGATAGCGACTGACACCAATGCCCCCGAGCGGCAATTTAATCTTATTCGTCTTTCCATCTGCTGTAGTGAACTTAAACTCTCGAATATGTGTAGGTAATAAAGTTTCCACGTCGACTTCCAGCCATTCCAAATAAGGTAAGACCTCATTCGACAAATATTCTCCGCAGACTTTATGACGTGGGTAATCGTGTTTTTCAATTAAAGTAACTTTGAATCCTTTCTTAGAGAGATGTAATGCACTTGTGAGTCCCGCCAGACCACCACCAATAATAATAACATCAGGATTTATGTTCATACATCAAAATTTATTCCAGCAGAAAATTAGAGTCATAATTTCCTACAAATTATGTCCTCACTATATGGACAATAACGTCTTTTACGAAAATTTTCAATGATAACACCTAGTGATGATAAATAGTTTTTTACCTAGTCTGATTATTCATCAAAAAAACGTATTTATCTGTTCCTGTAAAATTAACAGATCTATAAATCTATCTTGATGTGTGCTCATGATCAACAAAAAATTTATCCAGAAAGAGATATCTATCCCGAAATTCTTCAGTAGATGATTTCGTATCGATATTTAGATTCAAAATATTCATACGCTTATCTTTTGCGGTTGTTTTTGGCCAAATAGCAAGGCCCTTACCGTTTGGATCCCCCGTTTTGATAAAATTAATAAAATACTGCTGACCAAGTCTTGACACCCTGTAATCAGCCTCCGACCAGGCAAACACATCATTGCTCTGCAGATTTCCTAATAAATATTCGATATCACTCGCATGAAATGCTCCCGATATAGGCGGAGGATTCTTCTCCTTCTGTTCTTGATTCGATTTTTTGGTGATTCCCCCAGCGAGCCCAGATTGTACATCGCTGTAGATGGGCCGCATAGGTGGACGCGGCTTACCAAATATATAAACGAAGGTTGGCTGTCCGCTACTCTTTCTTTGCAGGTCAAGCCATTTCCAGGTGCTATAAACGATAAAATTATCACTTGCTAGTGCAGTTGCGGACTTAATAACCTGTTTATCAGTCCTTCCGGGATAAAGCTCGAGTGCTTCGTCGGCATTTACGCCATATTGAGCTCTTACCAATTCCTCATAATTCTCGGGAGATGGATAAAATTTACCCATATAAGCTGTATATGGCACTTCCGTAGATGTCCACCCGGCCAGTAGCGGAACTCTTGACTGCTCCCCAGCCTCAAAAATGGCTAGAGGAGATTTAGGCAGAAAATAGCCATCAACAATCAAACGGGCTGTAAAAGCCCCTGGTTCACTCGCTTTATCAAGTAGTTCGGCGGCAGGAATTTCCCTAAGCTTATCAAGTCCATCAGCTTTAATACGGGTAGCGAAAGCTACCCCCTGTTGCTCTTGCTCGGCAATAGAGGCCGTACCGTACCTCAGATTAAAAATACTTCCGCTTTGGCCTATCGCGCGCCTAAACAGTCCTTTTGACAGCGGACTCGCCATTTGAGCCGACACAGACATGCTCCCAGCAGACTCACCGCCAATGGTAATTTCATCGGGATTCCCGCCAAATGCAGCTATATTTTTTCTAACCCAAACTAAAGCGGCATGCTGATCGAGCAATCCATAATTTCCAGACGCGTGTGTCGGCGACTCTTCCGTCAACTCAGGATGCGCAAAAAAACCAAAAATACCAAGACGATAGTTGATGGTAACGACAATCAGCCCTTCTTTTGCAAAACTTTCACCATCATAACGACTTTCTGACCCATCGCCAGCATTGAATCCGCCACCGTAAAAATAGACTAAAACTGGAAGCTTACCAGGTCCAATGGAAGTCGGGCGCCAGACATTCAAATAAAGACAGTCTTCGCTTATTCCTGGCGACCGAAAACGCATATCCCCATAGATCGGCTTCTGCATGGGAGAATAGCCAAAATGATCGGCCTTTCGAATGCCAGACCAATGTTCAGCGGGCTGAGGTTCTTTCCATCTAAGGACACCCAATGGCGGTTTTGCAAAAGGAATTCCTCGAAAAGATTGTACCCCACTTGGTAGGACAACCCCCTCCAATATTCCTTCTTCCACCTTTACCCGAGGCATCTGAGCATAAACAATTGAAGCAGTTAATAAAGCAAAAAAAGTAAAAAAAATATTTTTCATGATGACCTCCATTTAAAGCGGCATAGTGTTGTTGGTTAGTCAAAATACAAAATAAAATCTATAACAAGGTGAATATCTATTATTTATTAATAGATAAAAAATAGGATAGAAAAAATTAGCATCAAATGATCTTAGCAACATGCTTAAAGACGATGGTCCTCATTCAGCTTAATAAAAGGGGATTCTATAAGGACAGTCTAATTCATTTGATGAAAAATACAAAAAACAAAATAAGCCATTGAGCAAGAAAAGATATCCAAAATGGTCTATTGTTCGATTCGGTCAGCGTCTCAAGTGCAGTCACAAACTTAGACCTTACGATTTCATAAAAGCTATCATTATTCTCCAAATCCAGGCTATCAAACTTCACTTTGCTCAGACCAAAAACAACAATGCGTCTCACCCAAGGGCTCTCGATTTTGTTGCGCTTTAATTCATCGATCAATTTAAGTTTTGCGAATGAATAATTAGCCGCATTTTGGATAATATCGGGCTGATTGGATTGAAAAATGAGCAACACTTTATCCACTATGGGGAGAATAAGATCGTCCCGTCTCTCTAAAACGACGAGACTTGCAATTTTTGAAAAGACATATTTGTTACTAAAAACAAAGAGTAATAAAGGAAGCAAGATTAATCCTATCAACCAAAGGGATTTTGTAATAGTCTGCGTATGATTGGAAATTGAAAAAAAAGCATTATCGCTGTTCATAAATTGAAAACTGCCGATCACAATGTAAAGCATAGTAGAAACGATAGTAAGCAAATAATATTTGACTAGGTTTTTCGTCCCTAGCACACTCATTTTTGTTAAATATGACAATTTCGCTTTCATAACATTAAAATTAACTATTTTAAACTAGCATTATTTCATTAATATCGATCATCATGTCGACTTTCGGTATATCGTACTTTAACTTCGTTAAGTTCTACTTTTTATTGATTTATACACTAGTATTTAAATGCGTATTAACTAAGTATCAGTCTGAATACTAAAGCGTTTACTATTTAAACATTTTTAGCTGGCCTACATAAATAAATGCCCCCAGAAAGTATTCACTTTTGAGGGCAACGATAATTTTATATATTTTTGTTAGAAAATTATCAAATCGAAGTATAACCGCCATCGACTAAATAATATCCACCAGTCATGAAGGACGATTTCTCCGAACTTAAAAACAGAACAAGTTCGGCAACTTCTTCCGCCTTTCCCAAACGTCCAATAGGGTGTTTGCTTATCAATGTATCGATATGTTCTTTATCCAGCTTAGCTAATAAAGGTGTATCAATATATCCAGGTCCCACGGCATTACATCGAATGTTTTTCTGACCATATTCAGCGCCAATATTCTTTGTCAACCCCACTACTGCGTGTTTTGCAGCCGTGTAGGCACTCGACAAAGGGGCAGCCACAGTACCGTGTATAGACGCCATATTTACAATCACACCACCACCGTTCTTTTCCATCGCCTCAATTTGATATTTGCATCCATAAAACACGCCGTTGAAATTAATATCAATCACTTTTTTCCATCCATCTAAACTATAATCCCCAGTGAGAGCCGCCTCACCGCCGATACCAGCATTATTGCAGGCGACATCAAGCCTACCAAACCTTTCGACAGCAAAACTAACCAACGACTCATTATCAGCCGGAGATGAAGTGTCTGCTTTAAAAAATACCGCCTCTCCACCTATCGATTCAATTTGTTTTACGGTTTCTTGACCCGCTTGCTCGTTGATATCCGAGACAACAACCTTAGCTCCTTCTTTACCATAGGCCAATGCAACAGCGAGTCCGATCCCCGAACCAGCTCCGGTTACTATAGCTACTTTATCCGCTAAAACTTTCATATGATATAAATTTTGATCGATACAATTTAATCAAAGTAACCTGAAACCAAGCAAAAATGTAGGTCAATTTTCTATAAAACTAAATAATATGACACTTATCTAATCTTGACTCTGCAAATTCGGATATTTTTCATAAAACCTATCTAAAAACAACCGCCCCATCAGTTGAAATTTTGCTTGTGTGTCAAACATGCCCGCACCTGGAGAGATAATGCCATGTGGCATCCGCTGTACTACACCATAATATATAATATCTAGTCCAGTTCCATTAATATCAAGATGCATTTTCTTTGGTTTTAAACCAATAACAGATCCCATACGCGTTACTTTTTCAGAATTGCTAATCTTGGCGGTGTGCGCATCAATTAAGGTTTGATGATCGAACACAAAATGGTCTCTCACCTGCCCGTCGTCAAAAAATACGTAATGCAATTCGTTATTAATTAGCACTAGATAAGAAACATTATCCCGTTCATTATAACGTGCCTTCACACCAACAGCTGCCCATGCAACAGTTTTCGCCGCTGTGGCCGCTGCTGCAGCGACCTTATCACCCACTGTCGCTATATAAGCACATTGCGTAAAAGCGTCTATCTGAGCGCCGTTCAATTGTTTTCTCAACTTTACAAATTCATCCTTTAGCAATTCATCTCTTACATCTGCAGCTAGGTGAATTCCAGATTCACCTTAATACTTTCTAGCGGTCTCTTTTTGCTTTTTCATCACTATGAGAGAAATCAATACGCAGACCACGACGATAATGGCGAAAATGCCGATATACAATATCATAGTATAAAATCTAAAAAGGTTTAGTCTTTATCACTAGAATCAAATAGTAAATAGCTATCAAAATATCCTATTATAATTCAACTTTACAAGAGAAATTTTGCTAACTAAAAAACTGTTTTAAAGCTCCTATTTTCTGATAAGATTACCGCTCTCGCTCCTGCAGTTCCAATTGGAGTAGAATATCACGCTTTTTGCCCTCTATTAAAGACAGATTGCCAGCAACAAAAACGCCCTTCTGCCCCGCTTCGTTGCTAATGCCATACACAGATGATTCATCATCAGGATCAGATGCACCCTCATAACGAAATAAATAGTCAATTTTATACTGATCTGCATGAGCCAATAGATCATCAAATTCAATATTATAGTCAATTGTATAGCCCATGTTGCTTAATTTTTCCAAAGCAACGCTGGCAGACGAGTAACCGTGCATTCTTTCCATAGTTGAGTGTTCTAAATTCGATCTAAACGTTAATTTTTATTATAAAACGACTGACAAAAGAGTTTTGTTTTCCGCAATTTGAAATAGTTTATTCGAAATCATATTTCTATTTTTGTGCTAGAAAACACGATGATATATGGCAAATCTTTCAGCACCGGCTTATCAGCATACCCCTCAATTAGCATTTCAACGATTACTCGACGTGTTATATACATTACGCACGGAATGCCCTTGGGATAAAAAACAAACGATGGAAACTCTTCGGCATTTGACAATAGAAGAAATGTATGAATTGACTGACGCTATTTTGGAACACGATTATCCTGAGATCAAAAAGGAACTTGGTGATGTGCTGATGCATTTAGTTTTTTACGCACGAATCGCAGAAGAAGAAGCGCAGTTCAATATCGTAGATGTACTTAATGCAATCTGTGATAAATTGATTATCCGTCATCCCCACATCTACAGCGACACCGAAGCTGATACAGAAGATCAAGTTAAATCCAATTGGGAAACAATTAAGCTCAAAGAAGGCAGTCAATCTGTACTTGCTGGCGTGCCAAAGGGGTTGCCTGCTTTGGTAAAGGCCTATCGTATTCAAGATAAGGTTCGCGGGGTGGGCTTTGACTGGGAAGATAAAGAACAAGTATGGGAAAAAGTTGAAGAAGAGCTTGCTGAATTTAAAGCGGAGTTTAATATTGAAACGGCAAGTCCAATAGATCGCGAAAAAGCAGAAAGCGAATTTGGTGACCTCTTATTCTCCCTGATAAATTACGCACGCCATATTGGTATAAACCCTGAAAATGCACTTGAACGTACCAACAAAAAATTCATCGAACGTTTTACGTATTTAGAACAAAAAGCTCTTGAAAACAATCGGCAACTCCACGAAATGACTTTAGAAGAAATGGATGTTTATTGGAATGAAGCTAAAAAAATAAAGCAAATTTAAAAAGAAATCAACAACGGAATTTAATTCGACTTTGTGAAATTTATGCGTAAATTCGCAGGAATATGGAAACAGTTGTCAGCGGTATCAGAAGTACCGGAAAATTACATTTAGGAAATTACTACGGCGCATTGAGCAACTTTGTGAAGATGCAAAACGAATATAATTGCTTTTTTTTTATTGCAGATTTACATTCACTGACGACCCATCCCACTCCACATGGACTACAGGGTACGGTTCGTCAAGTTATTGTTGAATATTTAGCAGCAGGAATAGACCCTGAAAAATCGACAATTTACGTCCAATCAGATGTTCCAGAAGTTGCGGAGCTCTATTTATACATGAATATGAATGCTTATCTAGGTGAGCTTGAACGTGCCACTGCGTTTAAAGATAAAGTGAGAAGCAATCCAGACAATGTGAATGCAGGCTTATTGACCTACCCGGTCCTGATGGCCTGTGATATATTGATCCACCATGGCACAAAGGTGCCCGTAGGAAAAGATCAGGAACAACATCTGGAGATGACACGAACTTTTGGCAATCGATTCAACCGTCTATACAGCGTAGACTATTTCAAAGAAGCCTTTGCTTTCTCTTACTCCGACAAGTTGGTTAAAGTACCTGGACTCGCAGGGCAAGGAAAAATGGGCAAATCAAATGGGGAGGCCGATTGTATTTATTTATCGGATAGCGAAACGGTTATCCGTAAAAAAGTAATGCGCGCGGTGTCTGATTCGGGTCCGACTGAAATGAACCAACCCAAATCGGAATCTATCCAAAATCTCTTTGATTTGATGAAGGTCGTATCTACCGCAGATACGCTACAGCATTTTGATGAACTCTATAACAAATGCGAAATTCGTTACGGTGACTTTAAAAAGCAACTGGCAGAAGATATGGTACTTGCAACCAGCGATGTACGCTCCCGTATTGAGGAGATATCAAAGGACGATGCCTACATTGCTAAAGTGGCAAAAATGGGCGCTGAAAAAGCAAGTGAGTCTGCGCGCAAGACATTAAAAGAAGTCCGTGAGATTATTGGTATTAAAAGATTTTATTAAGCTAGAATAATATGCACATAGCTATCGTAGGTAACATAGGAGCTGGAAAAACAACTTTAACAGAATTATTAGCCAGTCACTTTAAGTTTGAACCTCAGTTTGAGGCGGTAGATAACAATCCCTATCTCGAAGACTTTTATTCAGATATGAAACGCTGGGCGTTCAATCTTCAGATTTTCTTCCTCAACAGCCGCTTTAGGCATATTGTAAAATTACAAGAAACGGGTATTGATATGATACAGGATCGTACCATTTATGAAGATGCTTACATTTTTGCCGAAAATTTGTACGACATGGGTTTGATGAGCGCACGCGATTTCGAAAATTATAGCAATATCTTTCAAAGCATTATTCACTACATCAAACCTCCGGATCTATTGATTTACCTTAAAGCTTCTGTACCAACTTTGGTTAACAATATACAAAAAAGAGGGCGCGATTATGAATCAGCGATTCGTCTTGATTATTTATCCAAATTGAATGATAAATACGATAAATGGATCAATAATTACAAAGAAGGTAAAGTAATGGTTCTAGACAAGGACAATTTAGATTTTACAAAAAATCCAGAAGATCTTGGCGGTATCATCCAAAAGATCAAAGCTGAATTATTTGGACTGTTCGAATAGCTAACTCCAGAGGCCTGTAAAATTCCATGATTTTGCAGGCTTTTTGATGAACAGCAATAATCCCATCTACTGTAAAAAATAACAAATGAAATTTTTAGGTATTATCCCTGCTCGATATGCATCAAGCAGATTCCCTGGAAAACCCCTGATCGACATCGAAGGTAAGACGATGATTCAACGCGTGTACGAGCAGGTCAAAAAATCAACAAAATTAAACGATGTGGTTGTTGCAACCGACGATCAGCGGATTGCGCAGACTGTATCATCTTTTGGTGGTAATATCGTTATGACCGCAGGGCATCACCAATCTGGAACAGATCGTTGCGCAGAGGTCATTGCCCAAGTAAATGGCTATGATATTGCCATCAATATACAAGGTGACGAGCCCTTTATCAATCCAATACAAATTGATCTCCTGGCAGATTGTTTTAAGAATCCACACACAAAGATTGCAACTTTAGTAAAAGAAATCACACAGGAGGACGAACTATTCAACGTGAATATACCCAAAGTTGTTCGAAACATCAAGGGAGAAGCCATCTACTTCAGTAGACAAACCATTCCATTTTTAAGAGGTATGGAAAAAGAAAACTGGCTACAGAACCAAACATTTTACAAACATATCGGAATATATGCCTATCAGATAGAGACATTAAAAGAGCTGACGAAATTGCCAATTTCAATGTTGGAAGAAGCAGAAGCATTGGAACAACTACGCTGGCTTGAAAACGGCTACGCTATTCAAACGGCAATTACAGAACATGAGACTGTAGCCATAGACACTAAAGAAGACCTTTCGAAAATATTAAAACTATTTTTTAATAAAGATTAAAAACTACCGGTGTTCGGTATAATACAACGACCGGACACCTTCCAATAAAAACTGTTTATCCAGGTCACTTAAATGTATCATTTTCTCTTTTGCCCTGATCAATTCGTCCAACTGTAATTTGGTACTCACTCCGACTACCGCAGTAGAAACTGCGGAATTAGATAACACATATGAAAGTGCAACGATCATATTATCTTTTCCGATACGTTTGGAAAGATTTACCAAATTTCTGAATATATGTGCCACCTCACCCGAGCTATACTGAAGAAAAGGTGCTATGGGTTTATTAATAAGAACACCTTTTGCTAAAGCGCCCCGTACAACAATACTTACCCCCATCCTCTCCAGCAAGCCACTAATTTCCTCTTCGGGTCTTCGATCCAATAAACTGTATTGCATCATCACGGAAGCGATATCAGATTTTGACAAAAATGTCTTAATAACGTTCGGACGGATGGATGAAAGTCCATACGCTCGAATTTTACCTTCGCTTTTCAACAGCTCAAAGGCTTCAACAATCTCCTCAATCGGATCCTCCAAGGTACCACCATGTAACTGATAGAGGTCGATATAATCCGTTTTCAACCGTGACAACGACCCTTCTATAGCTTTCATAATATAATCTTTTGAGGCCTTCCAGTCCCAGCCAGAGCCATCGGCACGCCAAAGATTACCAACTTTTGATGCTAAGACAATATGCTTCCGAAAACTTTGCACACTCTCTCCCAAAATCATCTCATTTAAACCTTTGTCGTAGAGATCAGCCGTATCAAAAAAAGTGATTCCTTCTTCATAAGCTTTATGAATAATGTCTTTGGATTGTTTGGACTGATTACTCTTTAGAGACATGCAGCCTAAACCGATTTCTGACACCATTAAATTTGTATGACCTAATTTATGTTGTTCCATCTGCACTGATATCAATCAATTCTACCTCAAACACCAACGTGCTGTTGGCGGGAATTTCACCCGTTGCGCGTTCACCATAAGCTAATCTGCTTGGAATAAAAAATTTATATTTCGACCCCTTAGACATTAATGGAATACCAATCTGCCATCCCTTAATCACTTGACCCAAAGATAGTTTCAAAGGCTCCTTACGATCATATGAGCTATCAAATTGCTTCCCACTCAATAGCGTTCCTTTATAATGAACTGTGACTTCATCGTCACTTTTAGGCTTTACACCATCAGTCTCAGTCAAAATAAGATATTGAATACCCTCTGCTGTCGATTTCATCCCGGTAACCTTTGCATTTTCCGCAAAGAATTTATCTTCTTCAGCCCGACTGGCAGCCTCCTTTTTAGCACGGACGTCCATAATAGCCTGCTGAATGACAGCTCTTCCTTGACCTTCCTCTAATAGCGACGTGTTACCTTTCAATACGTCAGCAATTGCTTTTGCAATAACATCTGACTTCAAATAATCGATTTCAATAGACTTTAGTGAATTTCCGATATCAGCACCAAATGCATACGACACAGAATCTGCCTTTGTTCTCAATTGATTTGTTACGCTCGATTTACTGTTTACGACCTTCTTCTTTACTGTCGTGTTTTTCTTTTTTTGTTGGGCAAATCCTGTGACAGTTGTCAAGGATAATAAAGCTAATGCAATATACTTCATGTTTGTTTAACGGTGCTTCTGCACGATTTCATTTATAATTTCCTGCGTGATATTAGGGTAATCAACTTCAACCCTAGATTTACTGTTCAGCCAGGCTTCTATCGCCAACATATTTTTATGTTTCAGGCTCGAAATTACAGGCACTCCCATTTCTTCCAGTGACGCGGCATTCAAATGCTGTTCATATTGGTTCTTCATTGGGATAACTAACAGTTTCTTTTTCAAATATAACGCTTCTGCCGGTGTTTCAAAACCTGCTCCACATAAAACTCCTGAAGAAGATGCCATACTATTTATAAAAGATTGGTTATTTATGGGCCTAATCGTTACATTTTTCATTTCGAATGCCTTTGAATTATGTTTACTAAAAACATCCCACTTGACATCTGGAAACTTCATTAAGTGCTTCAAAAGATGCGCATCGTCGTATGCAGGTAGATAAACCGTATAATGTCCCTCATCTGTTACGCCCAAGTCACGAACAGCATTACGGATAACCGGCGGATAAATATTCTTGCCATAACGCTTGAAATGGAAACCGTAAGAATGTGTGGAGGGTGCATAGTTTTTCATGATGAACTTACCCAGCATATCACTGTCTTCTGGTTTGGGACTCGACGGATCTAAGGCAGCAATCTGATGACTCAATCCAATGCATTCTAAATCTTTTGAATGACAGGCCCAAGCCGAGATAGGTTCAAAATCGTTGATCACCAAATCATAGTTTTCAATGGGCAAGCTCTTAATTTCATTTGTAAATTTACGAATAGTCGAACTCATGAAAGTCTTCCACAAATCGACCCCACCAGACTTACCAAAGATAAAACTCAGCCCGTGAAAACGGTATTTCACGTCAAAAGGCAATGATAGATCTGCTTGAATTCCACTAACCAAAACATCAACTTCTCCTAACTCTCTCAAACAGGGCACAATATCCATTGCACGGCTAAGATGTCCATTTCCTGTCCCTTGTACGGCATACAATATCTTCATAATGACTGTATTTTGTATCGGCAAATTAATCAATTTTAACGATTATCAATATTATTTTATTGTTTAGTTAGGTTAAGAAAATATAAATTAACATCAATAAAAAAACCTATTAATCCCATTTTAACTTTCCTTTTTGTATATTTAATATCAACAATTAATTAATAGCCAGTTCAATAAACCATGAAATTTCTATTGTATACTATGCTTTCGCTAATTGGCATACCTATTTTTACCTCTTGGGGATTTTTTGCACATAAAAAAATTAATCATTATGCCGTGTTCGCCTTGCCAGCCAAGATGGCGAAATTCTATAAAGCCAATATCGATCTGATTACCGAGAAAGCTGTTGACCCAGATAAACGCTGCTACACCGATAGCACTGAAGGTCCCCGGCATTTTATAGATATAGAAGATTATGAAGAAGAGGGTGAAAATGATTCCATACCCATTCATTGGTCAAAAGCGAAAGAAAAATATCAAGAAAAACAGTTGTTAAAAAATGGTATTGTTCCCTGGCAAATTAATCTAACCTATCAAAAGCTAGTGAAAGCTTTTAAGTCAAAAGATTATAATCGGATCATCAAACACTCTGCAGAACTCGGGCACTATATTGCCGATGCGCATGTCCCTTTACATACAACTAAAAATTACAATGGACAATTCACCAACCAAATTGGAATACACGCATTTTGGGAAAGCCGCTTGCCAGAAATGTTTTCAGAAAAATATAACCTTCGCGTTGGAAAAGCAAACTATATCAAAGATCCTTTAGCAGAAGCATGGCTTATTGTTCGCGAAAGCAATCGTCTCGTCGATTCTGTATTAAATATCGAAGCCAAGCTCAATCGTCAATTTAAAGATTCCCAAAAAAAAACATTTATTGAGCGAAACAATCAATTGGTATGGACGTACTCGGATCGCTATGCCAACGCGTATCACGATGCCATGAAAGGAATGGTCGAAAGAAGGATGCGGAAAACGATCTTACGCGTCTCTTCCTATTGGTATTCTGCTTGGCTTGAATCTGGCCAACCAAATTTAAGCAACATTGGAAAAATAAAAATCCATAGCAAACAGGATCAAATCGATATCATCGGGAGAAAGCGGATTGGCCGCGAAGAGTGGATGTAGAAACGAACCATACACTTGGACTACCTACATTATTCATACCGGACTATTTGTATTATTGTCAACTAAGCTACTTTTGCGGTGTAAAATGTATAAGAGCATGTTGAATAGAAAATTTACGTTGACAAACCTTGCGCTAACTTTAAGTGTTGTATCTGCAACTGCACAGGTTCCAGATACAACGGCGTTAGGGGAAGTTATCATTAATCAAAATCGTTTACAAATTCCTTTTTCAAAGCAAAGCAAGAGTGTACAATTATTGACGCAGGAAGATATACAACGACTCCCTAATCGATCTATAAACGAATTACTCAGCAATATCCCAGGAGTTGATATTCGTCAACGTGGACCATTTGGTTCACAGGCTGACATTAGCGTCGATGGCGGCTCTTTTGAACAAACGGCAATTTTACTCAATGGTGTTAAAATTACGGATCCACAAAGCGCTCACCACAACATGAATCTACCGGTTCCACTTGAAGCGATTGAGCGCATCGAAATCATACGAGGACCAGCATCACGAATTTTCGGCATTAACGCGCTGACGGGAGCCATTAATATCGTAACAAAGAAAATTAAATCGAATCAGATTAGTACCCAGATATATAGCGGATCCTCATTCAAAGATAATGAACAGACGAGTACAGGTATGTATTATGGTAAAGGTATTCAGCTTGGATCACAGTTTCTAACTAAAAAAACAAGCCAAGGATTATATTTTGGACACGAAGATTCCAATGGACAACGTTACAACACAGCATCGAACAGTAATAAACTATATTACGACGGAACGTATCAACCTAATACAGGCAATATGGTAAACGCTAATATTGGCTATATCAACAATCAATTTGGTGCTAATGGTTACTATGCTGCTCCTAGTGATAAGGAAGCTTATGAGCAGGTTAAGACCGCTTTCGCCTCCGTGCAGTCAAAGCATCAATTAACATCGACATTTTCTCTCAGTCCACGTCTCAGCAATCGCTATAATGAAGATGAATATTGGTATCTAGGAAGGGAAACGACAAAAGGAAGAGCCAAACACTATAGTAATGTTTTTGGTGCAGAACTAAATGCGACATTAGCGCAGTGTTATGGAACCTTCGGCATTGGGCTGGAAGGTAGATTTGAACACATCAATAGCACTAGTATTGGCCGTCATAACCGCGAGAATTACGGCGGTTATCTAGAATTCAAAACGGAAGCGATCGAAAAACTGATCATCAATGCTGGAACCTACATCAATTATAACTCGAGATTTGGCTGGCAGGTCTTTCCAGGTCTTGATTTAGGTTACGATATTACCGAACATTGGAAGATTATCGTTAACGCAGGATCAAGCCAACGTATCCCTTCTTTTACCGATCTTTACAATAATCAAACGGCCAACATCGGAAATCCAAACCTTACCTCCGAAAATGCCTATCAGATTGAAGGGGGGATCAAATACCTATCCAATCGAATTGTGGCCCAAGCAGGTTATTTCCACCGTAAAATAGACGATTTCATCGACTGGCAAAAAGACGATGCTAGTGCCGGAACTGGAACAATTATTCCTTGGAAACCAACAAATATTGGAAAAAACAGTATCGATGGATTGAATGCATCATTACGATACAATTTCAATGACCCCGGCGCTACAACACGCTATTTTACAAACCTTAGCTACAATTATCTCCATCCTAGCGTGATATTAGCCGATGGAATACTGTCAAAATATGCCATAGAGAGCCTAAGGCACCAAGTTATCGTCAACTTTACAATAAACCACAAAAATTGGATGTTAACCACTTCCAACCGTTTTAATGAACGTATAAGTTACAAATCTTATTTTATTGCAGATATGAGAGCGGCCTACCAATTCCATGACTTAAATATCTTTGCAGATGTTCAAAATATATTTGATAAGCGTTATATCGAAGCAGCCGCTGTTCCAATGCCAGGACGTTGGCTTAGTGCTGGTGTAAAATACAAACTGAACTATTAATCAAATAGCCAAATTAGTTGTTCTCCGGTTTGTCCGCGAATGATAAAAGTGCCCCAAAGAATCGTTTCGTTTGGGGCATTTCATTAAGCCGTTTCAAACCATTATGTCCCTTCAGAAAGAAGCGTGCCGTCTATTGAGTTTAAAAATAAGCGATAATAGCTTACTATCTTTTAGGAAAAACAGATAGAATTCCACCGACTAGATGTTTTTGAAATTCAGGTTCATCATAGGATTCATCGGTATGACCAAGTCCAGTATAAAAAACCCTACCCCCATCATAGGTTTGAGTCCAAGAAATCGGATGTTGATCCCCCATTTTTCCTCCTTGATAGCTTTTTTCATCCAGATTCATCAAAACATGCAATCCATCCTTCACATCCTTGAAGTTATACCATTCATCTTTATGCAACCAAACCGAATCGAGGTGTTTTGTAGCCTGATGGTTTCTATCTAACACATCGATTTTGGCTTTCTGTACTGCAGGATGTGATGCAAAATATCCTCCTACAAGACCGTTATACCACGGCCAATCAAACTCTGTATCCGTCGCAGCATGAATCCCCACGAATCCTTTTCCCGATTGGATATAGCGCACAAATGCTTTCTGTTGAGCATCGTCGAGAATATCGCCGGTTGTACTCAAAAAGATAATAGCATCATATTTTTTTAATCCCTGATCTGTAAAAAGAGCCGCGTCCTCCGAATGATCAGATTCGATCTGTTCTTTATCCAGCAATTGTTTAAGCACCTGCGCTCCCTTTTCGATGCTTCCATGTCTAAACCCTTTTGTCTTGCTAAAGATCAATACTTGTCGTTGTGCCTGAACGGCAGCGGATATCCCCAAAAAGAGAAATAGAAAAATGAAGATTTTGTTCATAATATAATTGGTTATTAAGCCGTGATCCTCTCGAAACACGACTTGTATATTGGATTATTATGCGATTAGCTCGCGGTAAAAATTAAGGCTTTCGATAATATGTTCCTCGGAAACATAGATATCGTATCGACAACTGCCAATTTGATCAAGCAGTGCGAAACCAATCTGATTGGACACATTCTTCTTATCATTTCGCATCAGTTCCAATAACTCTGTATCAATGGAAGAATCAAATTTGTAATCTTTAAAATATCTTCTGAATGTTTGAATCAAATCATTTAATTCATCCAAAGGCAGCCCATTCAATTTATGTGATAGATACCCCTCACAAATCATTCCAGCAGCAATAGCCTCTCCATGAAGCAAAGGCGAACCGTCATTCAACAAAGAGTATCCCTCAATAGCATGACCAATAGTGTGTCCAAAGTTTAAGATTTTACGCAGCCCTTTTTCTTTTGGATCTTCAAGAATGACTTGATTTTTGATCGAAACAGAATGTTTAATTATTGAATTATCAATTTGATCGATATCAAGCACCTTAACACGATCATAATAGCCTCGATCGAAAATTAGCCCATGTTTGATCACTTCCGCAAAGCCAGATATTAACTGCCGCTGATCTAGCGTTTTCAAGAACTGGTTCGAAATAAATACAGCTTTGGGCTGTGCAAAAGTGCCTATAATATTTTTTACACTTCCCATATCGATACCCGTTTTGCCTCCTACAGAGGCATCTACCTGGGAAAGCAGAGTCGTCGGGACTTGAACAAAATCCATCCCTCTTTTGAAAGTTGATGCTGCAAATCCCCCCATATCAGTGACGACACCGCCACCGAGATTGATCATTAGTGAATGCCTGTCAGCTCCGAAATCGAGCATATTATGCCATACACCAATGCAAAAATCAATATTTTTATTTTCTTCTCCCGGATCTACCTCTATCACATCATAATTCGTTAAATTGGATAGGGACTGCTGAAACAAAGGCAAACAATTATCCAATGTATTGGTATCTACCAAAACGATGATCTTTGAATAATTACGCTCAGCCAAAAACCCCTCGAGAGAGGATAATGTATCATCAAAATATACCTGATATCCCAAACTTTCTATGACTTCCATTTTACGATTATTTTAGGTTTAAGTTTTCTATTTACCAATATTGTTTAATATTACACCAATTTTATTTGCATCCCATCAAATTCAACGAAATCTCCAGGTCTCAATTTGAGCCTTTTTCGATAATCAACTTGCCCATTATACTTTACATACCCCTCAGACACAACCCACTGAGCCATAGCACCGTGCTCTACCCAATTTAAAGCTTTAAGTAACTGTATAAGCTGTATATATTCGCCCTCAATTTTAAATTCTTGCATTCCACAAAAATAGTGGTTTAACCGAGTAATGCAAGAATAATCATCGTTTTAATGCTTACTAAATTGCTACATTTGCCTAATTGCAAATAAAGATTATGATTGAGAATTCTGAGCCCAAGACATTATCCTTTGATAATACAGAGATAGCTTTTAAAAGTAAAAGCGATAAGGATTTGGAAAGAGCATATTGGTTATTCAAAATAATAGCGAATAATTTCTTGACAAAAGTCGGTCCTTCAATGACCAACTTTGCATTGAACATCGGATTACCCATCCAAGGGATAATCCGTAAAACAATCTTCAAGCATTTCTGTGGCGGGGAGACCATCGAAGGTTGCGAAACAGCAATTAACGAATTGGGAGAGAATGGTGTAGGAACTATATTGGACTATTCCGTTGAAGGAGAAGAAACTGAAAGTGCATTTGACGCTTGCTGCAATGAGGTTTTGCGAACAGTGGTAGCAGCTAGTAAAAACAAATACATACCATTTTCAGTATTTAAACCCACTGGATTAGGCCGATTTGAATTGTTTGAAAAAGTCAATGCCAAAGACACCTTGACAGAAAGTGAACAAGCAGCATACCAACGTATGCTTGATCGTACAGACCGTATCTGTAAAGCCTGCCATGATGCCGGTGTAAAGGTACTGGTAGATGCTGAACATTCCTGGATTCAAGATGCAATTGACGATATTGCTCGTGAAATGATGGAAAAATACAATATGGAAAAACCTATTGTCTATAACACCTACCAATTGTACCGCAGCGACAAACTTGCTTCATTAAAAGCGGATTTCGAATATGCAAAAGTGAGAGGCTTCAACATGGGTGCCAAAATCGTTAGAGGTGCATATATGGAAATTGAACGTGCTCGCGCCGCCGAAAAAGGATATCCAGATCCAATCCAACCCAATAAAGAAGCTGCCGATATTGACTACAATGCTGCTATTGAATTTATACTGGACCATCTAGACAACTTTGGATTGATGGCGGGTACCCACAATGAAGATAGTAGCATGCTCTTGGCTAAAGAAATTGACAAACGTGGTATTGACAGGTCTACAGACCGCATTTACTTCGCTCAGTTATTGGGGATGTCTGACAATCTAAGCTTCAATCTGGCTGCACATGGTTACAATGTTGCCAAATACATGCCGTATGGACCAGTCAAAGCAGTGATGCCATACCTTTTCCGTAGAGCACAGGAAAATACTTCTGTTGCAGGCGCGACAGGTCGGGAGCTAGGTCTTTTGATTAAAGAAAAACAAAGAAGAAAAGCTAGTCTATAACGACTAGCTTTTTTTATGATCAACAACATCCATTCTATTATTATCAAATCGATTCTCACATAGTATATAGAAAGTCTCCCACTCTCGTTTTCGGAATGAGCTAATTACAAAATGATTCCAAATTCTTGAAACTATTATTTAAGTTTGCAAACTTTTTCCTTGAAACAAAGTTCATAATGGAAGGGCGCTCACCTGAGCTTAAAAAGAATACGATTTTAAATGGAAGAAAAACTTAGACTATTTGATCTTGCTCGTCAGCAGATGGGTAAATACCCCGATCTCGATATGTTTGCCCACAAAGTGGACGACAAGTGGAACTATATCAAAACAGCAGATTTTCTTGGGCAGGTAGACGCGCTTTCCAAAGGGCTAATTGAACTTGGCGTACGCCCCAATGAAAAAGTAGGTCTTATAGCCGGCAGTAGCATGGAATGGCACCTTATCGATTTTGCAATCCAACAGATAGGGGCAGTTGTTGTTGCCATTTATCCTAATATCACCGACGCAGATTATCAATATATCTTTAATGATGCAGAAATTAAAGTTTGCATCGTAAGTAATAAAAGTTTATACGATCGGCTGATGAATTTAACAGATTCAATTTATACATTAAAGTATATATTTTGTATCGCCGAGCATGAAGATACCCGCAGCTGGAAAGAACTTCATGCCATAGGCGATAGTTGCACGACCGACAAGTTGATAGCATTGCGCGCTCGGGTTAAACCCGAAGACCTTGCGACTTTGATTTACACATCGGGAACTACAGGCAAACCAAAGGGAGTTATGCTTTCGCATCAGAATATTTTTTCCAATGTATTGGGCGCGGCAGAAATCACCCCCTGTAAAGCTTATGATCGCGGACTTACCTTTCTCCCCCCCTGCCATGCTTACGAGCGTATGGTTTTATATACCTATATGTATCTTGGCTTTACAATCTACATCGCAGAATCTTTTGAGAAGATTGGCGATAACCTGAAAGAAGTAAAACCGCATATCATGACAGTTGTCCCACGTATTCTTGAAAAGGTTTACGAGAAAATAATGAAAACAGGCCACGATCTTACGGGTTTCAAAAAAAAAATATTCGATTGGGCAGTTTCTGTAGCCGAAGATTATGATCCCAATTCAGCAAAAAGAAGCCTTGCTTATAACATCAAACTTAAGCTGGCCAAACAACTTGTTCTCAACAAATGGTATGAAGCCCTAGGGGGCCAATTGCTTACGGTAGCTTCTGGATCAGCTTCGCTTCACAGTAAATTAACACGTGCTTTCTTAGCTGCAGGAATTCCTCTTTATGAGGGTTATGGTATGACCGAAGCCTCCCCACTCATCTCTGTCAATCATTATATCAAAGGGATACGCATCGGTACTGTGGGTCTTCCTGTCCGTTTTGTTGAAATAAAACTCGCCGACGATGGAGAAATATTGGTGAAAGGCCCTAATGTCATGATGGGATACTATAAGAATAAGGCCGAAACAGATAAGACAATTATTAATGGATGGCTGCATACAGGAGATATCGGAAAATGGGAAGAAGACAAGTTTTTAAAAATCATTGACCGGAAAAAGGAAATGTTCAAAATTTCTGGCGGGAAGTACGTCATCCCACAACCTATCGAAACCAAGCTCGTCGAGTCTAAATTTATTGAGCAAGCTATGGTTATTGGTGATGGGATGAAATTTGCTTCTGCCTTTATTGTACCAAACTATTCACATTTGCTGGATTGGGCTAAAACAGATGCTCCTGAACTCGCGAGCATGGATAAAGATGATTTTCTGACAGACCCTGCAATTGTTAGAAAAGTCAATCAGGAGGTCCGCCGTGCCAATCAGCATTTTGGCAATTGGGAACAGATCAAAAGACCAATTATTTTAACAAATGAATTCACGATTGAAAATGGAGAATTAACGCCGACATTGAAGATGAAACGGAAGGTAATCCTCCAACACCATCAAGAGGCGTTCAACAATCTCTATCAAATGGAAATGGACGAATAGGAAGCTAACGACACGTTAACCAAGCATGCGGTATTTTTAGGAGTAAAACATAAAATTATTGAAGATACTCGTGCTAATTCTGTCGCTCTAATCTTTTGAGGTTAATTTAAAAAAATTGAAGCATAAAAGAAAAGCCTCATCTTTCTAAAGATCGAGGCTTTTTATTTGAAAAAAATAAATTACTATTAATCCCAACGATAGTCATTATAAAAGTCTTCGGGATGCCTACTGATCGGCACTTCTTTGACCACACGAATATTAGCTGCTCCCAGATTGACATTCAACATAAATGAAGGTACATTTGCTGAAAAATTCCAACGACCATTCCGCATATAGACATAACCACCTCTATATGGATCGTAAAATGTTTTATAGTCTCTAAAGTATACATGATGCCTATTATCATAGCGATGCGCCCTAGCCCAAGCCGGCGTTCTATGACCATATCCTTTTCGATAGGACTTTGCGACTTCTTTACGATATTTACGATCTTCTTTCTCGCGTTTTTCTAAATACTTTCTATATTCTTTATCTCTTTTCTCCTCATATTTCCTACGCTCTTTGTCCTGCTTCCATTCTCTTTCATGTACACGGTGTTGAGCTGAGGCTTGTTGGGGTGCCAATAAGACCAAACCACCAATTGCAACCGCGAAGTATATCATCTTTCTCATAACAGTATAAATTAAATTTAGAAATCAACTATTTCCGGCTTGTGTTTTAAACCCGTTTTCACAAGCGTTTCTATGGGTATGACTTTAATGTTTGAAAAAAGGTTTAACCGATCACACCGAATTTAATTTGTCCCGCAATATAGAATCCATTACTTCAATTTAATGTATCTTTGCATCATGTCAAATACGGGATATATCACTGAAGATACCATTGTTGCATTAGCAACATCTTCGGGAACAAATGGAGCCATTGCCGTCATACGCGTTTCGGGTCAGCATGCTATAAAAATTACAAATGAAATATTTAAAGGAAAGAATCTGCTTCAACAGGCTTCTCATACGATTCATTTTGGAACCATACGCGATGGTGAAGAAATTATAGATGAAGTCCTTGTTTCTTTATTTGTAGCCCCCAACTCCTATACCAGAGAAAATTCGGTGGAAATATCAACACATAACTCCAAATACATTATCGAGCGAGTTGTCGGCTTACTGATTAAAAAAGGGGCACGTGCTGCTCGTCCAGGAGAATTTACCTTGCGTGCCTTCCTCAATGGAGGAATGGATCTATCTCAGGCAGAAGCGGTAGCTGATTTAATAGCGTCCAATTCAGCTGCCTCCCACCAAATAGCCATGCAGCAGATGCGGGGCGGATTTTCCAATCAGCTTAAATCCCTCCGTGAGGATCTTATACACTTTGCATCACTTATAGAATTGGAACTTGATTTTTCTGAAGAAGATGTTGAATTTGCGAACAGAGATCAGCTAAAAAATCTAATCAATAAAATACAGGTCATTGTTCAAAAACTAATACAATCTTTTGAACAGGGAAATGTACTTAAAAATGGTGTTCCTGTGGTTATTGCAGGAAAACCTAATGTAGGAAAATCGACCCTGCTGAATGCATTCTTAAACGAAGAGCGGGCCATTGTTTCTGATATTGCAGGAACAACACGCGATACTATTGAAGATGAAATTAATATTAAAGGTGTTAATTTTCGATTTATTGATACTGCCGGTATACGTGAGACGGCGGATGTGATCGAAGCTAAAGGTGTTGAGCGTACGCGTGAAAAAATGAAACAGGCACGATTGATCATTTATCTTTTCGATCCAACGCAAGATAGAGTTGAAGAAGTACAGTCTCAGCTACCTGAAATTGAGAATTTCCACATCCCGTTTGTCACTATTATCAATAAATCCGATTTGCTTTCTGAAGAGCAAAAAGCGTCCTATCGTACCCTCAATCCACTTTACATATCAGCAAAAGAGCAGACCGGTGTCGAGGAATTAAAGGATGAACTCATCAATCGAGTACAATTAGGAAATCTCAATACAGATGACGTTATGGTGACCAACATACGCCACGTGGAAGCGCTGCAAAAAACAGCATATTCACTAGAACGGGTGATATATGGTATAGACAATCCGGTCACGTCCGATTTTCTCGCTATGGATATTCGCCAAGCCTTATATCACCTTGGTGAGATCACTGGAACTGTGTCCACAGACGATTTATTGGATAATATATTCTCGAAGTTCTGCATCGGCAAGTAAACACGATAGACAAAACAAAATAAAACAAGCGTCTAATTACCAATAAATTACAATAATTTTAGTATTGTGATACTTTTAGTTATTTTGGTTTGTTTTTTAATTTTTTGTTCCCCATATGTCCCTCAGACTGATAATATTTTATTTTTTGTGACGAAGGAGAAATTACTTCGCTTAATGTATCTTATTGTATGTGCTGCAAGATTTCTACTTTGATAGTAGCGTTAATGGCAAAGACAGTATTAAACACATAAGTCTCAGGAGTTATAGAAGTTTATCAGCATAAATTTTATTAGTATTCGCAGAATAGCACTGTATATGAAAAGATAGAAAATCGTTAACAGAAACTGACAGCTCTAAACTCTTCTTCAATTGAAAGCTTTGGTCCATTGCTTTGTATAACATCTGGGACACGATTGAGAATCGGTATCAAAACTAAACACAACTTGGCCGCAATACATACATGCAAATGGTCGTCCAGAATTGAACACGCCAACCATTTTATAGCGGAAATAGATAAGGATAGCGCCCGTATCTCACGTCATCATCAACGTAGAACAAAACGCTTAATCTCCTGTCAATTTCGAGAACTCCCTCTTTAATCTGGCCCAAATATTCAGCATTTAAATTTCTGAGTTCAGAAAAAAAACCATTCTCTAAAAATTGTCATCATTTTCATGCTTTATGCGAAATACTCCGCCCTTCACTATCGGTAAAACTTCACCCATTTTTGTTTCGTCTCTGAGATCGGAGAAATTAAGATGCTCCAGCAACACAGATTCAGGAGCTGTAAGTAATCTAACTTTGCCAAAAATGAAGTAAATTAGCATAAGAACAATTAGTATTGGGCGGCATAAGTAAACAAATGAGAAATAGAAATTTCATTAAAGGATTTTTAGCATTCGTTGCCGTCCTATTCATCGGAGTTCTCATCATAGTTGCTAGATTGAGTAATATGGAAAATCCAGACGTAAGTAGGGCACCTCATTATCCTTATTTTAGACCCACAGAACGTCTAATGGCCAGATATTTAAAATTGCCAAAAGGAACAAAACGAACCTATGAAGAAAGCTTTCTCAAAGAAGATGAAGAACAGCAAAGATTCCTGCTCACCCTACTCAAAGAATTGAAAATCAACGATAAAAATCAAATAAAATGAAAAATATAAAGCTGTTCTCCTTGTTTATTCTAATGTCTGTTCCAATGTACTTATCAGCTCAAAAAGGCAGGGTTAAGGACACTTATACCTATCAGGTAAGGGATGAATATGGCGATTTAAATAATGATGGAAAAGAAGACAAGATAATAGTTAAGATGGATACCATAGATGAAACAAGGCCCCTGAAATTGCAGATCTTTCTTTCGCGGCCCGACGGAAAATTAATTTTAGCAGTATCTTCTACTAAGATTATCGAACCTCAATATCCTGCAGAGAAAAAAGGGAAATTCAATGGTTTTCAGATTCCAAGTTTTTTTATAGAACATGGAATTTTACAGATGCGGAGTGAAATAGAAAATGGAAATATAACCTATGGCTTCAAGTATAAAAACGGAAATTTTGAATTGATTCATGTCAGCAAGTTTACCAATAATTCAACAAAAGCTTATGTTGATGAGTATACGACATTTACGGATACTCAGTTTGACCTGGTGACAGGCATCAGAACTGAAACTGATGATAAATTAGGTTCAGAAAAACCTTTAGCAATACGGAAAAAGAAAGTCTTGATTAGGCCATTGCCGAAAATACAGGATATGAAATTTTCTGATAAAGCCTTATATTAAAAGCCATAAAATCGAATTAATCAAACGAAATATAACTTATTAAAAGTCATCACCTTAAATCTTTTACCACTGCTGATAGCCTGTCAGACCAATAGTTTTGATGTGGATAAATTATACTGTGAATTCTTGACATTGGTGTAACCTTTATTTTTACCTCTACGCTACTGTAAAACTCGCGAAGAATTTTTTCAGTCAACAGCATTACAACGGTTTTATGCGGCAATCCATCCTTAGGATAATTGATAATTGTTGCAGGCTTATTCCTTGGAATGAGAAATATATCCCCCGTCTTAAAAATGTGCGTAGCGTCTGATTGAACAATTTTGGTTTCACCAGAGATGAACCAAATAAGCATGTGGTGATCAAATACTATTTCTGTTCTTGAAAACTTGTCTTCGTAACAAGACAATTTTATTTCGGGTGTTATATATTTTGATACGTGCTCCATTTTTTTTGAATAAGTGAGATATAAATTTACAAAATCCAATTTGGGGATTAATTCATTTACGCTCAATGACTGTTTCAAAAATTGGGTAGTGGTTTTCAGACCAACACCCGTTTGGACCATCACTTACATTTAAATGTGATGGTCGCCAATTTTTCACTTAATTCCCACAAACGTCTTGCGTTAGTTTCATCCAGCGAATAAGGTTTAACACCACTAGCTGAAACATCTTTTCCCGCCGACAATTCAGCGATGTCGGCATCTTCACAAAACACACCGCCAATGTTGTTTAGTAGCGGACTAGTAGCACACCAAATTGTTGTAGATGCACCCTGTGGAATGCTTTTGAGTGAAGAAGCAACTTCAGATAAAATATTTCCTTGTTCATCGCAAAAACCCATCTGTATAAACTTTTCCAAAGGAGCTTCTCTTGCCAATTCTGTTCCTGCAATAGAACCTGGATGAATGGAATAAGCTCTTACCCCAAACTCTCTTGCACGATTATCCAATTCGATTGAAATAAATTGACAGCAGTTTTAGATTGACCGTATCCCACGAGCGTTTCGTATTCCCGATTTTCAAAATTTGGATCATCAAAATTAAAAGGTGCAAATTGATGCCCTTGTGATGAAACATTAAGCACCCTTGCACCGTTGGCTTTTTTAAGTGCAGTCCAGAGTTTTGCAGTCAATTGAAACTGTGCCAAATAATTAACGGCTAATTGAGATTCAATACCACGAGCGTCTCTGCGTAGCGGAACCCACATGATGCCTGCGTTATTGATAAGCAAATGCAAAGGTCTTCCCGAAGCCAAAAATTTATCTGCAAAAGCATCAATGGAAGCAGGATCGAGCAAATCCATTTCTTCAATTTCTACATTGTTAATTTCCCGTAGATTTTTCTTTGCTTTTTTAATATCCCTTGCAGGTACAATGACGGTTGCACCTGCAAAAGCAAGTGTTTTAACAGTTTCCAAACCAATGCCTGTATTGCCGCCAGTTACAATGGCAATTTTCCCTGTAAGATCAATACCTTTTATTAAGTCCATTGAATTTGATTTTGCGTTAAAACCTGAACCGATTGGATATTGTAATGCTCCCTGATAATTATTCTGTTCCATTTTTAGAAATTTTAATTGTTATGTTGGAACAAAAGTAGAGTGTATTTCTTAGGATCACTTTGTTTAAAAGTCCGAATTTACTTTGTACAAAAGTTCAACGACTGAAAGACGAACCTATACCTATCATAGATGATAGACTGTATCGAAAATGAACCAATCCATTTATTAATTGAAAACTATCTTACCAAGGAATTTCTACTATCACCGGATTACTTTCTTCACTAAAAAATTTACCAGTTGGGCCATCATTATCAATCAGGACATATTTGATAACTCTGTTAGCAGCAACGCAGACTTCGCCGCCATTAAAGAATGTAAAGTCGGTTTTCGTAAGTCCCGGACAAACAGCATTAACTTTAAAATTTGTATTACGCAATTCATAGGCTAACTGAATGGTGTACATGTTAAGTGCTGCTTTTGATATAGCGTAAACCCCATATTTAGCATAGTTATAGGCGGGCCATTCCGGATTACTTTGCAATGAAAGAGAGCCTACGCTAGTACTCAAGTTGACTATTCTTGGTTCTGAGGACATTTTAAGCAAATCTATAAAAGCTTGTGTAAAGTTGGCTGTACCATTTTGTTTTTAATATTGTCCCAGCCCACTATAGTATGGGATAGCTCTTCCCAATTTTTCTTTGAAAATACAATAAGACTACAATCTGTAATCGCTTGCAAGTATTCGGAAGATAAAGCATTTGCCTCGAAGTTGACATAATCACATACCAAGCTGTTTTCGCTGATGAAACAACGAGTAATCTCTTCGCCTTTATTATTATAATAGCAGCCACGGATAACACCTTCTGTTATAAACCCAACCTCCTTTGGAATTTTACCCGCCTCAGAGAAATAGTCCTCTTTTTTTATTTGCAGGATTTGTCCCTTACTTATCACAAGCTCAATCTGCTGCTTATTAAGATTTCCAAATTGTAGAATATATTCAATCAGTTCTTCCATTTGTGCAAATTAAAAAATAATATCCTTTAGCTTATTTACCATTTGGTAAAAAACAATTTTGAGTGACAGTACGAGGAGTATTCCGCCGTCATTTGGGCGCGAAGTGTATAAAAATGCTCGGTATTTTCCATCCCAGAAAGTTTTATTATCACATCGTCAATATTGCCGGTGTAAAAATGGAGTTTGTAAGTGAGAGCGTCTCCGATATCCTCAAATATTCTTGCTAAATCACGCAGTTCGTCTTTGGCTGAGCTAGGATCAAAATCTGCCAGAGAAGGCTGGATATAAAGTATAAGTATACTTCCTACATTGCAATCTATGGAAAGCGCATTTAACAATTTGCACTATTATTCTTAAAAACAGCTCTTTTAAATATGATGCTAACAGAATCACCGGAATTTTACATAAACATCTTCAACAGCTTTGCCATTGAAGATGTTCTACGCTATAAACCTATCCTGACTACTCCATGGCTGGATTAAATGACCCGCCCCAATCTTTATTCTGTTTTACAGCTGGATTCTTATCAATGACAGATTGTGCTATCGGAAAGAAATAATAGGTATCTGGCACCAAATTCACTTTATTACCTGTGCTTGGCACCTGTAACACACTGTATTTGAACTGATTTTCTTTCAGCGAATATGCTTTGGCCAATACATTTGCATCATCCAGATTCATCTCCGTTCCATTGGCATGTATGGCAATAGCTTCGACCCCATGTTTGGAGGTATTGTTTAGTATATTGAGTTTACGCAGTCTTCTCAAATCCCAAAAGCGATGCCCTTCAAAACAGAACTCAATATTGCGCTCCGCTAAAATGGCTTCACGCAATTGCTCCTTTGTCGTTGCTGTTATACCATATTTATTATCTGCACCGGGCTCAATTCCCGCCCTTTTTCTTATTTGCGTAACCAATTCTAATGCTGTTGCAAAGTTTCCTGTTTCATTTGCTGTTTCAGCATAATTTAATATTACTTCGGCGTAGCGCATTAAAACAAAGTCCACATCATACTGCGTTTCCACTTCTGTTTGCTTTAATGATAATTTGGAATTTTTTAAGATAAAAAATCCACTATACCGGTCTAGATTGGAAGAAGGTGTCTTTGCTTTGGGGTTTACACCAAAATCGTCCAACGCTGGAGCAATACCTACCGAAGTGTATTGCCGTTTGCCAGTCTTGCCTGACACTTCATAAACCTTTGCATTCCATACGATAGATTTTTCAAAACGTGGATCCCGGTTTTCCCAATAGGATTGCAAAAATTGATCTTCTGTCTTATAATATTTCCCACCTAGATCTGAGTACAACTTTCCATCCTTCATTGGAAAAGCTTTTACAAATTCCCATGATGGAACAGCCCCCGCTGGCCCCCTACTTTCAGAACCTGGCCGTACGCCATTATCCCAACTGGCAACCTTATTTGGATAGGTATTAATCACGGCAAATACAACCTCTGGTCCTTTTTCAACTAGGGCAATGTTGGAATAATCTGAAGTCAAACTATAACCATCCGTTTTAAGCTGATCATAAGCCCATTTATTTGCTATATTGGCTTCCTGCCAATATGAATTTCCATAAGGATTGGAAGGATTAAACTGGGGAGATGCTTTATATAACAGCACCTTTGCCTTAAAAGCTACAGCGAAATCACCATCAATTTTGCCATATTCAGCAGCCCCTTTTCCAATGGTTTTTGGCAATAGCGAAATAGCCTGATCCAGATCTTTAATTATCAGATCAAAACATTCTTTTGTCGAATTGCGAGGAACATTAAGATCATCGTTCTTTAAATCTTGCGCAACAATAATGTAAGGAACACCACCGTGAATCCTCACCATGTTAAAATACATAAAGGCGAGCATAAACAACGCCTGCCCAATTACCGATTTTTTAAAATCGTCTTTTAAAAAAGTACTCTCAGTAACTTTCTGTATAGCTGTATTGATTTTTCGGATAGTCGTATAATCCCATGATTTGTAAGAGCTATTGTTGACTGTTACCGCATCCAATGGAAAAGAAATACCAATCAATTGTTCAGAATTCCCATCAGCACCCGAACTCCAATTGCCAAATAATGGATATAAATTCGCAAGATAACCATTGACTAGATTTGGATCAGCCCATACTTTAGATTCATCCAGCGAGTTGAGATCCTCAATGTCCAATACATTTTTGCAAGAGGACATACCTAATGCCAAGGCGATTAAAGGATAATATATTTTTTTCATCTTTTTTTCATTTAAAATTTAACATCAAGTCCAAACGTGAAGGTTTTCATGACTGGATAAGAATCATACAGTTTTTGCTCTGGATCATGAAACTCTTTCATCGGTGAGAAAACAAACAAATTTGTTCCATTAAAAAACAAATTGATATCTTTTACGCGTATCATCTCGGTCATACTTTTCGGCAATCTGTAGGACACATTAATATCACGCAATCGTAGATAGGCTCCATTTCTTATCCAGAATGACGAAGGCGCCGCACCAGACTCGGCCCAACTGGAATAGCCTGTTGGACTGGGATATTTAGCATCAGTATTGTCAGGTGTCCACACATCTGAAGCCCAAATCGGATAATATGGACGGAAGGTATCACCGTGCTGGCGCATACCGCCACCTTCCTGATTACTGATCATACGATCATAGGCAAGAACCCCTTGAAACAAGGTAGAAACATAAAAACCTTTCCAGCTCGCATTGAATCCAAATCCATAATTGATCCGCGGAGAATTATTGTCCGATAATAACTGTAGGTCATTATCATCAATTTTTCCATCTGGCCCACTTGAGTAGTTCGCTCCCTGAATATCTTTATATAAGATCATTCCGGGAAAAGGATCTCTTCCGTAAGTTTTAAATCCCTTTGCCTTCAATTCATCGGCTTCTGCCTGCGTCCTCACTAGACCCAGCGCTTCTAAGCCTATAATTCTATTTTCCGGCCGTCCAATCCTGGAACGAAAGTTCTGCGGTTGTCCAAATGCATAAGACGGTTCTTCATCAAAAATATCCCAGCGGTCCTTCGCATAGCCCAGATTTGCATTGAGCCCATAGGCCACTTCACCAACCCTGTCATTCCAGCCCAAAGAAATCTCCCCGCCTTTGTAACTTCTTGCCGCATAATTCTCTGGAGCAAGCAAACGTCCATAATTGTCCGGGACTTTCAGTGATCTTCGGCCAAGAATATTGGTTTCCTTACGGGAAAACAGATCTAGGCTACCTGTCAGTTTATTATTGACAAATCCAAAATCTAAGCCCATATTGACGCTCTTTGAAGTCGTCCAGGTTAGATTCTGCGTTGGCGTTGCTCCATACGCTATACCGTTATAATAGCGGTCACCGAACATATATCCACCCGAGGTCGTATACTTTTCTAAATAGCCAAATTGACCGATCCTATCGGCATTCACATCCAAATCATTACCCGTTGTACCATACGATGCCCTGAACTTCAAATCTGATATCGTGTTTTTTATATCCGTAAAAAAATTCTCGTCCGACACACGCCAAGCCGCTGAAACCGATGGAAAAAAACCCCACCGCTTATCCGTCGGAAACAATGGTGACCCATCATAGCGGAAAGAAAATTCAGCAATATACTTATCTGCATAATTGTAATTAGCGCGACCAATGATACCCCGTCGTGAATCAATTGTTTCATTAGCAGATGTCGACCTAAAATTACGATCAGTAGGATAAATAAACATCTGATCTAGCGCTGTGATCGGGTTTTCGGCCCGTGAAGTGACATAAGTTCCTCCTTTTTTAGACTGTTCATAAACCAATGTCCCATCAACCGCATGTTTACCAAACTTGCGACTGTAATTTAAAAACCAGTTCACCTGATATTGCCACAAGCGCTGTGGGCTGTATTCCATAAATGGCTGGCTCTGACTAAAAGTAAAAATATTAATGTTGGCTTCCGAAGGTGGTGCTGGTATAAAACGGTTGTCATTCGGATTCAGGGATGTAAAAGTATAGTTCTTTTGAAAACTCATATAGCGCTTGCGCATATAATCTTCAGCAATATAACTACCTACAACTTTTGTCGATAGTCCTTGTACCAACTTATCAAGCTTCAAGTTTAAGGTCATGATTGGATTGACCTGTCGAACTTTACGGTCAATATATCGATCCCCGATAACTTGATCGATAACGTTCCAAGCCTGCCAACTTCCCATGGGGGTCTGTACAGGATAAGCGGTTGGTGTGTTGCTAGGGGTACCATCTGCATTCAGATAAAAAGGATACATCTTTGGCCAGTTGAAGGTAACGCGATAGAAATCCGATACATCAAAATCATCGTCATTGGAAGACGTGCTAAATGGCCAAAAAAAGCGTTTCGAATTGGTTTGATTAGCTGAAATATTAAAATCCATGCTAAAATACTCTGTAATCTGTGCAGAGATATTGCTTCGCAGATTAAATTTCTCATGGTCAAGCGATTTATATGATCCATTTTCTTTACGATAGCTTAACAAACTATAATACGTTATCTTGTCGCCGCCACCATTGACAGAGATGGATTGCCTATGCGTAAAAGGATTGCGCCAAATCACCTCATTTACATTGTAATTTTTATCCTTAAAATAATCAAACTCTTTTTGCCCATTTGGAATAGATAGACCACGGAACTCGGCAACTCTGTTTTGATAGGTCAATTCATCCACTGCAGTGGTTAAATTAGCAAGCAACTCTTGGGTTGGTGTATTAAAGGTATAATTACTTTGTACATTAAAAACTGGTGCTTGTGCTGTACCTTTTTTAGTCGTTACGACAACAACGCCATTACCTGCCCGTGTACCATATACTGCTGCAGTTGCTGCATCTTTTAAAAAAGTCATCTGTTCAACTTCGTTCGCTTCTAGCACATCAAAAGCAGCCTTATCCCGAACTATCCCATCAATTACATAAAGCGGCTCGGCAAAACTCCCGCGAATGCGTAAGCTCGACGACGCTCCTGCCATCCCCGAAGTATTCGTTACATTGACTCCTGCGGCCCTACCGGGAAGCGAATTGGAAAGATTTGAACTGGGGATATTTTTTAACTGTTCCGCATTTACGGTAGCGACCGAACCGGTAATATTCCCTTTCCGCTGCTTACCATAACCGATGATCACAACCTCTTCAAGAGCGTGGTCACTCGATACCATGGTCACTTGAATGCTGCCGCTGGAGACGGCTACCTCTTGCTTCACAAATCCCTGGTAATTCAAAATTAAGACATCACCGCGATTCGCGCGAATGGCAAAAACACCTTGCCGATTGGAAGATGCTTGAACGGATGTTCCTTTGACAGTCACGGTAGCGCCAGCTAATACCTGCCCTTTCTCATCTTTAACAACCCCTGTGACCAGATCCTGAACTACAATAACGCTGGTCCATTCTAGATTTTGCCCATAAGAACCAGGCTGGTTAAACAGCAGGCAAAGGCCCAAAAGACTAATGGGTCTCGCTTTTCCATGAAAAAAAAATTTCTCATCATAATTATAAATTGGTTTAAAATAATAAAGAACCCATAGGTTCAAATTCGGTTTATTTACTTGGTGCGTTTTTCTTTTTGTAAAAAACAGTAAAAGTTTATTAGATTATGTATTAAATTTAGATAACAATACCCTATTAACGAAATAAAAAGGATTATTTTAAATCAACATGCATATAAACGTTACATGTGAGAGATAGGAAAGGGAAAGTGTAAAAAATTGAAAACTGGTTATCCAAGCAGATCACTTTAAAAACATTGTTAGGGCAAAAGTTGACTTGGACATGGGGCCACTGAAGGACCGAATGAAAAAAAACAGGAGTTTAAAATTGTAAGCTGGCATTTAGACAAAATTGTCCTCCAGTATAGATTGGTAATATCACATAGCTTTTTTTTGGATTTTGTAATCTATTGTCCACAAGAGGTAACAGCCAGTAGGCGATTTTGGCACTTAATATCCCTACACCCGCTCCCATAGCTATATCTGAGAACCAGTGCTTATCGTTGTACATACGAAGATACCCCGTTCCAGCCGCAGCAGCATAGCCTGCGATACCGTACCAAATTGACTCTTCTCTGTATTCCTGCCACAACAATTCGGCACCAACAAAAGCGGTTGCCGCATGTCCTGAAGGAAAAGAATTATTTGCCGACCCATCTGGTCGCCAAACAGGTATAGTAGATTTCATAATCCTCGTGGTAGCCGTCATGATCATATTAGAGACAGCGGCCGTAAATAGGCGTTGTTTCAGGTTATGCTTGGCAGGTATCCCGACAGCATCCAAAGCAAAAACTCCCGCAGTTCCAGCGAAACGACTGAAGTCGTCTAATTTAATCTGTGGATTGTTACCTCTCGATACCCCATTTCTGATATCCTCATCTATTCCTTTAAAAAAAGGACTTCCTTTGGAAACAATACCATACGAGATTAATCCCGCAGGAATTATCAATTCGCTATACTTAATTTTGTTAAAAAAATGCGACCTTTCACTCGAATCCGAAGATTGTTCCGAGTTGATTTGACCGAATGAGAGAACCGGAAATACAAAAAGTAAGACCAGTATGAAATAAAAAACAATGTATCTCTTGAAGTCGATCATTTATCCTTTATCTATTTTACGGTACGCAAAGATAATATTAATTTAGCAAGTAAATAGAGCAGCATCCGCAAATACCCGCGGTTATCGAACGATTTATTTCGATACTGACATAATGTTTATTTAACTTGCTCATTTATAAGGAAAAAGATATGAATTCTTCATTGTTAGATGGAAACTATTGGGACGATCGTTACAAGAACAAAGAAACGGGATGGGATATTGGATATGCCTCTCCTGCAATCGTTAGCTACGCTGAAGAATCCATTGCCAAAAATGCGCGTATTTTAATTCCTGGTTGTGGGAATGCGCATGAGGCTAAAGCTCTTCTGGATAAAGGATTCAGTCAAATAACATTATTGGATATTGCACCAAGCTTGGTTGAAAAAGTCAGCGAAGAATTCGCAGTCAGCCCCGATGTTCAGGTAATATGTCAAGATTTCTTTCAGCATCAGGGCCAATACGACTACATTATTGAACAGACCTTTTTTTGTGCTCTCCACCCATCATTACGTACAAGCTATGTACGGCAAATGCTTACCCTGTTGAAGCCTCACGGTATCCTTATAGGATTGCTGTTTAAAAGGGAATTCGCTCAGCAAGGGCCTCCTTTCGGAGGGAATCAAGAGGAATATCAGCAGCTATTCCAATCCGAGTTTGACATTTTGCAGCTAATAGATTCTTCCAATAGCATTCCACAGCGACAGGGAAACGAATTATTTATTGAATTACAAAAAAAAGCAGCAGTCTAAGTCCGCGGCATGACGTGATAGGTTGGATCTTCCATGATATTAACCACCACAACACCAGTAGCATTTTTCAATAGAGAACGGCAGTCCTCACTGAGGTGCCAAAGTTCTATTCTTTTCCCTTGTGCGGCGTAGCGCTCGGTAACTTTGTTAAGTGCATCCACAGCAGACATATCCACTACCCTGCTTTCCTTAAAATCTAATATAACACGTTCGGGATCGTTTAAAACGTCAAATTTATCCAAAAAATTAGCTGTAGAACCAAAAAAAAGTGGCCCATATATTTCATAATGCATAATACCTTCCGAATCCATATATTTTCTTGCCCGAATACGCTTTGCATTATCCCAAGCAAATACAAGTGCAGATATGACTACACCGATGAGCACCGCAAGTGCCAAATTATGCAAGATCACTGTAATCGCTGCGACAAGTATCCCCACGAAAATATCTGATTTGGGAAATTTATTGACAATACGTAAACTCACCCATTGGAAGGTTCCAATCGCTACCATCATCATCACACCGACCAGCGCTGCCATTGGTATCTGCTCAATAAAAGGCGCTCCTATTAAAATAATCAGTAAGATGGTCATTGCTCCTATAAAAGAAGAAAGCCGTGTACGTGCACCAGCATTTAAATTGACCAATGTTTGCGCGACCATGGCACATCCCCCCATTCCGCCAAAAAATCCATTGATTGCATTCGCTATCCCCTGTGCCATAGATTCACGGTTCGCATTTCCTTTTGTCGCTGTAATTTCATCGACCATGTTCAGTGTCAACAGCGATTCCACCAGTCCGACTCCTGCCATTACCAATGAATACGGAAAAATCAGCTGCAAGGTTTCCCAATTCCAAGGAACCATGGGCACATGTAAACGCGGTAAAGTTCCACTGACGGATGCTATGTCAACGACTTTCTTTGTTGGAATACCTAAAAGAGACACTACACCAAATACCATCAGAATGGCAACCAACGAGGCGGGGATGGCCTTTGTGATACGCGGAAATCCAATTACAATCAGCATCGTCAACAAAGTCAGTCCGCCCATGATGTACAACGTTGTTCCCGACATCCATACCGCGTCGCTTCCAGAGCTTACTTTAAATTGCACCACTTGAGCCATAAATATGATTATGGCCAAACCATTCAAAAAGCCATACATCACAGGCTGGGGAATTAAGCGCACAAATTTTCCCCACCTAAATAGCCCTACCAAAAATTGAAAAATGCCAGCCAATACAACTGCAGCAAAGAGATAATCTATTCCATGGCTTGCTGCAAGCGCCATCAAGACAACCACAGTGGCTCCCGCACCCCCGGATACCATTCCAGGCCTACCGCCCAGAATGGAAGTAACCAACCCCATCAAGAATGCGGCATAAAGTCCCGTTAAAGGTGGCAGTCCCGCTAAAATAGCAAAAGAGAGCGACTCCGGAATCATCGTCATTGCAACTGTTAGTCCGGCGAACAGCTCATTCTTAAGATTGATCGATTTTATATTAACTATGTCGAAGGTATTGTTCATTTCTAAATTACTTGAACCACGATAAAACGCATCAAAGGTACTAATCGCACAAACACTTTTATGCTATATTTGTTATTCTTTACAAATTTTATTGCAAAACAGTATGTTTATCTCTTTCAAACTAAGCGCGATTAACTTTCATTATAGTCTTATTATATTTTTCTATCTCATGCTTGTTCAGCTCGGGAGCAGCAGAGCAGCAATTCTAGCCGATAGCGACTCGCTAATACCTTCGGAACGTCTGTCTCGATTTAAACTTTTCGATAAATATAACGTGTTCCACGATAACAATCCGCAATTGTGGGAACACCATCCCATCTTCAACACACAACAAACTGACAGTATATTCGATTATCAGAAAAAAAATTTTTTAAGAGCTGGAATTGAATGGTTTTCCATCCAGGCCATTCCAGCCTCCGTAAATTACTTCATCCGTAAAGATCCCGTTTCGCATATTTCTTTTAAAAATTTTTTCAGCCATTTAAAACTCTCAGCGTGGACGTGGGATGATAATCTTTTCGCAACAAACCAAATGGCACACCCCTATCATGGGCAGTTTTATTTCAATTCGTTTCGATCCAACAATTATAGTTTCCTGCAATCAACAGCTGCCACCGTTGCCGGTAGCTATATCTGGGAGACTGCAGGTGAAACCGAGCCACCTTCCATCAATGATATCATCAATACAAGCTTTGGTGGAACAATTTTAGGTGAAATGACCCATAGACTATCGCATCATATTCTTTCCCGCCCAAGTTTGACCAAAGGACAGCGCAATAAAAAAGAGCTACTGGCGATGCTGATCAATCCAATAAATGGGCTTAATCGGCTTCTGGATGGGCGCTGGGGCAATAAGGTCAAAGGTGCCGTTATCGACAGTTCCTTGGTTCATACCGAAGTTGAATTGGGACTAAGGCGCTTTGACGCCAAGGAACACGATGTATTAAATAAAGGGAAAAATGATATCTACGCACGTATCAAATTGATTTATACAAACGATGATTTAGATAAAAAGAAACCTTTTGATGACTTCTTCCTCAACTTAGAACTTGGATCAGATGATAGTTCTATCGTTAATGCTGTCAATGTATATGCCTCGCTATATGGTAGTCGTATTCTATCTAATTTAACAGGCCGCCACCGTGGCATAGTGTCTGCACATTTCGACTTCCTACGCAACGAAGCTTTTTACTATGGATCACAGAGTATCAATTATAATGTCTTTTCCAACTTCAATATCGGCAGCCGTAGCAAGCTAACAACCATTCTTGGCGGTGGCCCTGTGGTATTAGCCGCTGTACCAGATCCCTATCTCCATTTTGGTGAAAGCCGTACATATGATTATGGTCCCGGAGCAGATGTTCGCGCTTCAGCCACATTGAGCACATTAAATCGCTTTAAATTTGGTGTAGACTATCGTGGTGGTTATTTTGTAACCATCAGTGGCAATAAGTCGCACCATTTTCTACATACCGCATCCACGAGCGCTTCCATGCGTATCTGGAAAAACTTCGGTGTAAACCTTTACTCCGGCTACTTCAGATTGGAAGGTCACTATCAAGACCATAACAATGTGAACAAAGATTATCCTTTTGTTCGGATAGCACTTGCCTATAACTCCCAATACTAACTAATAGCAAAGGCTTAACTCGAGGTGTTAAGCCATTGCTATTAGTTAGCCCAATATCTCTTTAACGCCTCTTTCAAGCGCGGATCATAACCATAGATATCAGGATATGTAACAATGTTCCCTCCATCATCCAACCAAGTCGTATAATAGGTGATGTAAACTGGCATCTGGCGTTTAAGAGTGACCCAACGAGACTTCGAAATCGAATCTGTGGTAATTTCCTTCGCAATTTTTTCGGCCTGTTTCTCATTATTGACGAGGTAAGATGCCAAATCCACGGGTTTTTCCACACGAACACAGCCGTGGCTGACGGCTCGATTACTTTGCCCGAACATTTGCTTTGCCGGCGTGTCGTGTAGGTAAATGGAATATGGATTCTCAAATAAAAATTTCACATTCCCCAAGGAATTATCCGAACCTGGATTCTGTTTAAAACGAAAGTTCTCGACAGAATCGGAATTCCAGTTGACAGTGGCAGGATCCACTTGTTTACCTTTGTAATAAGCAACCATGTTGCGCGACGCCAGATAGTTTGGATTATTTCGGACGCTTGCTAATATCTCCTTTTTAACAATACTATTTGGAATATTCCACACCGGATTAACTTGCATGGCATCCAACATGCCCTGCATAACAGGAGTTTCATGGTTCTCGCCTTTTCGTGAATAGGCGGGATTTTCTGTTTCACCTACGCATACATTCATTAATTGGATTGTCTTTCCATCTTCCATAATATGCAGACGCTGTTCAGGGATATTAACAAAGACATATCTTTCTGGAAAATCCTGTCCCATCCAACGTAATTTTTCCAATATCATTAGCACTTGGCTCCGTTGCGTACCAGATAAATTTCCACTTTGCAACAGATTCTGAAACTTAACGTAGTATTGGTTTTTAGGTTGGATATCAGTCAATACAGTTCCAATTTTCACACTGTCCAGCAAGTGCACAACTTTGCTATAGTTCATGCGCTTTTGAGGAACAAAATATCGTCCATAGAGCCGCTTGGGGTTGACAACACCATACTTTAAGCTACTTACATAAGCTACCAGTCCATCTGTGCTCAATAAATCAAGCTTAGCTAATAAAGGGTAGACCTCCGCAACCTCTTTAGTTTTCAGCTTCCGCAGAGAAAACAAGGTTTCTTTAATGGCTGAAGTATGGAAATAACTAGTACGAATGCCATGTTCCTCACTTCGTTCAAAATACGCCAGCAATGTATCAATGCTACCATCAAAGAGATGTTCCGAAATTAAAGTCATGCCGTCCGTAGAATCAGCTAATTCCTTCATCCAGCTTGGATTAACCAACTTCGATTTTTCCTTACTGTACACTTCATGGAAGATTTTTACATACGCAATTGTATCAAAATCTTTATAGGATTTATTTTCAAACCCCTTCGCCAAAACATCGCCATATGTAGGAGGATTCTCTTTACAAGAAAAAAACACTACTGAAACAAACGAAACAAACACTGAAAAACGTAACATACGACAAATCATGAAAAGAAATGGCTTCGCAATAATGAAGCCATTTTCTGAGTGTAAAGATAAATAATTCTTATGGTCTAAAGAATCTTACCTGTCATTGAATTACTACAGATTCAATCAATGTATTTTTTTAAGAAATCTTCCAGTAGTTCGACCATATCGGTATTACCCAAAAAAGCAGCTGATCGTTGATGCAAAGTTGTAGGTTCAATATCCAGTATACGCTGAGCGCCATTAGAAGCTTTGCCCCCTGCCTGCTCAATAATGAATGCAATGGGGTTGCATTCATACATCAATCTCAATTTGCCATTAGGATGTGCAGAGGTTGTTGGATAAAGAAAGATTCCTCCCTTAAGGAGATTGCGGTGAATATCCGCCACCATTGAGCCAATATACCGCGAAGCATATGGCCGCTGCGTTGCACGATCTTCCGTTTGGCAATATTTAATATACTGCTTTACCCCGTTCGGAAATTTAGAATAATTACCCTCGTTAATCGAGTAGATCTGACCTGAAGCAGGAATTTTCATATCTGGATGAGATAAACAAAACTCACCGATCGAAGGATCCAATGTGAAGCCATTTACACCCTTTCCTGTCGTGTATACTAACATCGTCGAACTACCATAGATCACATAACCAGCCGCTACCTGCTTTGTCCCGTGCTGTAAAATGTCATTGCTATTGCAGGAAACGCCCGTGTCAGATATCCTCCTGTAGATAGAGAAGATTGTCCCGACAGACACATTTACATCAATATTGCTTGAACCATCCAATGGGTCAATACATACAATATATTTCGCATTTTTGGAAATCCCAGATTGGATATACACTGGATTTTCATGTTCCTCGGACGCAACCACACAACACTCTCCCCCACTTTGCAATGCATTAATAAATTGTTCATCCGCATAAACATCCAGCTTCTTTTGTCCTTCGCCTTGTATATTGACTTGTCCGGCATCGCCTAAAATATCAACTAATCCGGCCTTATTAACCTCTCTATTTACAATCTTTGCTGCGATCCCAATATCGCGTAAGAGACGGGAGAGCTCACCTTTGGCATATGGAAAATCAGCCTGTTTTTCAATAATAAATTGACCTAATGTAGTTATACCACTCATAATATTGTTTTATTGGATATTTGTTGCACAAAGCTAAAAAAGTTAAGCAAGTTTTAGCCAACACATCGCTTTAATAGCGAGCATTTTAGCAACATAAATACGCAATCGTTTGCACTTAATTTTGCAAACTTTTTTTTGCTAAAACGTTTATTAGCTATAAAAAAAACAATAAAAACAGAAAGCAAGGACCAAATTTAAAATAACGACGTCCAGAAAAAAAAGCAAAAAATGCTAAGTATTTAGTAATTTTGGCTAAATATTTTAAAACAATGCAGCAACTTTTACAAGTTATAGAAAAGGAAAAATTAGGCAGTCAGGTGGCAAAGCAACATACTATGATCATTGACGATAAACAGATCGTACACGGTGCCCTTTTTATGATAAAAACTGCTCGAAAAACATTTAAACTGATGATTCCTGCTCCTTTTCATGAAGAAATCCTGAAAAATGAAGCAACCATCAGCACCTTGATCAAACATCCACATGCAATGCTCCTATCTTAATCTCATATACTGATTATCTCAACGACAACACGAAAGCCCTCCTATTATGCGTAGTATAGCGTGAATTCAGTAAAATTCTTTTGACATCGCAATCTACCACCTTAAGGCGATAAATAGTTCTGCTGACAAGATGGAAGCCTACCGAAAAATACCTATTAACCTGCAAAAATTTTACAATAGATCCTGATAATAATGTAAATTCCCAGCTAAAATAACCGTTAACTTTATTCGACAAAGATAACGCTATGCAACACCACTATAAACTTTCCGGTATGTCCTGCGAAAAATGTAGCACAACGATCGAGCAGACGAACCATCAATATACCTGTCCCATGCATCCCGAAATTGTACAGGAGCATCCAGGAAATTGTCCCATATGCGAAATGGACTTAGTAACTATGGCGAATGGTAGTGATGAGGCAGAAGATCAAACATATCGTGATCTACGTATGAAATTATGGATTTCCATACTATTTACTATTCCTATATTTGTGCTTTCCATGGGCGAAATGCTTTCCGGCAATCCAGTAGGAAAAATTATGCTTCAAAGTTGGTCCGGATGAGTACAGCTCATGTTATGTTTACCAGTTTTCGTTTATACCTGCTGGTCTTTTTTTCAACGGGGTTGGATATCTTCCCTAGCGTGGCGAATTAAAAGGCCAAGGCAAAGCTTCTAAGTCACAAATATTGCATAATATAAGGAAAATTTAGGTTTTGCCTTTCTCTATAACGCGCACGGTATTCCAGTGGTGTCAGGTCTGCTGTATCCATCGTTCGTAATTCTACTGTCACCGATGATTGCTGCCGCTGCCATGAGTTTCAGTTCAGTTTCGGTTATCTTAAGTTCACTACGCTTAAATCGTGCAAAGATCGACATCAATTAAAAACAGATATTCCCTATATTCGCTGTTATAATAATGATACATAGTCTATAGAAACATGCGTAATATCTTTTTAATTTTCATAACGGTGAGCGTCACAGTGGTCTGTGTCAAAAACCCACAATCGGTGCCGCTCAATTTTCTCGGAGAAACACAGGTCGCACTATGGAAGCTGCTATTAGCCTTTTTTATTGCCGGAATCGCATTTGTATTCGTCCTAAAAATCGGAAAGAAGAAACAAGAGGTGTATGAACAGGACAATATAGACAAATCTGACGAAGAGAGCAACGAACGAAAGCCCCAATTATCGGAAGAAGACCGGGAATTCCTCTCCTAAAACAAAAAATAAATCACTAAAAATGAAGCCGTAAAGAGCTAGACCGCATTTTTATCACATAAATACTTGCGAGAAATAGGGATTAACCCTATCTTTGTATCACTTCAAACAAGGAACGGTAGTTCATAAATAAGAAGTAAGATTCCGTAGCTCAGCTGGTAGAGCAATACACTTTTAATGTATGGGTCCTGGGTTCGAATCCCAGCGGGATCACAAAAGAAAAGCTAATCTTACGATTAGCTTTTCTTTGTTTAAGCTCGTCGGCATTCGTAATTGATTTTTCCTGACAAACTAAAACTTACTGCTGCATTCAGTGACGAACCGCTCAAACTTCCGATCTGTATTTCTCATAACGGGGCCATGACCAAAACAGATAATGGATGGGGCCAGTTTTGCTAACTTCTCGAGTGATCTAATGTTGAGCTGTTGATCCGAAGTGAATAAATTTGGCGGCAGGTGCAAACCAGACTTTGTCGTAAGCAAACTCATATTTGTTGCTGCATCACCGATGATCAGTACATCATCATGTTCGCGGAACAAAGAAATATGCCCAGTAGAATGTCCCGGTGTCTCTATTATCCTAAAGTTTCCAATCGTATCATTTTCAACAACTGTACGGCTCACGGCATGCCCCTGACCTGCCCAATACTTCTGCTGTAGCTTTGCTATCCAATGATGCCGATTGGGATAGTCTTTAGTGACCAAGCCCGTTTCGGTCCTAAAAACTTCATCGGGATGACATAATAAGGGTATCGCAAACTCAGCGCACACCTGATCCGAACAGCCTTGGTGGTCCGGATGAGCATGGGTGAGTACATGCTGGTAAATGGGGATTTCCTGAAGTGCTTTCTGGATAGTGCTATAGGAGTTCCGTATTCCGGAGTCGACCAATACACCTTCGATAACATAGCAATTGACACTGTTTCGTGGTAGCAGTGACAGCTGGAATACTTCGCGAGCAATTTGACGTAACATAGTTTTTTGTGCAAACCTACACCGCATATCAGAAGAATTAAAGGACATTTGTCCTATAAGATACCCAATCGGAATATTTGCTGTTTCGCCCGGGTAAGCGATCGCTGTGTAATACCTAAATACGATGCCAGATCCTGCGTTGCAGTCCGCTGGATCAGCATCGGCTCATTCAATAGCACATAGCGATACTTGTCTAAAGCTGACCTATTGTTATAATTTAACAGATAACTTTCCTTTTGGCTATACTCCCGCTCCATCACAGATTTTACAACTCCATGCCAACTATTCACTTGGCGTAGCAGATATTGGTAATCGGCGTAGTTTATGCTAAAGATTACACTATCTTCGATTGCCCTAATACTCCTTCTAGATTCTTTTTGCGCAACAAACTCCGAAAAAGAAGTGACAAACTCATTTTCAAATTTAAAACAGGTTATATTTTCTGATCCTTCGCGATCTAAAGCGTATGCTTTTACAGCACCGCTAGCGATAAATCCAATATAACGGCAGGGTTCATCCTCACGGATAAAAAAATCACCTTTTCTTAAGTAAGTCGGCTTGAAAAACTGTACAGAAAAGCTAATTTCTTCCACAGACAGTTCTGTTATGGATAACAGATAATTTGTTAAAACATGAGTCATATTACCAATCTTTCTCACTTAATTTTTTTCGAACTCCGTGGATCTAACGTACAATTCGGTCCTCAAATCTAACAATTCTTTTACAATACCAACTTCCAATCGGTCACTGTTTAGATGAGTCTTATGAAAACCCCTATTTCCATGGATTTTTTTTAAAAGGCGAATTTAATAATCTTGTTATGCGCGCTAAATATGATAACCGATGAAAAATTTTGCATAATTTATTTTGACCATTTTGAACCTGCCTAATCTTGCCCCAAGATGAATCAGTGGACACTGATTTGCTAGAGTTTCGCGAAAAAAATAAGGGTTTGATTGAAGAAGGTATTAAATTGGTTTTTCGCCTCAGCAGAAAAAAACCTTGTACAGATTTCACCAATGAACAGATGCTCTTGAAGGGAATATCCTCTTTTTATCGGCTGCCGTAACGACTTAGATAAAGAAATATACAATCCACTAAAAAGTGTTATTCATGCGATCATTTCATTAACTTTGTCCATCGGCTTAACAGGCATTAAAAACTAACAGCCGCTCCTGATGATAGAAAAACTCCTCTTCGAAATGAATAGCTATGCGGTGCTTAGCCTGGACACAACGGAAGTTTTGAAAACGATCTGTCATGTAAAACAGTTCAAAAAAAACGAACTCATCCTACGCGCTGGAGAATATGCGAAATACTATTACTTCGTCTGCAAGGGACTATTAGGCTATTATAGACCGGATGCTGATGGCAATATCGTCTACAAATTATTTTTCGAGGAAAACAGCTTTTGTGCTTCTACTGCTGCAATCATCGAAGAAAAACCAAGTAAATTCAGTATCGTTGCACTCGAAGATGTCCAATTGATCCAGTATTCCGCTAAAGTGTTTCGCGAACTTATGGCAACCCACCATGATCTAGCACTTTTTCAGATTGCTTATCTCGAAAAGAATTGGGTCGTAAAAAAAGAACCACTTGAAATTGAACTCAAATGGAAATCTGCCAAAGAGCGGTATATAGAGCTTCATAAAAATCAATCGCTTTTTAAAAGACTGAAACAACACCATATAGCGTCTTATCTAGGAGTAACGCCAACACAGCTGAGCCGAATCCGTAAAGAATTAAAATCATAATTCCATCAACATTTGTACATGTTCTCTACATTTAAACTTTAGAATTTTGTCCTATAAAGATAAATTATTAGGACATGAAAATAATATGCACACTCCTACTCTCTGCTCTTATCCTACCGCTAACAGCTCAACAGGTAATCAGAACAAAAGTCCATAGTGAAAAGATGGACAAAAATATCGAGACCATTATCGTTACACCCGACATCCAACATGGAGTTCAATATAAAACGGTCTATATTCTTCATGGTTATAGTGGCAATCCAGACCGCACTTTGCAGGACGATATTCCCGACTTACTTCAAAAAGCAAAAACATTTCAAACTATTTATGTTCTGCCCAATGGAAATTTCAATTCCTGGTACGTGGATAGCCCCATAAATCCTCATTCACAATACAGCTCTTTTATCGGTGCCGAACTCGTCAACTTCATCGACCAGCACTACCCCACCTTACCGTATAGAAGTGCTCGAGGGATACTCGGCTGGAGCATGGGTGGTTATGGAGCGCTACACATCGGTATAGCTTATCCGCACACCTTTTCAATTGTCGGAAGCTCCTGCGGTGCCATAGATTTCGATCGCTTCGGAAAAGGATATCAAGGCTATCAGGTAGACCAAGTACTGGGAGATTTAAAAGCTCTAAACGACAGCGAACGGATTTACAGCAATGAAGATAGGATGATGCAAAATGAGCAGCACTATATTATCGATTGTGGAACCGAAGACCAACAAATGCTGGAAATGAACAGAACATTTCATAAGCATCTGACCAGCAAAAATATCGAGCACTTATATATGGAATCAAAAGGAGGACATGATACAGCCTACTGGAGCAAATCATTATCACAGCAATTGGCTTTATTTCAAAACTATTTTCAAAATGAAGGACTATAAATCAACACTCTATGTCGCTGCTGGTGCTTGCAGTTACGGACTTCTTGCAACAATTGTAAAATATGCCAATCATTTAGGTATACATACCAGCTTGTTGACCTTTTTGCAATTTATGTTCGGATTTCTCGTTTTGTTGGCATTGAATCTTTTATCAAAACGCAACATAGAAGAATATAGCGTCATCAAATTCTCATCGAAAATTAAATTGATGATCTGGGGCATTTCTCTAGGGCTGACAACAACACTTTATTATCTATCCATTCAATACGTTCCAGTATCCATTGGGATTATTCTACTGATGCAGTCTATTTGGATTAGCTTAGTTGCAGAAGCATTGCTTCTAAAAAAATTCCCATCACGTGGAAAAATAATAGGTGTTATTATTGTCCTACTCGGAACAGCCTTTGCTACAAATATATTGCAAAATGATATTGCCCTTAACTACAAAGGAATACTATTAGGTTTCGGAGCCGGGATAAGTTATGCACTAGCGATTTATGCGTCAAGTTCTATAGAGAAGCAATTACCAAGTCTAGTGCGCAGCCAATTCCTAGTTCTCGGCGGACTATTACTCATCGTGGTATTTTGGAATATTGATATCGTCCGGTATATGCAAATTGAAGCATTACCCTGGGGACTGCTTATTGCGATCTTTGGCACCATCCTTCCGCCTTTATTATTTACCAAAGGCATACCTCAAACTGGAATAGCAATGGGTAATATAATTTCAAGCCTAGAGATTCCTATTTCAACACTCTCTGCCATGTTTGTTTTGCAGGAAGTCGTAACGGGATTTCAGTGGTTTGGCATACTGCTTATTTTAACCGCTGTAATCATCATCAATTTACGTAATCAGCACGAGCTAACCAGCGTGTAAATTTGTTATATTCCCATACTTTTATTCAATAAACCTTCACGAATACATGCTATGCCTGATCCGCACAAAGTGTCGACATAACAAAGAAAGCAAAAACTTACAATCAAGATGTGGTGGAATAACTATGAAAAATAGGTGCTAAAAAAAAGCTTAGCATTGGTCGGGCGACCTGCTAAGCTTTTATAAATACCTCTTTGTAGAGGCAATCAACCTAAACCTATTACAAAGATAATGGTTCAAATGATATAAACAAAAATTTTGTTATATTTTTTTTCAACTCCCATAAATTTGCTTTAGGATAGCCTTCACAAAAGGATTAGTAAGTGTAAAATGTACACTACAATCTTTTCACATTTTTTTAATGTTATTCTCATGAACTTTACTGCCCATTTTTGTAGGAGCTAAACATAGATGATTCATTTAATTATTTAGTAACTTTGAATCAATCAAAAAAAGCATCATGTTTACTGGAATTATAGAAACGCTAGGAAAAATAGAAAATATCGAACAGGACAAAAGCAATCTTCATTTTTATGTCAGTTCCGCTATTTCCAATGAACTTAAAATAGACCAAAGTGTGAGCCACAATGGGGTATGCCTTACCGTGGTGGGATTGAACAACGATCTTCATCAGGTAACGGCAATTGACGAAACGCTGCAAAAGACAAATTTGGCACAATTAAAAGTGGGAGACTTGATCAACCTGGAGCGCTGTACCTTGGCTGGTGGAAGATTTGACGGACATATCGTCCAAGGGCATGTTGATCAGATTGCCAGTTGCATAGCCAAGCGCGACGAAAATGGTAGTTATGTTTTTACCTTTCAATACGATATCTCCAAACAAAATATTACCGTAGAAAAGGGATCCATTACTGTAAATGGTATCAGCTTGACAGTCGTAGATTCAAGAGACGATCAATTTTCAGTCGCAATCATTCCATATACACTCGAACATACTAACTTGCAACATGTGGAAGTAGGTAGCACAGTCAATCTCGAGTTTGATATCATCGGGAAATATGTCAGCAAGATCATGGCTTTGCGTCGGTAAGAAATTCTTTAAGCTTTCTCGGGTCTAAATCTACCCGAGAAAGCTTATACCAAAGATGACGTGTTCTAGCTATTCCAAATAATGCCCCTGACGTATCAGTAATGCGCGGTACTTATTAAATACACTCGATTTGGAAACGAAGCCCATATATTTGTTTTCGGGCCCTAAAACAGGAAGTATCCAGGTATCATCCTTATTCATTTTGGCCATTACAATTTCCATATTTTCATTGATTCCTACTGTATCATTTGGCTTCTGAGCTAATTTTTCAAAGGTCGTATCTCCCCCCTCTACTTCGCCCAATAACGCTGAAAATAAAAACTCGCTATAAAGAAGCCCAATAAATTTGCCCTCGTAATCGACCACCGGAAAGATATTACGCTTACTATGGATAATGTCCGTTTGCCTACTTTTAGGTGTTTCATCAGGACGCAGGATGACAAAATTAGTTTCCAATACATATTTTATTCGCATCATACTTAGTACCGATCGATCCTTATCCTCATATGAAATCAGATCCCCAGATTCCGCCAATACTTTTGTATAAATGGAGTGTTTCAATACGGTCCGATTGATCAAATAAGAAATTGAACATACCAACATCAACGGGACCATTAATGTGTAACCTCCGGTCACCTCTGCAATCAAAAATATACCGGTTAACGGAGCATGCATAATGCCACTCAAAGCACCAGCCATTCCCGCTACCACAAAATTTGGTACATTTAACTCGGCAATTCCAGTCAAGTTTATCCCGTATGAAAACGCGAAGCCCAACAGGCCTCCCATTACCAAACTTGGTCCAAAAACGCCCCCGTTGCCTCCCCCATTCAATGTAAACAATGCAGCAAAGGATTTTCCAAATAACGTCAATATCGTATAACCAAAGACCACTAAGCCAATGTCCTTATAATTCGAAAACAAGCTATTTTTAACAATCGAGTTAAACTGCCCGTTGAGAATTTGCTGTATGGTAATGTATCCCTCACCGTACAATGCGGGAAATATAAAAATCATCAAACCTAAGGAAATACCACTCACCCAAACTTTGTTATAGGGATTCTTAATGTTTGCAAACCATTTTCCAACAGTTCTGGAAACACGCGCAAAATAAATGGTATAAAGACCAATAAGTACCGCCAGCAGCAAATAAAATAGTAACGCCGAAACCTGCCAATCGGAATTAAACGTACTAAATAGAGGTTCATTGTACAAGACTCGCGACACTACTGAAGCCAGAGCCGAGGAAATTAATAAAGGAATAAACACAGGAATAGAAAATTCAGGCAGTAAAATCTCAATCGCAAAAATCATTCCCGCCAAAGGGCTGTTGAACGCCCCTGAAATTCCCGCTGCGGCTCCGCAAGCCAATAACATGGTGACTTCCTTATACTGTAAACCAAAAAAGCGGGCTATATTAGAACCAATAGAAGACCCACCCAAAGCAACTGGAGCCTCCAAACCACAAGATCCACCAAAACCCACGGTAATGGCAGAGGTGACTACCTGAGAATAAATATTACTCGGGTCTAACCGGCTTCCCTTGCGACTAATGGCATAGATGATCGGTGTAATACCGTGCTCCATCTTCTTCCCTTTTAAAAACTTGCGGACAAAAAATACACTAAGCAAGATCCCGATCAATGGAAAAATCAAATAGACTGAGTACTTTACCTTCCAATCAATATCATCTTGTATAGTTGCCGCAATAAAATGAGTCAGCCTCTTCAGCACAGACGCCATGATACCGCCAACAATTCCCACCAAAAATGCCAATAGAATGATAAAATTTCTGTTCGAAACTTTTTTCATCCGCCATTGGTTAATTTGGTCTATCTTTCTAAAAAAACGTCCTTTGAGGTTTCCCATATTATCTTATTGAAAGCTCAACACTTCCTTCTTCTTTTTTGTTTTAAATTTATCAGGCACTACGGCTAGTATTTCTTTTTCTAAGGCCTGGATTGCATGTCTTTTGACGTAATTTTGGGTCGTTACCAAGGATATTTCCCGTACCGGTTCTGGCGATTTGAAATAACGGATCCGATCCAATTGTTCATCAGAATAATCCCAGATCGATAATTCTGGCAATATCGTAATTCCGTCGTTGACATCCACCATGCGCTTTAACGTCTCTACACTACCCGTATTGTACTCGAATCTTCCTGTAAGATCTTGATTGTGCTTGTGGTGACAAATATTAAGTACTTGACCGCGCATGCAATGGCCTTCATTAAGTAACCAAAGCTTATCGTCAGCAATATCATCACCACTAAGTATTTTCTTTGAAAATAGGGAACTATTGGTCGAAATATAAGCAACAAAGTTTTCATAAAACAAAGGCGATTCCAATATCCCAGGGTCATTTAACGGAGTTGACAACACACCACAATCCAAAAGTCCGACTTTCAATTCATGAACAATTCGTTCTGTCGTATATTCCCATATCTGCAATTGTAGTTTCGGATACTTCTCCATAAATGTGGACAACACATTTGGAAGTAAATAAGGGGCAATTGTTGGAATGACACCGACCTTTAACGTGCCTTCAATTTCTCCTTTTTTATCTTGAACAATTTCATTGATCTTCCGGCTTTCTGTTAAGACTAGTCGAGCCTGAAGAATAATTTTCTCGCCGATTTCTGTTGGAATAACAGGCTGTCGACTGCGATCAAAGATTTTCGCTCCTAAAGACTCTTCAAGTTTTTGAATTTGCATGCTCAATGTTGGCTGCGTGACAAAACATTTTTCGGCAGCTGCAACAAAACTTCGGTAGGTATCAACAGCTACAATATATTCCAATTGGATTAAGGTCATCTTACTATCTTTAAAGCACAAAACTACGAATCCTGTCGTAAACCATAGTCAAATCCTTTATAATTAAACTCAGCATAAGTATTTGGCTCGTACATTATACAATAAATACCTTGCCAAAAAAGCCCTATATATCCACTATTGTTACATTTGTTCGCATAAAAAATCGATTTCATCAAAATGCTTTTCTTAAATTTGGAGATTTACAACAGTTGATAGTTAAAACCCTATGAAGTTTATAAATCATACGACAATTGCGCTAGCTTTATTCTTAACCGTGGCAAATAGCTCTTATACCAAGGCGAATCCGGACGAGGGAATGTTTCCATTAAGTGAATTAAATAGGGCTGGGTTGAAGAAAGCTGGACTAAAGATCAGTGAGAAAGACATTTACAACCCTGGCCAGGTCGGTCTGGTAGATGCCCTTGTTCAAGTCAGCGGATGTACAGGATCGTTTGTTTCCAATCGTGGACTGATTATAACCAATCACCACTGTGCCTTTTCGGCTGTGCAGCTTGCCAGTACAGCAATAAACAATTACCTGAAAAATGGTTTTGTCGCGCAAAACCAAGAACAAGAGATTGAAGCTAAAGGATTAAAAATCAGAATCACCGATTCTTACGAAGATGTTTCAGCCAAAATATTGAATGCTGTGGCCAATATCAGCGATCCTGTAGAACGCATCAATACCATCAAACGTAAACAACAGGAACTGGTTAAACAAGCTGAAAAAGAGGATCCAACCATTAAAGCCGAAGTGTCGGAAATGTTTATCGGAAAAAGTTATGTGTTGTTTCGCTATAAAACGATCGAGGATGTTCGTCTAGTTTATATTCCCCGTCAAAATATCGGCGAATTTGGTGGAGAAACAGACAACTGGGTATGGCCTCGCCACACTGGAGATTACTCTTTTTTGAGGGCATACGTAGACAAAAACGGAAAATCTGCTCCTTATTCAAAAGATAACGTTCCTTACCAGCCCAAAAAACACCTTAAGATCAATCCAAATGGCGTACGGGAAAATGATTTTACTTTTATACTCGGCTATCCCGGAAAAACATTCCGGCACCGCCCAGCACAATATATCCGATATCAACAAGAATATCTTTTACCTTACGTATCCAATCTATACGACTTCCAAAATAGACAAATGGAAGAAGCTGGAAAAGACAATACTGATATTGCATTATCCTTGGCCACTCGTATAAAACGAAATGCCAATGTATTAAAGAACTATCGTGGCAAACTCAAGGGTTTAAAAGGTATCAACCTGCTCTCGACAAAAAAACAGGAAGACGAAGCATTGGCGGCATTTATTCTAAGTAAGCCCGAACTAAAAAATAAATATGGAAACCTCCTTGCTGAAATTGACGCTTATTACGAGCTGAGTGATCAAGATGCGCTAAAGGAGCTTTGGATCAACAACATTTACAACAGCACAAGCCTATTGAAAGTCGCTCGCGATATCAACATGTTGAAAGCCTTCTTGGCCAAGGAGAGGTCACCCCAATCGGCCAAACAATTGTTCGATCTCAATATCGAAAAATTAAAAACGGCTCTCAACGAAACTTACGAAAGTTATAATAAACAGGCCGATAAGCGGATTTTCGCTAAAATGTTGGAAGATGCCGTTGCCTTTCAGGGCAAAAATCAACTTGCCTCTATTCAGAAATTGCAATTCAACAATGAAAAAGCGCAGCAGTTTGCGACTGAAATCATTCAGAATAGCAAACTTGGCGATCAACAATATGTACTGAATACCGTCTTGGCCAATGCCGATGCGCTTCTAAAATTTAACGACGAATTATTGGATTTCCAGGATAAGCTACATAACGATATCGTCGAGTACGCGGCTGAGCAGAAAAGACGCGAAGGAGTACTCAACAAATTAATGGGCGATTATGTCGCTGTTAAGGAAATCTTTCAGGCCAAAAACTTTATTCCGGATGCAAACTCTACCTTACGTTTGACTTATGGTAACATCAAAGGTTATTCTCCTGCTGACGCAACCTATATGAAACCGTTCACCACGATCGCAGGAATCATTCAAAAAGGAAACCTGGGCTTACCTGAGTTTGACTATCCACAAGAAATCAAAACAGCTTATCTCAACAAAAATTTTGGACCTTACCTGCAAAAAGATCTCGGATCTGTCCCTGTGAATATTTTATATGATATGGATACGACCGGAGGAAATTCAGGATCTCCAATTATGAATGCCAATGGCGAATTGATCGGCGTAAATTTTGATCGTGCCTATGACGCAACAATCAATGATTTCGCTTGGAACGAAAGCTATAGTAGATCCATCGGCGTAGACATACGTTATGTCCTTTGGGTTGCCGATAAAATTGATAATGCACAGTTCATTCTGAAAGAAATGGGTATTTAATACGCACTGAAACAAGTCTCAAAAAATCCGCTGCATCGTCTAATGTAGCGGATTTTTTGTTCGTACCGACACGATGACGTCAACACCCGCGCGAATAGCTTACTTTCGTGTCAGGGTGACTATCCACTATTCTCCAGCTTGCAGTAACGGTAAAAAAACTGTTTTTAACCGCAATAAGCCGCTGGTTAAAACATCCCTTGAACAGGCAATATTTAGCCGGATAAAGGTGTCGCTCCCTTTTCCGTGCATTGCTCCTACGTTAACCTGAACATGCACTTCTTCCAATAACAACTGTCCCAATTTTCGACTTGAAACGCCCAGAGCACTACAATCTACCCATACAAGATAGGTGCCTTCCAAAGGAAGTACATGCAAAGCCGAAAGATGCTCAGTCATAAAATCTTTTAAATACAAATAATTGGCGTGAATATAATCTAACGCCTGATCCAACCATTCCCCGCCCGATTCATATGCGGCGATCAAACCTGTTATGGCGAAGGGGCTTACACTGCTAATCTCATTCGCAAGAAAAGCCAGCTGGACCTTCTTCTTGAGCTCAGGATCTGCTGCAACGACCGTAGCAACCTGTAAGCCTGCCAAGTTAAAGGTTTTGCTCGGCGCAATGCACGTAATTGAATTTGCCAAAAAGGAAGCGCTGATGCTTCCAAATGGAATATGCGTATAGCCATCAAATACCAAATCACAATGAATTTCGTCTGAAATAACTAAAACATGATGCCGCAAGCAGATATCTCCTAAACGTTCTAATTCCGCTCGAGTCCAAACCCGTCCTGCGGGATTATGGGGGCTGCATAAGATAAATACCTTAACTCTCGGGTCGCTTGCCTGCAATTCAAAATCCTCAAAGTCGATGCTATACTGCCCATCATGATACTTTAAGTCATTGGATACAACCTCCGCCCCATTACGTTCAATAGCGGAAAAAAAACAATGATAGACAGGTTCCTGAACCAGAATCTTGTCACCAGAAGCGGTAAATGCTTTAACTAAAGCCGAAAGTGCCGGTACAACACCAATCACAGGGAGCAGCCATTCCTGCAGAAGGGCAAATTTATGCCGTTGAAAAGACCATTTCATAATCGCCCTGTAAAACGCAAAAGGAACAGAAGCATAACCATATATGGCATGCTGAACCCGTTCTGAAAGTGCATTTACGATAGGTTCTGCTGCAGGAAAATCCATATCTGCCACCCAAAGCGGAATCAAATCTTCATAGTTCTGCTGATTCCATTTGACTGAATCGGTACCACGACGAACAATTGTTTTGTCAAAATTATAGATCATACAGCAATTTAATGAAAATTAGGAGGCATTCGAAAGAAAAGGAGGACAAAGTAGACTTAGATTTAAAACACGAGATAAAATGAATAGTATAACAGGATTAGCTTGATGTAAAAAAACACTAAAAATCGTGCATCCTAGCCCCTCATAAAGCATTATCTTTATATCAAATAGAAATGACAACAATGGCAAAAGATAACTTTTCATTTAGTGCAAGATTAAAGAGTTTTCGCTATGCTTTCAACGGAATAAAGACAGCTTGGCAGGATGAACACAATTTCAGGGTGCACAGCGTAGCGGCTGTTATCGCCTTAATTCTCTCCATTATACTTAACATCAGTGTAAACGAATGGATTGCCGTGCTATTTTCCATTGGCTTCGTGTTCGTCTGTGAGCTATTAAACACCGCGGTGGAAAATATAGCAGACTTTATCTGTAACGAGGAAAACCCGACCATAAAAAAGAGTAAAGATGTAGCCGCAGCTGCTGTGATGATAAGCAGCATCACAGCATTACTAGTCGGCCTACTAATTTTTATCCCAAAGCTAATCTCATTTATCTCCAGATACATTTCTTAGCGGGAATTTTTCATCAAATGCTAGCTTGTTTACATCAACAAAAGACATTTTTCCAGCTTTTTCCTCCATTGCGCCATAACCTTCCAGCGCATGCTCCTTGGAGAGTTTAAACGCTACCTGTCGGACAGATTCCTGTCCCTCAGAAGAAAAGGTATAATTAGCCAGTAATAGATCGCCTTTTAATTCCCCTTCAATATGTCCCGTGTTACGGTCTTTTTCCTTCCAGGCATAGCTTAAATCACCATGTACCTTCTCCCCGTCGATAACGACTGCCAATGAAATTGTATCGCCATTTTTAAGATATTGATAAGTACTCTTTCCCGTAGAAGGGTTCGAACCTTCCAATGGTCGAGCATCATATACAGTAGTATCCCGCTTCGTTGAAGACTCCTGGTTTTTCTTTTCTTGGTGGCAAGCAGTGCTACACAGCAATAGTATAAATCCAAAATTGATTATTCTCATATTGTATTTTTTATTTACACTATAAAAAGCAATTCAAAATAAATTTTGTTTTAAATAACTAACATTTAGAATTTTAAAATTCACAAAACAAAAAAATGTAAACATTGTTTATCTATTAAATAAATAGGCTATCAATATTACCGATAAGCTATTAAAAATAAACAATTTAGTAACAATAAAATTATCGAAGGCTTATTGTAAAGCTAATTTTTATTAGTAAATTGTACGTGATAAAATTCAGGAATTCTTAACCAATATTAGTATGAAAGATGTAAGCTTTAAGAAATTTGATAGTGGATGTAATTCACTCACAAAATTGTCGATTGAAACAGACTTAGCTATTATTGTTAATGAGCAAGTTGGAATTTCTCCAGAATCGAAAATTGAAAAACTCAGACGCTGTAAGGAAGAGTTACTGAAAAGCCTATGGTTTGTTCAACGTCAATATTAAGATAATATTTCTTCCAAATTCTACTTTAACAGACAATGCCCTCGAAGCTGATTTTCGAGGGCATTGTCTGTTTCTTGACCAGTTTCTCAGCAATAACTAAAGCGACTTTAAATGCTTATAATTCGACTTAATGGTATCCCATACTTCTTCAAAATTACCCGATAACATCAACTTAGCCATGCTTTCTGTCATGCCTTTCATTTGGCTAAATGATATTTTTGGGGGCATGGCAAGCGCATTCGGATTGGTATAAATATCCAGCAAAACTGGCTCATCGGTGATGTTGAGTGCTTCGTTAAGTACCCTATCCACATCTTCGGGCTGCGTTACTGTAAATGCGCGGATACCCATCGCCTGCGCAATCAGAGCAAAGTCGGGGTTCACCATATTGGTTTCCTGGTCTTTCAAACCTGCCACCTGCATTTCCAACTTGACCATACCCAGAGAGCGGTTGTTGAAAACAACGATTTTAATAGGTAAGTTATATTGCTTTATTGTTGCGAGATCCCCCAGTAACATAGACAATCCCCCATCACCGCAAAACGCAATAATTTGGCGTTCGGGATGTGTCAATGCTGCTCCAATAGCCATCGGCATGGCATTTGCCATAGAACCATGATTGAAGGAACCCAACATAATACGGTCCTTGCGCTGGTTAATATAACGCGCTCCCCAAACACAGCACATTCCTGTATCCAGCAAAAAAACAGCATCATCACTGGCCTTCTGATCAATTGCATGGGCAACAAATTCAGGTTGAATAGCACATTCGCTACCCCGATCGTCTACGTAAGTCATTAAATCTTCCTTCACCTTCGCGTACGACTCCAACTGCTTATCTAGAAATTCCGTATCGGCTCGCGCCTCTATAAAGGGCAATACAGCTTTTAACGTATGTTCGATATCTCCTACCAGCCCATAATCTACTATAGATCGACGTCCTAGCTTTTCACCTTCAATGTCAATCTGAATAATGGTTTTATTCGTAGGTATAAAATCCTTATAAGGAAAGTCGGTCCCTAGAAGTAAAATAAGATCCGATTGATGCATACTTTGAAAAGCCGAAGCCATACCTAACAGTCCGGTCATACCAATTTCGTTAGGGTTATCGCGCTGAATATCCAGCTTTGCTTTAAAAGAATAGCCAACCGGCGCTTGGATCTTTTGCGATAATTCAACAATCTGCTTTTGTGCTTTTTTTGCACCTACACCGCAAAATAAAGTCACTTTTTCGGCCTGATTGATATACTGTGCAAGACGACCGATTTCCATGTCCGAAGGTCTCACCTGAGGCTCAGTAAAAAATACTTTCGACGATGTATTCATATCGACCGCCTCCATTTCAGAGACGTCCCCAGGAAGCCCGATAACAGCAACATCACGTTTAGATATGGCTTGTTGAAGCGCATTCTGAACCATGCGCTGCACCTGCTCAGGCCGGGTGATCATTTGATTGTAGCAAGAACAATCATCAAACAATTTGATTGGATTGGTTTCTTGAAAATAATCCGTTCCAAACTCGTATGTAGCACACGTTGATGCAATCACAAGCATCGGTACACGCGTTTTGTGGGCTTCATACACACCATTGATCAGATGCACATGCCCCGGTCCACTGCTACCGGCACAACAGGCAATCCCATGTAAATCTGCTTCTGCTGTTGCGGCAAATGCTCCAGCTTCTTCATGTCTTACATGTATCCATTGCATCGTTCCATCGGCGTGGACCGCTTCGTTGAAAAAATTTAAACTATCGCCCGTTACGGCATAAATACGCTTAATTCCCGCATTCTTTAAAAGGTCAACAATCTGATGTGCTACATTTTTCATACGCATAATATAATTTTAGAATGTAATCAAGCGATTTGTGCTGTTTACCCAATCGCTACATGTTAACAACAATATTATAGGGGTAATGGTTTGCCAATTTCCTCGGGCATAACCCATATTGGCTATTTGCCGCTCGGTCTGATTTCTTGCGACAGTTCATTCACAAAATTCTTTGCGTCATTGAGGTCTTTATTCCAGTCCGCATAGCGTTTCGCTGTATTGAGTTTTGCAATTTTTGCATTCAGTTTCGTTAAATTAAGTTGATCATTTGATTCCTCCAACATTTTGATTAACAGGTTCACTTTTGTGTAGTCTTGTATTCCCTCCAGCATGCGCTCATAGCGGATCGAACTTCTTCCCTGTGGATAGACAATATAGGTATCTCCTGCTGGCCATGTGCGAAACCTGGAATCACGCAGAGGATCTAGCACCCATGAATTAAAAGCCCAGCGCAACGCGCCATCGAAGCCAGCTGCCAGGGCATACCAAGCCATATAAGTAGATTCTGCGGGGTCGGAGAATGTAAATTGATTTGGAAATTCGTCAGAACAACACACATAGAATGTCGTTACATATCCCTTCTTTCTTCTGGCAATGAGATCTTGCTGATCAAAAGGATCGCCAGCAGCAACGCTGATATCGATACTTTTGGGATAACGCTGGTAACTTTTGTGGTTATCTGCAAACGCGATTTTAAATTCAGGAGTGACCTTCTCCAACAAGGCGACGGCAGCATCCATTTCCTCACGGCTCCGTTCATCCATGGCAATATTGGTTATCTTCAACCAGCCTTTCACACGCAGATGTTTACTGAAATCTTTTAAGAAAGACGACCATAATGCTTCGAATACCGCTGTTCCTGGCTTTGCTGTAACATTGACCAATTGGTTTTTTCCTTCGTCAAAATAATGAACCTCATTATTCCATGGCAATAAAGAGTAACAGTTGATCTCCTTACTGATCCCCAGACCCATCATAAAGGTGACCCAACGGTCGAATACCGAATAGTCGTAAGACCAAGATCCATCCTTACCCTTTTTCCAGATGATCATATCGGCGTAGGGATCATAGGTTTGTACATTCCAGGGATCTTTGTTGAGCGTAGCTGTAATGACCTTCTGCCCTGCTGCCGCCAACTGCATCATCGTCGGTTTCAAAGTCTCAAAATGTGCATCGCTCCACATCTTCACCTTGTTCACGCGAGCAACTGCCGAAGGATGTTGCCACTGATCCAGATGGTAACTCCACTGAGACGCGGGAGGCAGCACATGATTTTGAACGATAACTGTCAGCCGCAGCTGCTCTTTCACGATACCATTTTGATGAATCGAGAGTGTTGTATGATAATTTCCCCCCGTTACATCATTGGGCACTTTGACAGTAACCCAGACAGGACGAACTTTTTTTGCTTCGAGATCGTAACTTTTGAGGTTATCCAACATATCTGCAGAAAGCGAAGCCTTAAAATCCGCTGGTTTACGGTACCCACATCCACTCGCAAATTCGTCCGTCATGACATACCGCACAAAGCGCGTCTGTACCACATCGCCAGGAATCGATTTACTAGTGGTGGACTTTAAATCACCTGCAGAAACAGTTACATGAGGTGCAGCAGCTGAAGTCCATAGAATAAACTGAGCTGACACCTGCTCGCCTTTCCAGGCGTATACGGTTGCTGCGCGTTGGGCAGTCAAATTGGGATTTAGGGATTTGGGATAACGTTTATCAATAGATACAAAGGAAGCGTGTAATCCGTCTTCAACATTTGACCAATCGGATAACGTATCTTTTGTTGGGTCGGCCATTTCCGTAAAGGTTGGCGCTCGAGTGAAACGCTGCTGGGCCAGCCCCTGATGATTACTACAGAGGAGGATGCAAACCAGAGTAATCGTAGAGTAAAGTGTAGTTTTAGGCATAACAGATATAGTTAATAAATAGAGTTAACAAAACTTTAGCGAAGCTCCTAAAAACGATGAATAATTCATCGGACAGTCCTTTCTTACACCTAAAAATTTCAATTATCAATAATTAGCTTTGTTCAAAAATTTCCGAAAGCGCCGCATAAAGCTCCGGATGATGCTGTTTAAATTTTTCTGGATTTTCAAAGAAATATTCCGATGCAACAGCAAAAAACTCTGCCGGATTTGTCATTCCATACACATCAATATCCGATTTATTGGCTTTTATATTTTCAATTTCTGTTCGTATTAAGTTCATAAAAGGGATTACCGAAGCTTTATCCATTAATTGTGTTGGAATACCATCCACTGTACCATCGGTTTTATCGAGGAGATGAACAAATTCGTGAATGGCGGTATTCTGTCCATCATTTGGATTTCTAAATCCATACTCCAAAGCCGACTTGGACAAAATCATCTGTCCGTTCATGGCGCCTTCCCCGACCATACCCATAATATGGCGATCGGCATGCCCTTCAAATTCATAAGCTGTATTGAACTGTGAAGGGTAAACCATAATATTCGTTAGGTTGGGATAAGTCCATTTTTTAAAGGAAAATATAGGTATAATCGCACTTGCAGCAATCATCATATAATCTTTCAGTTCAATCTCTACCCCCACACCTTCCACTTTGACGGTATCCAAAAAATTTAAACAGCGCGCTTCAAATTCCGCTCGGTCAGCAGTGGACAATTTGCGGTAGTAGGCGACTTCTCTTTCGAGAATTTCCTTACCTTCGTCACTCAATACACGTTTGATGGCTTTGCTATTTTTGGCCGTACGATTTAGCAGATAATACACGACATAAATCGTTACCGGTATAAGCAGTACAATGAACAGTTTTTCTAACATACTATTTGATCTGTATCCATTTGGGATCCCGAGCCTGCAAATTACGCAAAAAGCCTTTAAAATGTGAGGTTCCAAATAAGATTAAAATCTTTTGCTGCGGAGCATCAGCCACTAAAGACGCAAGATTCTCTTCCCTTTTTTTCATGATAAATTCTTTATCAAATTTATTTTTTAACGCTGTCTTCATGGGCTTACAGGAATAAGGCTCATTCAATGGCGTTTTAAAATCACATGCATCCAGATTGATGGTACCATACAGGTATTCAAACTCGTCAAGCAATTTATTTTTGGGAATATCGGCATTCACGGCTGTCTCATAATCTACGCGGAAAAACGAATAATCGGGCTGACTAATAATTCGCTGCCCCAGCTTACGGTACATGGGCGCCCGGAGTACTCTTGAAGTATCTCCAGGTGTTTCAATGCATTGCTGCAATCCGAGCCGATTGCCCGTCAGCTTTCTGAACTTGCGGTCATAAAGATCACGTTGCGCAGCGCTATCTACCTGGTAGGCTATACTTTCGTAAAAAACGACATATCCTGATTTTTGAAGAGAATCGACGGTGTTTTGAATATGATCATAGTATACCCGTGTGCCCAAATGCCGCATCGGAATATAAATCAACGTCCTATTGCCATTTCGAAGCTCAAATTTACGCGCTGCATCGCGCAATACGCCAGTCCCCTGCACCATCAAAGACGTATCGCAGTTGACCAGGGTGAACAACACAAAAAAAAGGGAGATTATCTGTCTAAATCGCATACTATTTTATGATATTATATGTTCCTTAACAGCAAAGACAGTACCATGTCACATTATTTTCCACTAGAGGTAAATTGTGTCCGGGTGATTACTTTTAAGAGACGTGTATAAGTATAACATAAAATGATACAACTAAATTATCTCCCTTGTACAATAAAATTTAAATGGACGTCAATCCTATCGTCGTACCATTTGGAATAACCGCATTCTTCTTGACGACCACGATCCCATCACAAATGGTATAAGTGGCGTGGTTAGCATTTAAAAGATGCGGGCCGCCGTTAATACGCACATCATTGCCAATACGGCAGTTCTTATCGAGAATCGCATTTTCGATATAACACCGCTCACCGACACCTACTACGGGAACATTTTTCCGCTTGGCCTCCTCCATATCAACAAGATCCTCATAATAATCGGATCCCATCATATAGGTGCCTCGCACCACAGATCCTGTCCCGATACGCGAACGAACGCCAACCACCGAGCGGTCGATCTTATCGGCCTGAATAATACATCCATCGGAAATAACCGAATTGATTAATGTTGTTCCGGAGATTTTTGATGGTGGTAACATCCGCGGACGCGTGAAAACCGTATTTTTGTCAAATAGGTTAAAGGCTGGGATATTATCGGTCAGACCAATATTCGCTTCATAGAAAGACCCTATTGTTCCAATATCAGTCCAATAGCCCTCAAATTGGTAACTCAGCACCCTATGGGTTTCGATCGCATCCGGAATAATTTCTTTACCAAAATCCATCCCCTCATTTTCCTCGAGCATACGCTTGAGCACGCTCTTAGAAAAAACATAGATCCCCATGGACGCCAGGTATTCTCTCCCTTCACGCTTTAAATGATCGCTCACTTCGGAATTCCAATCCACCAATTGCTCCGTCTTCGGTTTTTCGATAAAAGAAGTAATGTGATTTTTTTCATCCGATTTCAGAATCCCAAAGCCCGTCGCGTCTTTTCCATTCACAGGAATGGTCGCAATCGTCAGATCACCCTCATTTTCGACGTGGAAGTCTACCAAGGCATCAAAATCCATTTGGTACAACTGATCGCCGGATAAGATCAATATATAATCATAATCAATGCTCGCCAACTTGCGGAACGAGCGACGTACGGCATCGGCTGTCCCTTCAAACCATTTGTCACCATCATTGGTCTGCTCTGCAGCCAAAATATCGACAAACCCCTTACTAAAAATACTAAAGTTATAGGTGTTTTTAATATGAGAGTTGAGCGATGAAGAATTGAACTGAGTCAATACAAAAATCTTATTGAAACCCGAATTAAGACAATTCGAGATGGGAATGTCCACCAAACGATATTTCCCTGCAATGGGAACTGCTGGTTTAGACCGCTGATCGGTCAATGGATACAGACGTGAGCCCCTTCCCCCGCCCAAGACGATAGCTACTACATTGTGACGTGACATATCAAATTACATTATTTGGTTATATAGACTTATATATTTTGCAGCAGATTTATCCCAAGAAAAATCCAAGCGCATCATTTTACGTTGATTCTCTTCAAACTGCTTTTTGCTTGCGTAAAAAGTGGTAGCACGAATAATAGCTTCCGTAATTACAGGTATTGTCAGACCGTCAAAACCAACACCATAACCGTCGTTATCAAGATCAATTACAGTATCTCTTAGTCCGCCCACGCGATGCACAACCGGCAATGTGCCATATTTCATAGCATAGAGCTGGTTAAGCCCGCAAGGTTCCACCCGGGAAGGCATTAAAAGAAAGTCCGCACTCGCGTACAGCCAATGTGCCAGGTTTTCATCATAACCAAAGAACACGTCCAAATTTTCTACGCCAGCATCAACGAGCAATTTCACACGCGACTGGATCGCAGGATCTCCGGCACCTAGTATAAATATACCTAATCTACCTCGATATTTGGCTGTTAATTCCAAAATTATATCCGGCAGTAAATCAGCACCCTTTTCAGTGGCAAAGCGACCAATAAAAACGAGCAATGGCAACTTTGGATCGATTTTATATTGCGTTGCCAAGGCCTCTTTATTTTTCAATTTACCCGCAAAAGCTTGCTTGGCATCATAATTCGCGATTAGCGTATAGTCAGTCGAAGGATCCCATATCTCCCAGTCGATACCATTGACAATTCCGACCGATTTATCCCGCTCATCATAAAAAAGCTGCTGCAAACCATTTGCTTCTACATAAAGCTCTTCCAGATACCCTTCAGATACTGTCGTATACGCATCGCAACATTTGATCAGCGCGGCAAGTGGGTTAATTAAACCATCCCAATCCAACAGCCCCCATTTCCAGCTATCGTAAGCAGGTAATAGAACTGCCTTGTTCCACGGAGTCCAACCTTGGTATTGCCCATTATGTACAGTAGCCACAGTTTTTACATCGGCGAGATGAATGTAGTCATGGCTATATTTCATCAAAAAAGGTATTAAGCCGACATGATGATCATGACAATGCACGATATCAGGCCGTATAGCTTTTGCCTTAAACCAGCTTAATACCGCATGCTGAAACGCCATAAATTGCTCACCCTCATCCGCATAGCAATACACTTCCTGACGATCGAGTTTGCCTGGAATCTTGATTAAATAGAGTTCAAAACCCAGTATATCCTCCGCCTGCTTGTAAACAGCATAGTTCAACAATTTGGATCCTTGATAAAAAGAACCCTCGTGAACAACCGTAAAAGCGTTATCCCGAACAAACGGGCGGTCATACCAAGGCATAACGACAGCTGCTTCCCAACCAAGTTTGGCCTGATACTTGGGCAGCGCCCCTACGACATCCGCAAGCCCGCCAACTTTGGCCACGGGATAACATTCTACACTTAAGTGAAAAACTTTCATTAGAATAAGTCCATATTTTATCTGTGTTAAAGGCAAAAAGCTGCCTTCCTATTAGTTGTAACAACGCATTATAACGAACCTGAAAATCAATACCAAGTTCTCATCTAAATCTACACTTATTCCATTACATAATTTTTTGCGCGCTGTGCTAAACAGCGCTAACAGCCTTTTCTTCCGCCGAATTGACACCCTTTAGTTCTTTCTTCCTTTGAAGAACATAACCACCTAATGGCGGCAAATGAACTTGAGCAGACTGTATCTGATTCATCCAATGCAGGTGTTCAGTATGAATATTTGGCTGATGAATTCCTGAGCCGAAATAGATCAAGTCGTCAGAATTGAAAACCACTTCCCATTCTCCAGCATAAGGCAGACCTATGCGAAAATGCTCGCGAACAACGGGTGTTAGGTTCAGCACAACGACTGTATCATCCCACGCATCAAATCCCTTGCGCCAATAGACCACGACTGAATTTTCACGGTCGCCTGCATCTATCCAATCGAAGCCTGATGCTTCAAAAGCTTTTTGATAAAGGCTCGGTTGCCCCTTATATAAGGAGTTCAGCTCTGCTACAAATTGTTTCATGCCCTGATGCGGAGCATAGTCCAAAAGATGCCAATCCAGCGATTTATTAACGTTCCACTCTGCCGTCTGTCCAAATTCACCCCCCATAAACAATAATTTTGTTCCTGAAAAAGTATACATGAAGAGATACAATGTGCGGAGATTGGCAAATTTCTGCCATTCATCCCCGGGCATTTTATAAATCAGCGAATGCTTTCCATACACCACCTCATCATGCGACAACGGAAGCATAAAATTTTCGTGGAAAGCATAGACAGTTGCGAAAGTCAGGCGGTCGTGATGATATTGACGATTAATCGGATCCTCCTTAAAATAATCCAACGTGTCGTGCATCCACCCCATCATCCACTTCATACCAAAACCTAGGCCATCCGCATAAGTAGGCCTGCTCACCCCAGGCCAAGAAGTAGATTCTTCAGCGATTGTCTGCACATGTGGAAAATTACTATATACCGCCTCGTTTAGCTCTTTTAAAAATTGTACCGCTTCTAAATTTTCATTGCCACCATATTCATTGGGAATCCATTCTCCCGCATTTCGGCTATAATCCAGATACAACATAGACGCAACAGCATCTACCCGAAGGCCATCAATATGAAAACGATCCAGCCAGTAAAATGCGTTACTGATCAAAAAAGACCTTACCTCATTGCGGCCATAATTGAAGATATAGGATTGCCAGTCAGGATGAAAGCCTTTCCTTGGATCTTCGTGTTCATATAGACTGCTGCCATCAAATCGATAAAGACCGTGAGCATCACCCGGAAAATGAGAAGGCACCCAATCCAACAACACCCCTATACCTGCTGCATGAAGCTCTTCAATCAAATACATCAGGTCCTGCGCCGAGCCATAACGCGAGCTTGCCGCGAAATATCCTGTGATCTGATATCCCCAGGAAGGATAATAGGGATGTTCCATCAGTGGCATAAATTCCACGTGCGTAAAATTCATCTCCTTGACATAAGAAACAAGCTGCACGGCTATTTCCCGGTAATTCAGCAAAGTCTCAGGACTTTCCGGATCGCGCACCCAAGATCCTAAATGTACTTCGTAGACAGACCACGGTTGATCCAATCTGTTTTTAATGACGCGCTCCTGCATCCATTGCTTGTCTTGCCACGCGTACCAAGTCGAATGTACCAGCGACGCAGTCCTGGGTGCAACTTCCCATTTAAATGCAAATGGATCGCCTTTTTCAAGCTGTTCGCCCAAATAGGTCTGAATAACATACTTGTATGCCTCACCATTAGCTAGGCCAGGAATAAATCCCTCCCATATTCCGCTGCCGTCCCAGCGCACATAAAGCGCATCACGCTCTTTATTCCAAGAATTAAAGTCGCCGGAGACAGCAACAGATTTTGCATTTGGAGCCCAAACCGCAAAATAAACGCCTTTCTCACCGTTGACTTCCAGTTCATGTGAACCGAACTTTTCGTATAATTTAAAGTGCTTACCCGACTGGAATAAGGCGACATCAAATTCAGAAAATAGACTATGCGGAATTACTTCATTGGCCATGTTTAACCTTCTATCAATATATTATCAAATTCACGTGCGACATTAATCCAATATCGCCCCTTTTCATCTTGTTGTACTTTTGTGTCTATTCCATCCGTCTTAACTTTCTTAATACGGAATGGCAAGCCAATTAACTGTAATTTATATTCTTCGTACCGTTCGGTAAACAAACCATCTCTGGTTTGCTTGATCGATAAAGAATCGTTGAGTCCGGATACCGTAAAGCATTTTTCGAGATAAATATCCTGCTCATAAGCAAAGGTGTCGCCGTGGTCTGAATACACATACGAACGCATCAAACCATCAGCGAAGTAAACATTGAGCTGCAGCTCTTCAATTTTCTTTTCACCAGTATATTGCATCACTGGATATTCCGGAATCACAGATCCCCCACGAATGAAGATCGGCATTTCGTCGATCGGCGTAGCGACTGTATGTTCTTTACCTCCGGCATAGATTTCGTTGTTGAAATAATAGTACCAACAACCTTTCGGCAAATAGACAATTTTACTCTTTTGTCCCGGCTGCAAGACCGGGGATACCAATATTTTATCTCCAAAACAGAATTCTTCTTCACGCTGCCAGTTTGTTGGTATATGTTGCTCAACCATAGAAATTGGACGGAGTATTGGATAACCATATTTGGTCTGCTCCCAAAAACAGGTATAGATATACGGCAACAGCTGGTAACGGAGTTCAATAAATTTCCGGTTAATCTGCTCCCAGTCCTCTCCAAAACTCCACGGCTCGCGATCCCGCGTATCGCCAGCGGAATGCACACGCATAAACGGTGAGAAAACACCAAATTGCATCCATCGAGTAAACAATTCTCCGTCTGGTTCGCCTGTGAATCCACCAATATCCGTCCCACAAAAGGACATTCCGGAAGTTGACAATCGCTGCAACTGTAAGGTTCCTAATTTGAGGTGTTCCCAACTAGCCAGATTATCACCTGTCCAAACCGAAGAATAACGCTGTGTACCAGCATAAGCTGCTCGGGTAATGGTAAATGGGCGCTTGTTTTTATACAATTTCTTTAAACCATCATACGTTGCGCGCACCATCTGCATACCATAAATATTATGTGCTTTACGATGCGACCCCCGATGGCCGTCGTATTGATGGCGTACGTCATCTGGAAATGTTCCCCGACCAAATACAGCCGGTTCATTCATATCGTTCCAGAAACCTGCAACACCATCTTCCACAAGACCCTGATACAATGTACCCCACCATTGCCGAACCTCCGGATTGGTAAAATCAGGAAATTGACAGCGTCCTGGCCAAACAAATCCTTCCATAAAATAATCATCTCCTCGGCGACAGAAATACCGGTTCTCCTTCCCTTCTCTGAACACCCAATAGTTCTCATCGACTTTAATTCCTGGATCGATCATCACTACGGTTTTAAACCCATCATTTGCCAAATCACTAATCATAGTTTTTGGATTTGGAAAATACTGTTTATTCCATGTAAAACAGCGATAGCCTTCCATATAGTCGATATCAAGATAAATGGCGTCACATGGAATCTGCCGCTTTCTAAATTCTTTAGCGACCTTACGCACATTGGCTTCTGGATAGTAACTCCAGCGACACTGATGATAGCCGATTGCCCATAATGGTGGCAGATAATGTGTGCCAGTCAATGTATGGTAACGACGGATAACATCAATGATACGCGGACCATGGATATAATAGTACTGCAGCTCTCCACCTTCCGACCAAAAGCTCGTTTTCCCCGGGTCTTCGGCAGCAAAATCAAAATATGTTTTAAACGTATTGTCAAAAAATATTCCGTAAGCTTCCCCATCTTTTAAACCAATATAAAACGGAATAGTTTTATAAAGTGGGTCCTGATCGTAAGCAAAAGCATAAGTATCTGAATTCCAGTTTTTAAGTCTTTTACCTCTCAGATTCAATTTGGTGGCCTTATCACCTAGACCATAAAAAGCTTCATTTGCAAAGGCCACTTTGGTACTATATACATAGTAGCCGCCAAAATCTGGGTTTTCCTCCCAATGCATTGGTGCCAGATCGGCGTTAAACAGCTTACCGGAACGATCTGAAAAAGAAATTAAAAAGTCGCTTTTATTGATCTTACAGGAAATGGTGTTCGTGTGGACTAAATAATGGTCTGTCTCTTCCTTACATTGGTGTATGCTTACACGATGATCTTTTTTGGCTAATGCGTAAGAGAAGTCTTCCAAAAAAGTTCCTTCAGGCGCGAGCCGTACCCGTACGATCTCGTCAGTTACAATTTTAATTTCTACCTTCGCTTTGCTGTCGGAAAAATAATAAGATTTATCATTCTGACTATGGTCAACTATGGTTTCTAGGTATTTTTTCTCAATTTTAGGTAGATCCAATACTGGATTATTCACATGATGCATACTCTCCAAAGTACCATCATTTTCCTCCTCATGTAGTGTGGTTTGATTTAGGTTGTCGTCTTCAAGCATAGTTGTAATATATTAAAAAGTTTCTGAAGGCTTAATTCCTCTTTAAGATAGAAAATTAATCCTGTGTCGACAACAAAACACAAAAAAAATCCCGCCAATTTCTTGTTAGCAGGATTTTTTATACGAATTGTAGTAAAGTAACTACAGCCTATTTCACAAAATGTGCACGCAGCATCCAAGCCATTTTTTCATGCTTTTCCAGCAAACCAACCAAAAAGTCCTCCGTACCATTGTCTGCGGTCTGTTCAACTGCCGCAAGATCAGCACGAATCGACATCGCAATTGCTTCATGATCAGCTAACAGTTCCTTATAATAGGAAAGGCTATCTGTCTTTTCGGAAGTAGACTCCGTTAAACGGGTCAACTTTAAATATTTGTCAAAGGTGCCAACGGCATAATGCCCCAGTGTGCGCACACGCTCTGCAACCTCATCGATTACTTCAGCAAGTTCATCGTATTGCGATTCCAAAAATAGATGAGCAGCATGAAAATCCGCGCCCTCCACATTCCAATGCGCATTACGTGTCTTCATATAGACAACATGTTCATCTGCCAAAAGCACATTTAGCAACTTGGCGACTTTTTTCAAGTCGGCATCTTTAATTCCAATTGAAGTTTTCATTCTGTATTTTTTTTGTTAACTATATGTTTTAATTGCTTGATTAAATTTACCGAAACAATGCGATAAAAACAAAAAATACAGGCGCCAAATTTGAACAAATTATCGCATCCCCTGTTGACATAAAAAAACGATCAAGCAATTATTTAAGACATAATGTTGTATTTTTGCCGACATATTTATTTTGAGGAAACGCCCCAGACCAAATGGAAGACAACACTTATTTTCACACATTCAAACAGGATATTTCAACAATTGAACTTCCGGCACGATTTACCTTTCCGTTTTGTTATGAGCCACACCCTCTTGCCGCAATGGCGGCACAAGAACTTCAACATTACATTGAAAAGCAGAACGAATGGACACACAATTTTGGCTTGGATAGCACTGGAGAGGGACTTCCCATTGGAAAAATGTTTGGCGTTTTGGTGGTTAAAAACCAGGACGAAGAACTTGGTTATCTCGCCGCTGTTTCCGGTAAGTTGGCGGGAAGCAATAAAAATCAGCATTTTGTACCGCCAATTTTCGATATGCTCGAAGATAATAGCTTTTTTCTAAACGAAGAAGTACATCTTAATGCGCTGAACCGAAAAATTGAAAACCTCGAAACAAGTGCCGAGCTGGAAAATGCCAAGCGTAACCTCGACCTGTTAAAAAGTGAATGGGGGGAGTCACTTGACGCACTTAAATTAAAATTGAAGGCGCAAAAGAAGAATCGAAAGGAAACACGTACGCTATTAAAGTCCAGCTTATCGGATGCAGATTATGCATTACTCATGGAAGATATGCAGCGCCAGAGTTTAAAAGACAAACAACAGCTTCAGCGCTTTCAGTATGAAATGCATATCGCCATGAAACAGGAAAGCGATCACCTGCAAGAATTGCTATCGACGATTACATCGCTTAAAGAAGAGCGAAAAATACGCTCGGGCAACCTTCAAAAGCAACTTTTTGAACAATATAATTTTCGCAATGCAAAAGGACAATGCAAAAATGTAGTAGATGTGTTCCAAGATTTTGACAACACAACGCCCCCAGCTGGGTCCGGAGAATGTGCCGCGCCTAAGCTTTTGCAATATGCCTATGAAAACAAGATGACACCGGTCGCCTTAGCCGAATTTTGGTGGGGCTGTTCCCCTGCCTCCGAAATACGGAGACACAAAAACTACTACCCTGCCTGCCGCAAAAAATGTGAACCAATTTTAGGATATATGCTCGAAGGCTTGGTCGTAGACCCTAATCCCATGCAGCAGGAAACTACATTGGCGATAGAACTTCCTCAAATTTACGAAGATGAAGATATCATCATTATCAATAAACCCGCAGAATTTCTGTCTGTACCTGGCATATATGTTAAGGATTCAGTCTACAATCGCGTTCTCCAACGCTATCCTGAAGCAGGTCCGATTATTATCCACCGCTTGGATATGTCCACATCCGGCCTGCTGATTGTTGCCAAAAACAAAGCGTCCCATAAATTCATTCAAGATCAATTTATACAGCACACCATCAAGAAAACATATATTGCTTTGCTCGATGGCATTATCGAAGCGAATTCGGGTTTAATCGATCTACCCCTGCGCGTTGACTTAGAGGATAGGCCCCGACAAATGGTCTGCTATACCTACGGCAAACCGGCACAGACAAAATGGGAAAAAATGGCCGTCGAAAATAATCAGACAAGAGTTAGATTCTATCCGCTGACAGGCCGAACCCACCAACTTCGCATGCATGCAGTGCACCCAAAGGGATTAAACACGCCTATTGTCGGCGACGATCTATATGGCAGAAAAGCCAATAGACTACATTTACACGCCGCTTCCATTACTTTTATTCACCCCAGTTCAAAGCAAGAAATGACCTTCGAAATTGACCCAGATTTTTGATAGGACTGACTATATCGTTACAAAAGTCAATAAATAAGACGGCGGAAAATCATCGCCAAGTCAAAATCTAGTATTAAAATTAGTACCCTAAATCAATAATTTGATATAAACATTTAGTAAACAATATTTTACATCAAAAAAGTACGCAACTGGTTACTGCTATTATATTACAATAAAATTTTAATTATTCTTAATTTTTTATTTCCTTTGTTCACTGATTTTTTGATTTTAATACCTATAAAGTCAAAAATAAAGTTGGAACAAGAAAACAATTTTGAATTTTCAAGATTATAGCAATATAATGAGAGCTAACATAGACGCAAAGACCTTCATAACTAAATTCTTTTTTTCGATAACACTCGTGCTAACGGTATCTTTGGCCCTTGCCCAAAATAAGACTGTTACGGGTATCGTTAGAGACGCAAAGACCAAGAGCCCTATACCTTACGCCACCGTCGCTGTAGTAGGTGCTCCAGCTTCTGCCGGAACCACGACATCGACCAACGCCAATGGTGAATTTAAACTCGTCTTTCCGACATCTTATGTAAAAATTAGAGCAAGCTATATCGGTTATGACAGCAAAGACGCTTTTGTAACGAATGATGCAACGCAAACAAAAGAAATTTTAATGGATCAGCAGGACAATATGCTGGAAGAAGTTGTTGTCAAGGCCAAAAAGAAAAAATATAGCAATAAAGATAATCCTGCCGTTGCACTGATCCGAAAAGTCATTGAGAATAAGGAAAAAAATAGACTTGCAGGTCAGCAATATGCGCAATACGACCAGTATGAAAAAATGTCCTTAGGATTAAGTAATCTTTCGGAAAAATTTGTCAATAAAAAGATCTTCAAAAACTATCAATTTCTTTTCGAAACAGACGATTCGGCTAAAACGGCCAACAAATATGTCTTGCCAGCTTTCATCGAGGAAAAGATCTCAAAGGTCTATTATCGTAAAGACCCAAGCAAAACTAAACAGTATATCCTTGGGGATCAGCGCGCACAATTTGATCCTAAATTTATTGATAACGATGGTTTGACAGCTTACTTCAATAAACTTTATGAACAAGTCGATATTTATGATAACAACATCTCCCTGGTTACTAATCAGTTTTTGAGTCCGATTGCCAATTCAGCACCCACTTTTTATAAGTTTTTCATTACGGATACCATAAAGACTGTACAACCTTGGGTAGTCGAATTAAGCTTTTTTCCACGCAACAAAGCAGATATGTTGTTCAAAGGCCAACTCTATGTCACATTGGATGGCAACTATGCCGTTCAGGGCGCCAACATGACGGTTGCTGATGATATCAACTTAAATTTCGTGCGTGATCTTCAGATACAACTTAAATTTGAGAAAGATAGCAAAAGCCGCTTCTACCTAAAAACAAGTACGCTGGGTATCGATTTTTCGTTAACGGAGAAAGGTATGGGAATCCGCGGCAGCCGGACAGTGGATTACAACAATTATAAAGTAGGCATACAACAACCCGACAGTATCTATGATGGTCCGTCAACGGTAATCGCCTATAATGTTGAAAACAAGAAAGCAACAAAGACTTTATTTGAAACACAGCGCCCACTTGCCCTTGCGCAAAACGAATTGAACATCTATCATAACATTGATACCTTACAAAAGATTCCTTCATTCCGTACATTCATGGACATCGCCGCGCTGGTACTTTCCGGTTACAAACAGGCTGGTCCGGTTGAAATCGGTCCTGTGAATACGTTCTATAGTTTTAATCCCGTAGAAGGTTTCCGTTTGCGTGTCGGTGGCCGTACCACGGAAGCGCTGAGCAAGCGTTTCTATGCTGAAACTTATGCTGCTTACGGATTTAAAGACCAGAAATGGAAATATTTTTTCAGTGGAACCTATGCGTTCAATAACAAATCTGTCTATTCTTTTCCTATGCACTACATCAGGGCATCTTATAAAAAAGACACTAAGATTCCTGGGCAAAAGCTCGAGTTTATTCAGGAAGACAACTTTTTACTGTCTTTCAAACGTGGGGATAATGATCGATATATCTATGAGACAAATTATGGTTTAGAGTACAAAAAAGAATTTTTAAATCACGTGGCGGTCGGAGCGGCTTTCAATATTAACAGACAAACGCCAGCCGGAAGCTTAACCTACCAAATGATTGATGCCAATAACGAGAGCAGGTTATTTAACGAATTGAATTCAACAGAATTGTCCGTTAATTTTAGATATGCCCCTCATGAAGAGTTTTATCAAGGAAAGATTTATAGAACACCTATTTTCAATCAATACCCGATCTTTACATTCAACTATACCGCGGGAATCAAAGGCCTGGCTAAAGGTGAATACAATTATCACAACTTCAATGTTGGCGCCTTTAAGCGCTTCTATTTTAGTCAGTTTGGATTTGCAGACGTCACAGCTGAGGGGAATTATATCGCAGGGAAAGAAATTCCATTCCCTTTCTTAACTATTCACCGCGCCAACCAGACTTATGCCTATCAATTGAATTCGTATAACCTGATGAACTTCCTTGAGTTTGTCAGTGACCATAACGCATCATTAAATGTACAGTACTACATGAATGGTTTTCTTTTAAATAAGATTCCTTTGATCAAAAAGCTTAAATTACGCGAGGTATTTAGTTTCAAGGGTGTATACGGTGGACTGCGCAAAGAAAACAATCCTGACGACCCTAATTATGGTTCAAAGGTATTTACCTGGCAGCACAATTCGGATGGTGTACAAAGCTCTTACACCTTCGGCTCACAACCGTATATGGAAGCCAGTATCGGTCTCTCCAACATTTTCAAAATATTGCGTGTAGACTACGTAAAACGGCTGAATTATCTTGATCACGTCGATGCACCAGCTTGGGGAATTCGTGCCCGTGTCAGATTTGACTTCTAATAGTTTCCATAATCTATTGGATACAAAGAAGCCTTGTCCATGCAAATGGACAAGGCTTCTTTTTTTGAACAAAGCTTACATCACCGCAACCCAGCAGAACCGCCCCATTTTCACATTCGAATAGCCCCTAACCAGCCACTTTTTAGTCAATATTAACAACAAAAAATCCCCCTTGCCTATGACAACAAGGAGGATAAAATTAGAATATGAGGAGGGTTAGTTTTTTTGTTTAAAGGCATCTAAACCACTTTGAAGGAAAGCTTTATACTCCGCTACATTATAGTTGGCTCCACTTTGAGGCACCAGTTTTTTGCCCGTTGGGTCGACAATTACATACAGCGGTTGCGAATTACTATCGAATGTAGCTGCTTGAAAATCGCTGTTCTTCTTACCGATTGTATTAATCTTTTTACCACTGTATTTCGAAACAAATTGTTCGTTTGCAGCCAATGCTGTTTTATCGTCAACGAAAAGTTCGGCCATAACAAACTCTTCCTTCAACAATTTGGCTACCGCTTTGTCCGTCCAAACATTCGCTTCCATTTTACGACAATTAACACAGTTCCAACCCGTAAAATCAATTAATACAGGCTTATTTAATTCTTTAGCCGTCGCTAATGCCTGTTCATAATCGTAATACGGATCAAATCCTTTCGGGGTACCCCTTTCATGGAAGATTTCAGCATATTTTTTAATTTTCCCGTCCGAATGCGCAGCCCCAGTACTTACACCCGAAGATAAATCAAAGTCTTGTGTTGCCGATGGTGGTAAAAAAGCAGAAATCGATTTTAAAGGCGCACCCCACAACCCTGGAACCATATACACCACAAAAGAAAATACAACAATAGCCAAAATAGTCCGGGGAACCGATAGGAATTTCAAATCACTATCATGGGAGAATTTGATCTTACCAATTAAATATAAGCCCATTAGCGCAAAGATAGCAATCCAAAGCGATAGAAACACCTCTCTATCCAACCAATTCCAGTGGTAAGCTAAATCGACATTGGATAAAAATTTCAACGCTAAAGCGAGTTCCAAAAATCCCAGTACCACTTTTACACTGTTCAACCACCCACCCGATTTAGGTAAAGATTTAAGCATAGAAGGAAACATGGCGAACAAACCAAACGGAATCGCCAAGGCAATAGAGAATCCCAGCATACCAATCGCTGGCCCTAGCCTTTCGCCTTTGGAGGCTGCCTCCACCAGCAGTGTGCCTATAATCGGTCCCGTACAGGAAAATGAGACCAGTGATAAGCTGAAAGCCATAAAGAATAAGCCTACTAAACCACCTTTGTCTGATTTTGCATCCATTTTATTGACAAACGAACTTGGTAATGTAATTTCAAATGCGCCAAAAAAAGAAGCCGCAAACCCGACCAATAACAAAAAGAAGATGAAATTGAAGATACCGTCGGTCGAAAGCGCATTGAGGGCATCTGAGCCGAATGAGATCGTGATGAGCATCCCCAAAGCCACATAGATCACTATAATAAACAATCCATATAATAGGGCTTTACTGATGCCATTTGCACGACTTCCCGACTGTTTGGTAAAGTAACTCACCGTCAAAGGCAGCATCGGAAAAATACACGGCATCAATAACGCCGCAAAACCGCCTACTAGTCCCGCTATGAAAATACTCCACAACGACTTTTTCCCTTCGGCTGCAGGCTTGGTCGCTGCTGCAGCGGCCACTGTGGTCGGCTTATTTACATCAGCCTTGACCGAAGCAGTATCCGGCGATTCTTCAAAAGATAAGGAGTCGGGACTTATGCTGCCGTCGGTAAATTCGATTCCTTCCATCGAATTTGTTGTGTCAGACTGGGCAAACATACCAAACGGCGCAATCAGTAACAACAAGAGGATAAATAGTTTGAAATTGACTTTCATGTTGTATTATTCTTAGGTATTAAATTGGTTTTTCAACATTGAAACCCGAGGAGCTAGAGACTCCCCGAGTTAACTATAAACATATGAAACTAAATCTTTTTTTAAGCACCAAATACCGGGTTTGGCAATCTGCAAATAGGTTGAAAACCTGAAAAATCTATGTCCGTAGAAAGGTATCCTTCTTTTACAGGCTCCTCTTTCACTAAATCAGTACTTAGGTATTTTTTATTGTCATCACATAGCAGGGTCACTACAACCGCGTCATCGCCCAGTTCACGCTGTAATTTAATCGCTCCGATAACATTTGCACCTGAAGAGATTCCAACAGCCAGTCCCAATTGCCGCGATAATTTCTGTGCCATGATAATGGCATCGCCATCATTGGCACAAACAACAGCATCAAGTTCATTTAAATCCACAATCGCTGGAATAAACTCATCGGAAATTCCTTGGATACGATGCGATCCCACCTTATGCCCTGTGGTTAATGTCGGACTTTCTGCAGGTTCCAATGGATGAACGCGGACATTTGGATTGACCTTTCTCAAGCTTCGGCCTACCCCCATGACCGTACCACCCGTACCGACACCAGCAACGAAAGCATCCGCCACCAAGCCTTGCTCTTCTAACTGCTTCACAATCTCGTAGCCTGTGGTTTTCTCATGCGCCTCAGCATTATATTGATTTTCGAATTGTCTTGGCAGAAAAACCCCACCTTTTGAAGCAAGTTCCTCACTTAAATGGATACTACCCAAAAAGCCGCCTTCTTCTTTGCTTATCAGTTGAATATCGGCTCCCATACTGCGGATAATATCAGTACGCTCCTTGCTCAGCCAGTTTGGCATAATAATCTTTACTTGATGACCAAGCGCTTTACCGATTGCTGAAAACGCAATCCCGGTGTTTCCACTTGTCGCTTCAATCACCACATCACTGGGGCGGATCTGACAATTCATATACGCTTTATACAAAATATACAGCGCCATCCTATCCTTTATGCTGCCCGTTAGATTGTAGTTCTCACATTTTACGAAAATTCGCCCTGGTTTACCTCGATAAGTATACTGCAATTCCAGCATAGGCGTATTTCCTACCAATCTCCACAGATGTTTGAATCTCTTGTCCAATGTAGGCGACAAACACGCGCTTAATAATTCTTGTTCAGCCATTTTAATAAATGATTATTCTGTTGCAAAATTGACTATTGACAAGATAATATTCAATATATAACTTTAATTTCGATAAAAATTAAGTGAAACAACATTAAAAACAGTAAATAATACGGAACAATAGTGTATTTTTACAGCAGTACCGAAAATATTCAGATTATGGAATTAGATGAAATCGATGTAAAATTATTACGTCTCCTACAGCAGGATGCATCACTAAGCAACAAAGCGCTATCTTTTGAACTCAATAAATCTATTGCAGCCGTTCACGAACGCGTTCGAAAGCTCAAGCGTTTAGGCTATATTAAGAAAACGGTGGCTATTTTAGACCGTCATAAGATCGGTATTGGGCTGATTTCATTTTCTCAGGTCTTTCTTAAAGCACATACATTTGAAGTGTTGAATGAATTCGAAAAAGAAGTAGCTAAATTTCCCGAGGTGATGGAATGCTACCAAATGGCGGGTTCTTACGACTTTATGTTGCGTATTGCCACCAAAGATATGGATGCCTATCATATTTTTTTGCGACATCGTCTGGCCGTATTACCTCAAGTGAACACCGTACAGACCTACTTTGTATTATCGGAAACTAAAAGCGAGACCGCTTATCCTCTTTAACCCACGTAATAAAAATGAGGCAATATCGCTGTCATGTATCATCATACGGTTGCACATGACAGCGATGAAAAAATGATTAATCGAATAGCAAGGTACCCGTTACATTCCAGCTGCTAAAACTTGTTCCTTCAGGAGCTCCTTGTGGAATCTGTACCTGCATCGTATAGTCACCAGCTTTTAAATCACCCAAGTCGATGTAGATGGGCGGTGTGACAGTACCAGGACACCAATTGGAACGGCTCAGATCAGAGGAAGACAGACCGGTAGCAAAATTGCCTGAAGCTGGATTAAACAACCGATAAGACCCGCAGTCGTTGCGCCAAGGTGTATATTTGAAGAGTAATGAATCGTTGAGGAAAATACGGTTTTCCTTAGGCACAAATTCATCACCTTTACCCCAGCCGCCATGCCCTGTGGTAATGTAACGTAATTGCACATTTTTAGCGTCTTGGTCCAAATGAAAAGATACCTTCAAACCCTTCTCCTTGTCAAACATAGATCCATACTCCTGCCCTCCCATTTCCATGACATTGGTCGTCGTAAATAAAGGCATCGCCTTTTTCAGATTGCCCTGTGAGGCGGCATCGAAGCCGGGATGTATCGTCAACTCAACACTCACTTCATGACCCTCTTTATCATAATTACCAATAAAGGTACCCACATAAACCTCCTGTCCGCTCAGCATGCCTGCTAATTCAGAAACATCTTGACGGTACAGCACCGAGTCCTGCCAAACTTTATCCTTTAACTGAAGGTAGTTAAATTGCTTAACACCAAAGGGTGTAAAGAAACGCATCAATTCCACAATAGGTTCAAAGGAAGCTGTTTTCACAACACCTTGATAAGTCTTACCATTTCCATTCTCATACTTCGGCAGTGTGCCCATGCCATTTTTCATCCCATCCAAAAAGTGCTGTGCTTTATTGGTCGGGATAATAAAAACTGACCCGGTGCGATCGTAAGCGTCACCTTTGGATTGTTCCACCAGCTGTACAAATACATTGTCACCGCTCTTTATTTTTGGGATTTTCACTTTTTTAACAATAACTGTCCCATGAGCAAAACGCAAGATAGAATCCGACCTGACATCATCAGCGAAACGTACGCGTTCCTTTCTAAAAATCGGTATTTGAACAAAACGATTCTTCCAGATGAGATCCTTATAGGTGAGCTCATCATAAAGTTGCTCATTTCCTGTTAACCTCAGTTGTTCAGGAAGAGCCTTTACCTTTTCTACCTTGGTTGCAAAGGTGCGCGTGTTCCCGTTGCGGATCACTTCAAGTACCAAACCAAGATCCTGACCCAGTTCCGTAGGCGCAGCCTTTATTCCCAATTTGTCGGTATACCAAACTTCTATTTTATTAGAGTTGATACTCGTTTCCACTTTTTTACAGGGGTAGCCTAAGATGGTTTTAGTCTCGTTGGTTGCATTAAACTGCTGTTTTCCAAGTGCAAGAGCATCTTTTGTCAGGATGATTGATCCGTCTTTGAGTTTAGCAATTTTAAGTAGGGAATTGCCCGCATCACGCTGCACTACAACACGTTCGTAGGGTGCCGCCAACTGTCCCTTCATTTCTTTCTCTGAACTTACAAACGTCTCTTTCTCGTTTGCATAAACCAGAATGGCATTCTGATTAGCAGCTGCATTTCCATTGAAACTTTGGTTATATTGAATTACATAGGCCGGCAGCTTTTGTGCCCGTGAGGTTAATGATACACCTAAAATAGCGGCAAAAAGGAAACTTTTCTTCATTTCATCTATATGGGTTTAGATGCAAAAATAAGAAAGGCTTTAGGAATTCCTAAAGCCTTTCTTATTTTATGCTAAAACGTTTATTTAATCAGCCAAATATCCAAGAGGTAAAACAGAGCAAAGATTACCGAGGCATAGCCGTTAGTGGTCATAAAATCACGGTTGACCCGGCTTAAATCTGTTGAAGAAAACAAGGTATGCTGATAGATGAGCAGTGCGGCGTAAAAGACCACCCCTAAACAATAAATCCAGCCTACGGGCATCAAAAATGCCGGTATTAAAATAAAGATAAAGGACAATACGTGCAGGCATTCAGAAACGCGCATGGCACCTTTCGTCCCTAACCAAACAGGTATAGAATTGAGCTGATTTTCCCGATCAAACGCTTCATCCTGCAAAGCATATATAATATCAAATCCACTCACCCAGGTCAACACTGCAAAGCCGTAAAGCACGGGTACTGTTGCAAACTGCCCGGTAATCACCATATAGGCGCCTATTGGCGCCAATCCCAGTCCAGCCCCCAAAACAAGGTGACATAAGGGTGTTATACGCTTCGTATAAGAATAGAAAAGTACCACAAAAAGTGCTACCGGCGACAGCATAAAACAAAGAGAATTGATAAAATACGTCGCGCCGATAAAAATGAGACTATTTACAATCGTAAAAACCAATGCATTACTCGCTGAAATCTTTCCTGCAGGAATATCACGCATGGCTGTCCTTGGATTTATCGCATCAATATCTCTATCCAGATAGCGATTGAATGCCATAGCGGCATTACGAGCCGTTACCATGCATACAAGCATCAGCACTAATAATTTCCACGAAAAAGCATACTCCGTTGTATGCAGAGCTAAAAAAAAACCTATAAAGGCAAATGGCAATGCGAATACACTGTGGGCAAATAAAACTAAAGACAAATATTTTTTCATCCGAACTTAAAATCTAGGCTGAAACTGTTCGTTTCCATCCAGCTCAGGGCGAACAAATCGGCTGTTAACTTCAGCAATAGTATCCAAAATAGGCTCATGCCCCATTTTCTTTTCCGCCGAGGTAAGGAAAATCTGTGGTACCTCTTCAAACCATTGTAGCAATGATTTTTTAAACTTCGCAACATTAGCATCAGATTTGACAGCCGATTGCTTGTCGGCTTTTGTAAAAACCAACATAAAAGGCAACCCGCATTCTCCGAGCCAATAGCAGAAATCCAGGTCGATCTTTTGTGGTTCAAGCCGGCTATCCACCAACACGAAAACGCATTGCAAATTATCCCGGTGAGTAAGGTATCTGCGGATGAACTTTTCCCATTCATTACGACTTGTCTTTGAGGCTTTGGCAAAACCATATCCTGGCAAATCCACCAGATACCACGTGTCGTCGATGATAAAATGATTGATCAACTGGGTCTTACCTGGCTTTTGAGAGGTTTTGGCAAGTCCTTTTTTGTTGGTCATCGCATTAATCAATGATGATTTACCGACATTCGAACGTCCGATAAAAGCATACTCCGGCAAAGTTGGTGCTGGTAATTTGTCAACTCTCGTGTTACTACACACGAATTCGGCTTTTTTCACTTCCATGGAGCAAAGGTACGTTAAATCAATCCCTTTGACAAGATTTGTGCAGCTTCTATTCCATAAAAAAGCTTTATGTCCCATTTTATAAGATGAGGATCAAAATGTGCGCAATTATTTCTAACTTTCCATTCTAGCAACTGTCAAAATGAGTACGCCAGCGCTGAAGCTGCCCTATCGTTGGTAGAATATTTGCCATCATACCAATACCAGAAGCCGTTGCAACAGTACGATTGAAATAGCACTCAAAACAAATTTTTCAGCGGTGCTGTAACAATTCACTGGTAAATGATACTAACCTATCAATAGACAGCAGTCATTGAGCGATAGAATAGCTTTAACAAACTCAACATAAAAATTAAAATTAAACCTTCAATAGATGTTACTCGAAATCAATCATGTTACTAAAGATTACGCCAATCACCGGGCATTGGACGATGTTTCCATTCAAATTCCCAAGGGGAAAATTTTTGGATTACTAGGGCCGAACGGTGCCGGAAAAACGTCCCTAATCCGTATTATCAACCAAATTACAGCCCCCGATTCTGGCGAAATCTTGTTTAATGGCGAGATTTTAGGACCTAAGCACATTGCTCAAATCGGCTATTTACCAGAAGAGCGCGGGTTATACAAAAAAATGAAAATTGGCGATCAAATGCTGTATTTGGCACAGCTGAAAGGGCTTTCCAAGAAAGAAGCACTACAGCGCATTCAAGATTGGTGCGAACGCTTAGACATCACATCCTGGTGGGACAAAAAAATAGAAGACCTTAGTAAGGGAATGCAGCAAAAAGTACAATTTGTTGCTACAGTCATTCATCAACCGCAATTGATCATCCTGGATGAACCCTTTTCGGGATTCGACCCTGTCAATGCCAATATCATAAAAGAGCAGATTCTCCGTTTGAATCAAGAAGGTGCAACCATCATCTTCTCTACCCACCGAATGGAAACCGTTGAAGAACTCTGTGATAATATTGCGCTGATCAACCGATCAAAGAAAATATTGGATGGTGCTGTACAAGCCATTAAAAAAGAATACCGTAATCAAACCTATAAACTAGAATATACAACAACCGAAGATAATTTTCTTCTATCCCATAACACCCAGTTTGAAGTCATCGAGACAAAAATGATAGATAAAACATACATCACTACAATTCAGCTAAATAACAATATCCATATCAATGAAGTCTTAATGCATTTAATACCGCAAATACAGCTCAATCAACTGATAGAAATCGTCCCCTCCATGGCCGATATTTTCATTCAAAAAGTTACACAAGCCTCACCTATAGCCAACAGTCATGCATAAAATATTACTTATTATCCAAAGAGAGTACCTGTCTAGAGTCAAGAAAAAATCCTTTATTGTCATGACCTTTGCCGTGCCACTGTTTTTCTTCGCCCTATATGCAGGCATGTTTTATCTCACCAAAAAGAGCTTTAAAGATTCGCATACCGAAGTCTTTGTCTTAGATGAGCAAGGCGACTTTGCAAGCAAACTCCAAAGTAATAAAAATGTAAGTTATACAGTTAGCACACTAGGTCTCCAAGCACAAAAAGCACAGCTTGCCAAAAGTGAAGCAAAACAGTCGATTCTTTATATTCCCAAAGACATTTTATCCAGCCAAAAAGCGGAGCTTATTACGAGCGGAAAGACCAGTTTTGTCACACAGGAGATTATTACTGAGCAACTAGAAGAAATCATCCGCGAAAAGGAGTACAAAGCCAAGGGTATCGACCTAACTATCATCCAATCGATTAAACCCAAAGTGGCCATTGATGCCAAAGAAATAACAGCCGACGGTGAAGAAAAGAACAGCAATACCGCCATCGCAATGGGGCTGGGCGTTGCTTTGGCCATCTTAGTCTATCTATCATTATTTCTATATGGAGCGCAGGTAATGCGGGGCATTATCGAAGAGAAAAGCAGTCGCATCATCGAAGTTATTATTTCCTCTGTCAAACCCTTTCAGCTCATGATGGGCAAAATTGTCGGGATCGGTATGGTTGGCCTGACACAATTTGTCATGTGGCTGTTGCTTACAGGTGGCCTATTTATTACTGCAACGATCTTATTCGTCAATCCTCATGACATGCAGGAAGTAGCAGCGAGCCAGCCTGGTGGAGGTAACATGAGCACGGTATCAAAAGCAATGGCGCAAAATGGATCAGCTGCTATCCTTAGTTCAATACAAAGCTTCAACTTTACCGAAGTTATCATTTTCTTCTTTCTATTTTTTATCGCTGGTTATCTATTGTACAGTGCAATTTTCGCAGCCGCCGGTTCTGCTGTCGATAATGAAACCGAAGCCAATCAATTCTCCATGCCCATTACCATGCCGTTGTTATTAACCTACATCCTTTCTTTCGGCGTTATTATCAATGACCCCAATGGTCCAATTGCAACGTGGTTGAGCTTTATTCCGTTCACCTCACCTATTGCCATGCTGGTACGCATACCTTTCGGTGTCCCTTTGTGGCAGATCCTCACTTCATTGGCGCTCCTCATAGTAACCTTTCTATTGGTCACCTGGGTTGCTGCACGGATCTACCGCGTAGGCATCCTGATCTATGGTAAGAAGGCAAATCTAAAGGAAATTATCAAATGGTTTAATTACAAAAGTTAGCTGCGGACAGCAGCAGCTACATCGCGATAAATGCGATACAGACATCGCCAAAGCCCAAAAAAGCCANNTGGCTTTTTTGGGCTTTGGCGCATTAGGTTTTAATCCTATTGCGCAAGATCAGCACCTCAGGATCGTTCAACTAGTATCTTAATTTCAATTTTTTAAATACAAAATGCCAAAGCCAAATCGGTCCAACCAATAGAAATTGGAGAAACTGCTGCCCGGTTATATCCCTTTTCTCCTTCCCCTTTCCGAGAAATAAGGCTATAATAGAAATTAGTGCGATGCCAAGACACACCCAAATGACCGCTGGCCCACCATCCCGCTGCACATGCTCCAATTGTACGATAAAGTAGCTCATACCCCCAATGGAGAATAATATCGCATAAGATAAGGTTGCCGACAGCTTTAAATAATAATAAATGACAATAGCAATGAAGAAAGAGCCCCAGTTTAAAAAAGTATGCCAATTGAGTTTTACCAGAAATTCAAATTGCGGAAATGGAATGATCCAGATCGCACCCATGATACCAAAAAATAATAACGGTAAAAAGATGGCCTGAATCAGACGGTTAGTTGGATCCTGAAAATTAGCATCCAGCTCCGCAAAATACTTGTCTACGGGGCGTAAAGGTTCGGGTTCTTGCACTTTCTTCTTTTGTTTCATTCGGCAAATTTAACAAATATTGTGCATGCCTTACCCTTTTCACTAATAATATTCGCTATTTTTAGGTCTGCCGTAAGTCATGAAGCACCTTCGTGAACTACAACCTCATAACGGAGCAGATTTAATTGAATTTTTCGGATCATAAAAAAGCTCCAATCTGCTGATTGGAGCTTTTTTATTCGTGTTGAGCTTGAACTGTCTATTTTGCGTAAGACACCGATCTCGTCTCGCGGATAACAGTTACTTTAATTTGTCCCGGATAAGTCATTTCCGTTTGGATACGGTTGGAAATATCCGCGGCCAATATTTCCGATTGCGCATCAGATACTCTCTCACTTTCCACGATCACACGAAGCTCACGTCCAGCTTGTATCGCAAAAGTTTTTTCAACACCAGGGTAAGATAGCGCCAGATCTTCCAGCTCTTTCAGCCGCTTAATATAGCTTTCTACCACCTCGCGGCGTGCACCCGGACGTGCCCCAGAAATCGCATCACAGGCCTGAACAATCGGAGATATTAAGGCGGTCATTTCGATCTCATCGTGGTGAGCGCCGATGGCATTACATACATCAGGATGTTCTTTGTATTTCTCAGCAAGTTGCATCCCCAAAATAGCGTGTGGCAACTCAGGATTATCATCAGGCACTTTACCGATATCATGTAGTAAACCTGCGCGCTTTGCGTGCTTAACATTCAGTCCAAGCTCTGCAGCCATTGTTGCCGCAAAATTAGCCACTTCACGAGAGTGTTGTAAAAGATTCTGTCCGTAAGACGAACGGTAACGCATACGTCCTACCATACGGATCAATTCGGGGTGCAAACCATGTATTCCCAAATCAATCGCTGTACGTTCGCCAATTTCGACGATCTCATCTTCAATTTGTGTCCGTGTTTTTGCGACCACTTCTTCAATTCGGGCTGGGTGAATACGACCGTCGGTTACCAAACGGTGTAAAGCCAGACGCGCAATTTCGCGGCGTACCGGATCAAAACCAGAGAGGATAATGGCTTCGGGGGTATCATCTACGATGATTTCAACTCCTGTTGCAGCTTCCAGCGCACGAATATTACGCCCCTCGCGACCAATAATACGGCCTTTGATTTCGTCGTTTTCGATATTGAAAATTGAAACGGTATTTTCGATTGCCGATTCAGTAGCGGTCCGTTGGATCGTTTGGATTACAACCTTTTTAGCCTCTTTTGTCGCCGTCAGTTTTGCCTCATCCACTATATCCTTGATTTGAATCATTGCTTGTGAACGTGCTTCTTCACGTAAAGAATCTACCAATTGATTTCTTGCTTCGTCGGCAGTTACGCCAGCGATGCTCTCCAGTTGCTTAATCTGTTGTAATTTTAAGGACTCTACTTCTTCGGATTTCTTTTCATTCAACTCAACCAACTTATCCAATTGCTTTTTCTTTGTATCCACCTCTTGCTTATCGCGGTTGATGTTTTCCAGTTTTTGGTTAATTGACTGCTCTTTTTGTCTCAACGTATTTTCCTTTTGGTTGATGGCATTGTTACGTTGGTTGACTTCCTTTTCATGTTCAGATTTTAATTGAAGGAACTTCTCTTTAGCCTCCAACAGGCGTTTCTTTTTGATGAGTTCCCCTTCCTGCTCTGCATCTTTCAGTATGCTATTTACCTTATCTTTGGCTTCCTGTTCTTGTTTTTTAAACAACAGAACCAATAGATAACGACCTATAACAACACCAACAATCAGAGAAATTATGCTATAAATTGCGATGTCCATGTATGTATAATTGTATTATTTATTTGTTTTTATTAATTATATCCTAATTTGTGTTTCAATTCCCCTAAAATCGTCAATTGCCCTTTTCAATCCGTAAGGTCGATGTAGCCAATAGACTACGAGCTCCATGCGCTCCGGAGGATTTCATGACAAAAAAAAACCGCAATTAAATTTAAACAGGTATCATGTATTATTAAACTTCGAGATTACATAATTAGGCTTAGATTGTGACCCAGATGGCTTTCGCAAAATGGCCTATATCTTTTTGCGCCTGTAATATTGAAGCGTTAAGTTTAAAATAGTGACAACCCGAATTTAATTGCGGCAAATTCGTCGTTTAAGCTCTAAATATAAAGAACGTAAATTTATTTTTTAAAGAAATCCGTCAACAACTGATCAAGTTCCTGTACTGAATTTTCCAAACCCACTTCGTGATTTTGTGACTGTCGTTCGGCATTGAGCATACGCGTCGCAAATTGCAATACACACATGGACAACAAATCCTGCTTATCTCGCACAGTATAGTTTTCCTGCAATTCCTTTACTTTTTCATTTATCAATTTCGCAGCATGTCGAATTACTTCCTCTTCCGCGCTCTCCACACGAAGCGGGTAAACACGATCTGCGATATTTATTTTTATGGAAATCTCTCCCATTTCTTTGAGCTTTTTAACGTTGTATTCGTTTGAATGAATCCGACTTCACGTATCCTTACTACTTCAGCAAACTAATACACTTGTCTATTTCCCGCACAAAATCGTTAATTTTTTGTTTTGTGTCAAGTATTTTTTCATTAATTGCATCTTTATCCGTTTCTGAATCTAAAGTACGGGCCACTGCCAGTGCTTTAACCTTCTCTTCCAACTGCTTGCTCTTATCGTTGCTCGCATCGAAAGCTACTTTTAAAGATTGTACCTCTAATTTAAGCAAATCATTTTCTTCTTGCAAGACTTCGCACAATTGAATTAAATTTTTCGTTTTCTCAACGATCAGATTCATTTGTGAAGACAATGTTGCCATATTATAAATTGAATATTACCAATTAATGTTGTATCTCGCATTAACCACGCACTTCCGCGCCTAGTTCCTTCTCAAAATTAACAATTAATTTTTGAACTATCGCATCAATTTGCTTATCATTGAGTGTTTTTTCTTCATCCTGTAAGATAAAGCTCAGAGCATAAGACTTTTTCCCTTCCGGAATTTTGTCACCTTTATACACATCAAACACATTTACATGCTTTAAAAGCTTGCGTTCGGTCTTCTGAGCAACAAATTGTAGCTTATCAAAACTCACATTCTCATCAATCAAAAGTGACAAATCTCGACGTACAGCAGGGAATTTAGAAACTTCCTTATATTGAATACTATTTTTACGGATTATTTTCATTAAAACATCCCAATCAAAGTCAGCAAAGAACACCTGCCCCTCTACATCGGCTTTTTTCAAATCGCGCTGGGCTACCGCACCAAAAGAAACCAGACATTTCTGGCCTTTCATATAGTTTAAGCCATACGCAAAATGCGCACTCGATGTATCTTGTATTTGAACACCTTCTATTTTCAGCCGTTTGACAAGGGTATCTACGGCTGCTTTGAGATGATAGAAATTGACCGCATCTTTCTTGCTATTCCATTGCTCTGGCTCATTTTTGCCTGCCATCGCAAAAACAAGGTGCTGTGTTTCTTTATAACCTTCACTATCCAATGCATAGGTCTTACCGAACTCAAAGAATTTTAGATCAAAATTTCTGCGCTTCTGGTTATATTCAATCGCATTCAACATCGAAAAAACCATATTTTGACGCATCGTGTCCAAATCCGAACTCAATGGATTATACAACTTAACCGCTGTATCGCTATCATCAACATAATCTAGCTTCGTCAATGAATTAGATAGGATCTCACGAAATCCATTGGCGATGAGCAGATCGGCCAATTGATTTAAGACAACTTCCTTATCCGGCTTTTCAACCGTATTCAAAGAGGCCTTAATTTGCGACTTCAACGCAATATTATTATAGCCATAAATCCGTAATACCTCTTCGACAACATCCACTTCACGTGTTACGTCAACACGATAAGCAGGTACCAGCACATCAAGGCCCTCTTCCGTTTCAGCAGCTACCTCAATGCCAAGTGCAACAATAATGGATTTAATTTCTTGCGTTGGAATCTCCTGTCCGATCAAACGAATCACGTTTGCATAGCTGACGTGGAACGAAAACGGTTTGATCTCGACGGGGTACTCATCTTTGAGCGTCGATGAAATTGTTCCACCCGCGATTTCCTGAATCAATAATGCCGCACGTTTCAACGCCTCAACCGTAATATTCGGATCAGTACCGCGTTCGAAACGGAACGACGAATCTGTCTTTAGGCCATGCCTTTTAGCGGTCTTCCGTACAGAAACAGCATTGAAATATGCAGACTCCAAAAATATAGTCGTTGTTTCTGCACTCACACCCGAATATGCGCCGCCAAAAACACCGGCAATACACATCGGTTTTTCCGTATCCGCGATCACTAAATCCTCAGCAGATAAGATCCGTTCAACACCGTCAAGCGTAACAAATTTTTCACCTTCCGTCGCCTGGCGAACAAGAACTTTATTCCCTGCAATTTTATCGGCATCAAAAGCGTGAAGTGGCTGCCCTAAGTCGTGCAGGATATAATTCGTTACGTCGACGATAGTATTGATCGGACGTACACCGATCACGTTTAATTTCTCTTTCAACCAATCTGGAGATTCGCCAACGCGAACACCAGTAATATTAATACCGCTGTAACGCGGGCAGGCCTGCGCATCTGCCACGACGACTGTCGTTCCCTCAGCCTCTCCGGCCTCGAATGCAGAAACATCTGCCTTTAAAACTTGCGTACGGAAATGTGCAGCAATGTCCCTGGCAACCCCCAAATGCGAAGCTGCGTCTGCACGATTTGGTGTTAAACCAATTTCGTAACGGTAATCATCCTGAACATTGAAGTGTTCTTTCACCAAAGTTCCTACAGCCACTTCAGCCGGCAACTCCACAATTCCTGCATGGGATGTACCTAAACCAATTTCATCTTCCCCGCACAACATACCTTCGGAAACTTCGCCACGAATTTTGGATTTAGTTATTTTAAAAGGCTCCCCTGTCAATGGATGACACGTAGTACCTACCGTCGCAACAATAACTTTCAAGCCTGTACGGCAGTTTGGAGCGCCACACACAATGTGCAACAAGTCCGGCCCACCGACATCAACCGTAGTTACGCGCAATTTATCTGCGTTAGGATGCTGTTCACAAGTTTTCACTTCACCAACCACCAAGCCATCTAATCCACCGGGGATACTCTGTACAACGTCCAAAGCCTCTACTTCCAATCCTGTATTTGTCAAGATTAAAGAGAGTTCTTCCGGAGTTGAATCTATATTAACATGTTGTTTTAACCAATTATATGAAATATTCATCTCGAATTTGATTTGATCCACAAACTTAGATAAATTTGCGTTTATATCCAACGTCAATTTACCGTTAAACGAATTTATAACCCGACGTAACAGGGGAAATATACACCTATTTTTTAATCAAAATTCAATCATTTCCACCAAAATAATATGTAACTTTGTGCTTTAATTTGAAGAACGTTCAAAACAAACATTTATAATGATTCATTTCTTTGAGAACCCATCGAACACTATATATGGTGTTCAAAGCGTAAACTCTTTATCACAAGAAGACATTACTAAACTCAACTGGCTATTCGGCAACGCCAAAAAACTAGACGACCAAAACCTTAACCATTACTTTGTAGGACCCCGTGCTGCGATGGTTACTCCTTGGAGTACCAATGCTGTAGAAATCACACAGAACATGGGTATTGACGGCATTGTTCGCATTGAAGAATTTCAGCCGGTGTCAGAAGATTTCAATGACTTCGATCCAATGATTTCCCAAAAATTCAGCATGCTGACGCAGGATATGTATACTGTTAACATCTCGCCAGAACCGATAGTGGAAATCGAAGACATCGATGCCTACAATAAAGCTGAAGGACTAGCGCTCAATGCAGAAGAGGTTGATTACCTTAATCAACTTTCGGCCAAGTTAGGTCGCTTGCTCACAGATTCTGAAGTATTCGCCTTTTCACAAGCCAATTCAGAACACTGTAGACATAAGATTTTCAATGGCACCTTTATCATTGATGGCGAAGAACAACCGAATTCCCTGTTTAAAATGATCAAAAAGACGTCTGAGACCAATCCCAACGAGATTGTTTCGGCGTATAAAGATAACGTTGCTTTTGTTAAAGGTCCACGTGTGACACAATTTGCCCCTAAATCTGCCGACAAACCTGATTTTTACGAAGAAAAACCTTTTGATTCGGTTTTATCTGTTAAAGCTGAAACGCATAATTTCCCAACTACAGTAGAGCCATTTTCTGGTGCAGCAACAGGATCGGGTGGCGAAATACGGGATCGTATGGCGGGCGGCCAAGGTGCAATTCCATTGGCGGGTACAGCCGTATACATGACTGCTTATTCGCGATTGGAACAAAATAAATTGGATCTTCAGGCAGGAACTTTAACTGCGCCAGCAGAAGAACTCAACAAGACGCGTCCATGGGAAAATGCGATGCAAGAGCGTCAATGGTTGTACCAAACCCCAGTTGACATCCTGATCAAAGCATCCAATGGTGCTTCTGACTTCGGTAATAAGTTTGGTCAGCCCCTAATTACGGGTTCTGTATTGACCTTCGAGCATGAAGAGGATGGCCGTAAACTTGGTTACGACAAAGTCATTATGCAGGCCGGCGGAGTTGGCTATGGAAAACTGGATCAAGCGAAAAAACATACACCGAAAACCGGTGATAAAGTCGTTATCCTGGGTGGTGAAAATTACCGCATCGGAATGGGTGGAGCTGCTGTATCTTCTGCAGACACAGGGGTATTTGGTTCTGGAATTGAGCTTAATGCCATTCAGCGTTCCAATCCCGAAATGCAAAAACGTGCAGCGAATGCTGTTCGTGGATTAGTGGAGTCTGATCATAACCCCATTGTCTCTATCCACGATCATGGTGCAGGTGGCCACTTAAACTGCCTTTCTGAACTTGTTGAAGAGACCGGCGGTTTAATTGATCTGGATGCACTTCCTGTAGGCGACCCGACACTATCTGCAAAAGAAATTATCGGTAATGAATCGCAAGAACGTATGGGGCTTGTGATCGCTAAAGATGATATTGACACCTTAAAACGTGTTGCCGATCGCGAACGTGCACCAATGTACACCGTAGGTGATGTTACTGGCGACCACCGCTTTACTTTCGAATCAAAAAGTACGGGTGAAAAACCAATGGATTATGCGCTCGAAGATTTCTTTGGCTCATCGCCAAAAACTTTTATGCGCGATAAAACCGTAGTTCGTAACTACGCTGACCTTGCTTATGATGCAGCCAACATTCCAAGCTACTTAAACCAAGTATTGCAATTGGAAGCTGTTGCTTCCAAAGATTGGTTAACCAATAAAGTAGACCGTTGTGTTGGAGGCCGTGTTGCCAAACAACAATGTGCTGGTCCATTGCAATTGCCGTTGAACAACGTCGGAGTGATGGCACTTGACTATAAAGGTAAAGAAGGTATTGCGACAACAATAGGTCACTCCCCTATTGCTGCCTTAGTGGATCCCGCTGCGGCAAGCCGAACGGCTATTGCCGAATCGCTTTCCAACATCGTATTTGCTCCGATCAAAAATGGCCTCGCAGGAATCTCCCTATCGGCCAACTGGATGTGGGCAGCCAATAATGAAGGTGAAGACGCCCGCTTATACCAAGCTGTTAAAGCCTGCTCGGAATTTGCCATCGCATTGGGAATTAATATCCCGACGGGAAAAGATTCCTTGTCCATGAAGCAAAAATATCCAAACGGCGAAAACGTCATTGCTCCAGGCACATTGATCATTTCTGCCGCCGGAAATTGTACGGATATCACCAAAGTGGTTGAACCTGTACTGAACAAAACGGCTGGATCGATCTATTACATCAACTTATCAAAAGATCAGTTCAAATTAGGCGGTTCGTCATTTGCGCAAATCATCAATAAATTAGGTACTGAAGTACCGACCATTCAGAATCCTGCTTATTTTAAAACAGCTTTTAATACCATACAGCAATTAATTCAAGAAGGACAGATCGAAGCTGGTCACGACGTCGGATCGGGTGGCTTGATTACCACCTTATTGGAAATGACCTTTGCTGACACCAACCTTGCTGCCAACTATGACCTTTCGGCGTTAAATGAATCGGATACCGTAAAAGCGTTTTTTAATGAAAATATCGCACTGGTATTGCAAGCGAAAGACGATGCGGCCTTCGAAGCCAGTATGCAGGATGCAGGTGTTGATGCTGTAAAAATTGGCCAGGTGATCGAAGGAAATACGGTAACAGTTAAAAATCAAGAGGCTTCTTTTAGCTTTGATGTCGCAGCGACCCGTGATGTATGGTTTACGACATCATTCCTTTTGGATTCAAAGCAATCTAAAAATGGAACGGCACAACAACGCTTTGACAACTATAAAAACCAGCCTTTAACTTTTTCTTTTCCAAGCCAATTCAATGGTAAGAAACCAGTGATCGACAGTACTAAGGTACGTCCAAAAGCTGCCATTCTTCGTGAAAAAGGTTCGAATTCAGAACGTGAAATGGCTAATGCCATGTTTTTGGCCGGCTTTGACGTGAAGGATGTCCACATGACAGATTTGATAACTGGACGGGAGACATTGGAGGATATACAGTTTATCGGTGCAGTAGGTGGTTTCTCTAACTCCGATGTACTTGGATCAGCAAAAGGCTGGGCCGGAGCCTTCCTCTACAATGAGAAAGCGAAAAAAGCGCTAACAGATTTCTTTGCTCGCCCAGACACGCTCTCTGTTGGTATATGCAACGGTTGCCAATTATTTATGGAACTCGAAATGATCAATCCTGAGCACGAAGTACATGGAAAAATGCTGCACAACACCTCAGGAAAACATGAGTCAAACTTCGTTTCCGTAAAAGTGCAAGAGAACAATTCTGTGATGTTATCGACGTTAGCCGGAAGTACTTTGGGTGTCTGGATCTCACATGGTGAGGGAAAATTCAACCTTCCATATGCTGAAGACCAATACAATATTGTCGCAAAATATGGATATGAACACTATCCGCACAACCCAAATGGTTCAGATTATAATACCGCAATGATCTGTGATAAAACCGGTCGCCACTTGGCTACTATGCCACATATCGAACGCTCGATTTTCCAATGGCATTGGGCAAATTACCCCAAAGGACGCCAAGATGAAGTTTCTCCTTGGATTGAAGCATTTGTCAATGCGCGCCAATGGATTGACACACATAGCAAATAGTAAAAAGAAAAAACTCCTTCCATACATGAAGGAGTTTTTTCTTTTTATTCACCTTGTCAATTAGGGAAACAATATCCGAATGGCAAAATCCCAGCATAAGGTGGTCAGCAATCCGGCGACGATACTAAAGCCAATGACCAGGTTGACCAGTTTCGTATTTAAATGATATTGCTCGGCAATAATACCTGAAGTTACCAAAGTTGGCATGGCTGCTTCAAAAATGCTGATCCTTGCAATGGAACCCTTTACACCCAACAATAAAGCAAATATACAGACAAGCAGGGGTGCTAAAATCAGTTTATAGATCATTGCTGTGCTAATTTGCGAGGCCTGCTGCTTCCAGCCATCAAACTTAAGCTGCAACCCAATAGAGAATAGTGCCAAAGGTCCCACTGTGGCAACGAGCTTATCGAAAAAAGGCTCGGCAACGGACAGATCAACAAATTGAGATAGCAGTAAGGCGGCAGTGCAACCGATTAAAGGTGGAAAGCTAAGCAGCTTTCGCAGCATAAATTTCACATCAATTGTCTCGCCCTCATGTACATTCGCTTTCAGCGCATTGATAATTCCTGCTGTGGAGAGCAGAATAAAGGTCGTTTGGTCGCAAATAATCGCTATGGGTAAGTGTGCCTCACCAAAATAAGCAATAATCAGCGGGAAACCGATAAAAGAAGTGTTACTATATCCCGCCGCCAATTCCAAACTGCTGCGCGAACGTTGCTTATAATTTTTACGTTTACAGTATACCTCCATAAATAACCAGCTACCTGCCCAAACGAGTATGGCCGAAAATACAGGAAACAGCAATTGTGAAGACCATACGATCTTTGGAATATATTTAAAAGATACTGCTGGCAGTGCAAAATAAAGAATCCAGGTATTGATGCCCTTATGTGCTTCGGAATGAATTAAATTTGTTCTCCGCAACAACATGCCGGCCGCGATGCAAAATGCAATCATTATAAAATTGACCATGTTTTATACCGTTTTATCCGACACAAAGGTGCAATAGTACAACAGGCAAAAACATGTATAAATACATTATTTTTATGTATATTTAGGGATGTACAAACCGAAAAGTAATGCGTAAAAAACAGTTTGAACCGCTACGGATCAGTGAATTTGTTGAGGATAGCTTTCACCTGCCACCGCATCAGCAGAATTATTATGAGCTCGTTTATATTCGTTCGGGTAGAGGAACGCATGTGATTAACAAATTTGAACTGAATTATGAACGTGGCGATATCTTCTTGATTAGTCCAGCAGACATGCATTATTTTAAAATTGAGAAAAAGACACATTTCTTATTTATTTTGTTTACAGACGGTTATTTCCTGCAGAACAAACGGAACCAAAAGCTCTATTCCTGGATCATGGAGCTGATGAACGATAAAGGCCTCAAGGAGCGCAAATTGAATATTGGCGAAAATTATCGTCTGATTTTTTCCCATGTGCTGGAAGCTGTCCGACTATATGCTGATATGGCCATCAATCAGCATGCTGACTGGCTATTTGACCAACTCGTTGCCATATTTGGGCTTTATAAAGAGATATCGGAGGCACAGCGTTTGCCCCAGCAGCCTGAATTATATATTGATCGATCAATTTCGGCCTACATCCATCGCTATATCTTTTCACCCGAAAAACTCAAAGTCAGTATCCTGGCTCAGAAATTCAATATCGCTCCATCCTATTTTGGTATCTATTTTAAGAAAAACTTTGGCACGAGCTTAAGGTCATATATCAATACCTACCGGATCGAACTCATCGAAAATCGACTGAAATCCAAGGCTTACACACTGAAGCAAATTGCTGCAGAACTCGGATTTACAGACGAGAGCCATCTTTCACATTTCTACAAACGTGCCAAAGGATTCAGTCCGTTATACTACCGAACGCAGCTGATTAAATTGTAAGCCTATACAGCACACGATTAAATACATCCGTCAATAGAAAATCAATGGATTGGATTAGCTTTTGGGCGGCATGACACTGTAGAACTTCAAACCCTCTGCTTCAAACTTTTTGTATAATATAAGTAATACATCATTTTTAAAGGCTGAGGTATTGGCCGCAAAGTTTACCCAGCCGGACACGCTGAGATAAATCATCTCTTCACTGATATCCTGTATACTGATGCCGCTATCTCTATCTTTGATAAAATGGGCGCTACTTTCCATCGCGTCCTTAATCCACTGTTTAGCTTGATCCAAATCTGCTTTCCGATCGATGTGGAGGACAAAACTTGTCTTGCTGTATTCTTGGGATAACGTCCAGTTGACAACCCTTCCTGAAAGCAAATCACCATTTGGAATAATAACATCAGCCCCATCGCCCGTTTTTAAAACGCTGGCACGTATACCGATTTCTTTAACACGTCCTTTTTTATCGGCAAGCTCAATTTGATCCCCCACCCGAAACGGCTTGTCGAAAACCAAAATAATACCTGACACAAAATTATTGATGATATTCTGCAACCCCAGACCGATACCAACACTCAGCGCTCCAATCACAACGGTCAGTTTATCCAAACTCATGCCCAATGCAGAAACCGCCATAAAAAAACCAATCAGAATAATTGCCAACCGAAATAGCGGAAATAGCGTCATCTTCTGATTATAGGCCTGGCTAAGTTGGCCGTCTTCGCCTCCAAGTACGATTAAACTGATATTTTTTTGGAACCACTGCGCCACCAAAAGCAGTAAGATAGCCACAACAAGATTACCCAGTGTGAACGATATGCTACCAATACTGCGCACTTTACCAAAAAAGACTTCACTAACGGCCAGTAATGTTTCAATAAACTGCAGATTATTGGCCAGCACGATGATTGCTAAAAGTATACAAACGACCCGAAGAAACTGGGTGATGATCCCCAATGTGCGCTGCTCATTGAACCGCATCCAGAACCCCAACGTGAGGCGATCTTTTTTAAACTGATTACGCACATCAGCCTTAATCATGTCTGCGAAGTATTGCAATGTAAACGACTGCACCAAACCGACGGCACACGCTATACTGAAACTCCGAGAGTGCTCGACATGACCAATGACATTCAATGTTATTGCCGTAATATTTAAAATAGCGAAAATGACATAGATAAAATTGCTGATGTATCCCGGACTTTGCGCATTTTTTATGCGTCGTTTTGTATAACTGACGAGCCCAAGGGCAATCAGATTAAAAACAATGCAAATGATCCTCGGGAAGAGATCGTCACTTACGATTATATTGACAAAAATATCAAGTACATAGAATACAATGAGAATAATGGCTATTTTACGCTGCACCCCCGTCATACGATGTCTTAGTAAAAACATAAAGATCAACATGATGATCAACTGGGAAGCCTGCAAAATAAAACTCGGCGTAAAGAAGTTTACAAAAGGCAATAAAGTCAGTAGAAAAATGATTGTCTTCCCGACAATAGCGTCAATAGCAAGTTGATGTTCAGGATCATGTTGTCTTAGAATATAGGACACCCGTGCTATCCAATAGCAATATCCCAAGCCCAGTATAATGAGCAGGATACGGCTTGCCCAGTCCGTCCGATTGACGTATTTGTCGATCGATTTATTGTTACTGTAATTTGTACGGATATTATTCAGTAGCACATCCTTTGAAATTGCTGTCGTATTGGCTTTCCAGATTGAACGCTTACCTGCTACGGTATCTACCTTCTTACTATCGCTTTTTAACGCATGTACGTCGTCTAACCGAACCAAATGCCGCTGATTCTTGACGATCAGTTCATCGATGGTCCGATTGATCAGCTCTAGGGAGTCCATCTTAGCCTCAAGTTTAACCTGCGCGTTATCGAGGTACTGGTATGCACGGCTATGGTTGTTGGCATTGATATCGTATTGGCTGATCAGGTTTCTGATTTGATCTTGCGTAGCGTTGAGGCTGTTTGAATAATTACTGATACTCCCTTTAATGGACTTAAGCTGTCGGATCTCTTCCTGAATACTATTTTTTATTGCAGCAATACTATCTTTCGCTGATCCCGCATTCGTGCCCAAATAAGCGTTGGACTTTTCATTCAATTGCGCAACAAATTCGGCTAGCGACGATGTGCGGATGTTGGATAAAAAAGTCAGATTAACCTTCTTCAGGTCATTCCGCAAAGAATCGTTTCCGACACGGGTTGAATCGGAACTGGCCCGTCTATTCAGGTTGGCATGCGACGTCCGATCAATGCTCAAAATTCTCCTTACTTGAACTGAATCTTGCGCAGAGACCTGCAACTGGCAAGCCAAAAGGCTGAAAACAAAAACTAAATGCTTAAAAATCCCCAATTTCATACTGCTTATTTTATTACCCTTTTTTCCGCTCCGATCTACAAGCCGAGAGCCCCCCAACCAGCTAAAAAATCCAGAAAAGGACCGGCGCTCCTTTTTTCGACAAAAATAGCTTATATAACACTAAAATCGAATAGCGTCCGATAATTTAAGTTCTTCCAGACGCTTCAATTTATCATCACGATAAAATAAATTCATTGTTTCAAATGGAATTATCTTCAAATCTTTATTGACAATATGCACACAGGACTTTTTGGCAGCGCGAACGTCAAAGTCGTAAGCATCCATAAAATTCATGATGATGATGCGAAAAAGGTTGTCGTAGTCGAGGTCGGGAGCACAAACCTCCGGCAGACAGCAAAGCAGCTGATTAACTTTTGGTTTGACGCTGTCTACGGAAATTCCCGTACTGAAAATATCCAGCAACTGCATCTGTACCCCCTTGTCCTGCTCATAGACAATGGTGTTGCGGGATTGATTATTCAACAGCAAAGCGGGATCAATATGTCGGGTTAACGGTATCCGTTCATCTCCTATCTTCAAGATATAGCCCATAGCCAACGCATCTGGATTACAGGGTACAGGGATAATATCATGAGGATCCAACAATGAACACTGATTCAGTATTTCTTGGCGTACTTCAGTAAGCGTCATTTTATGATGGTGCGCATCGGTCGCATTTCTACCCGCAATTTCCACCGGCTGGAAAGTTACCCCCCTAACGCATTGCTGCTTCAATGCAAAGTCCAATATATCGCCAATTTCATCGTCATTAGCCCCTCTCTCCAGCACCACCACCAGTGTTGTACTCAAATTCAAAGCATTTAATTTGTCAATAGCCTTTTTTCGAATAGCTGTCAAATCCTTGCCCCGAAACTTTTCGAGCACCGATGGGCGAAAAGAATCAAACTGGAGATAGATTTCAAATTCGGGCGCATAAGTGGCGAGTTGCTCCGCAAAACCAGGATCATTGGCAATCCGGATCCCATTCGTATTGAGCATCAGATGCTTGATGGGTTTCGTTTTTGCGATATCTAAAATCTTAAAAAAATCAGGGTGAATGGTTGGTTCGCCGCCGCTGATCTGAACGACATCGGGTTCACCTTCACTTTCGACGATTTTATCCAACATCAGCTCAATCTCTTGCAGTGACCGATGCCGCCCATAGTGGGGCGAAGACATTGCATAACAGGTTGGACAGGTCAAATTACACCGGTCGGTCACCTCGATGATCGAGAGACAACTGTGCTGTTCATGATCGATGCATAGACCACAATCATAGGGACAACCATAGTGAACCTGATGATCGAATTTTAAAGGAGTCTCCGAAGCCTTATTATAATTTCGAATGTTTTTATAATAGTCCACATCGGTAGCAATCAGCGTTTTGAAAAATCCGTGCTCGGGACAGGTTTTTGTCATGAACACCTGCTCATTTTCAATAATGATTTTTGCGCCAACACGCGAAAGACATGTTGGACAGAGACTGATGGTATAGTCGTAATAGGTGTAGTTTCTAACGGGCATAAAGACAATTTCTAGTTCATAAAAGTCAGACCACAGGCAAGTCCTCCTGCCAACATCGCACCAATTCCACCCAAAAGTACTTTCAGCCAGGGGTTAACATTGAATTTTGACTCCTTATTGCCTGCTTTGATAATCGAACCGATAATAATCACCAAGAGCGCAATACCGATCACAATAGCCCCTATGGTAAGTAGAAACAGTCCCAACATTGCGGTACTTTCCGACCCAAATGATCCTTCAAGCAAATACATAGTTCCTATTTTTTGATGAAACGTTCACTTTTTAATAAATAAATATAATAAATTATCACCACGATGCACGTAATTTGTATGGTACTGAGGCCAAAAAGAATAATCGCCCGCGGTTTTATAAAATCCAACACAAAACGAAAGCTAAAATAACTGAGCATAAAAAGCTGAAATAATACCCCTTTATGATAATTGTAGCGTGTTTTAAAGCATTGGAGCGCTGTAAATAAAAGAAGGAGAAATGCAATTTCATACAGCGCCACCGGATGACGTTTATAAGCGTCACCGAGATACATCCCAAATGGGCATTCGGTAGGCAGACCATAGGTTTGTTCGAAGACTCCTGTATAAAAGCAACCAACTCTACCAATGGCGATGGCCAAAATCAGGGGGAAAACCATCAGATCGCCCGTGCTCTCTTTTTTCCCCATGAGCTTTTTCATCCCTTCAACTGCAATCAAACCGCCAGCTAAGCCACCTATAATGGTATTATTTACCCAGATATAGGCCCATATATTGCTCGCGCTAAGCAATTCGTCAGGACGCTCCAGGGAGCCGATAAGATGTGATCCGATGAGCGCCCCTACTCCTGCTGCGATGACAATAAGAAGTGAATTGCTATGCCCCAGGCTTTCTTGATCCTTCCATTTGAGCAACTGATAATAGCGCATGCCAATAAACATGCCCAGCCCTTCCATAAAAGGATGTAGGAGAAATGTTTTTCCAAACAGATCAATCGTTACTGGAAATTCGATGGTCATTAGCATAAACAAGTATACAAAAGACAATCAATAAAATGATGAACAAAATAGCACGCTGCACACACACACGACAGTATGGACACCAAAAAGCCAGTCCTTATTTTGGACTGGCTTTAAAATGAATTTTCTGTTACCGCAGTTTATAACTGCGTGTTATATACAAAACGAATTTCTTCCCGTAAGTTATACCGCGAAGCCATCACCTCTCCATACGCTCCAGCCGATCGAATGGCGATCAAGTCACCACGTTTTGAAATAGGAAGTGGAACTTCCTTACCAAAGCAATCGGACGATTCACAGATCGGTCCAACAACGTCATAGTTCACAGGCTCAGCCGTATTTGCGGCACTGATATTCTCTATTTTATGATAAGCCTGATACAAAGCCGGACGCATTAATTCCGTCATTCCCGCATCCAATACCAAAAAGTTTTTCTTTACACCGTTTTTGACATATAGCACGCGGCTAACGAGGCTTCCACACTGCGCGACCAAAGCTCTCCCCAACTCAAAATGCACTTCCTGCTGTGGCGTACGCTCCAGGAAGCGATCGAAAATATCAAAATAAGCTTCAAAATCAGGAATTGCATTTCCGTCAGGATTTTTATAATCAATCCCCAGTCCACCGCCAACATTCAACACACGAATTTGTGTACCACGTTCCTCAAACCAGTTTTTCCATTCATTGACCTTCACACATAGACTTTTGAATACCGTCATATCCGTAATCTGCGAACCTACATGGAAATGCAGGCCTACCAATTCAATGAATTCGCATCTTTTAAGCACTGCGGCACATTTTTCCAAATCCGCATTGGGTACGCCAAATTTGTTTTCATCAAGCCCCGTGGTAATATAATGATGGGTGTGCGCATCCACGTTAGGATTAATCCGCAACGCAACATTGGCCTTCACACCTTTGTTGGAGGCAAGTTCATTGATTACTTCAAGCTCCTGGATAGATTCCACATTAAATGCAAAGATATTTTGATCGAGTGCATAATTGATTTCCTTATCGGATTTACCAACGCCGGCAAAGGTAATTTTTTTAGAATCAAAGCCACATTCAATGGCTTTCTTTACCTCGTTGCCACTCACACAATCCGCTCCAAAGCCGACCGATTGGATGGCTTTCAATAACTGATCATTAAAATTGGCTTTTAATGCATAGTGAACGTGAAATCCCCGTTTGTGGGATGCAACATGTGCAGCTTCCAAAGTCTTGTTCAACACATTCAGATCATAATAATAAAACGGCGTTTCGTTCTCCGCAAATTTCGCCGCGATATCTGTATTTATCATATAAAACCTAAACTTAAAATAAACGATTGTGCAGTGAACGTAATGCTTCAGTTTTATGATCTGAATTCAATAGAATCGACACGTTAAAGTCTGAACCCCCATAGGAAATCATACGGACAGGCAGGTGTTTAACAGCATCCAGTACACGAGCAGCATATCCGTGGCTATTCAATCCAAAATCTCCGACAACACAAACAATGGTCTGATCGCCATCCACGGTGACAGAGCCAAAATCTTCCACCTCTTTAATAATATCAGTCAAGTTTGTGGTATCGTCTATGGTCAACGATACGGCTACTTCCGAAGTCGTAATCATATCGATTGGCGTTTTGTAACGCTCGAATATTTCAAATACGCGACGTAAAAAGCCATAAGCAAGGAGCATTCTCGAGGAATGGATATGGATTGCCGTGATACCATCCTTCGCGGCAATGGCACGGATACACCCTTTTTGAGCACCGTCTTTACTGATCAATGTACCCTTAGCATTCGGTTCCATGGTATTCAACAACCGGACAGGAACATTATATTTCTGTGCAGGAAATACCGATTGGGGATGTAAAATCTTAGCACCGAAATAAGCCAGCTCGGCAGCTTCATCAAAGCTCAGGTGTGCAATCGGTGTTGTACCTTTCACGACACGTGGATCATTGTTGTGCATACCATCGATATCTGTCCAGATCTGAACCTCATCAGCACGGATTGCAGCGCCGATCAAAGATGCGGTATAATCCGACCCACCACGGCGCAAATTATCGATTTCGCCGAACGAGTTTCTACAAATAAAACCCTGTGTGATAAATAACGTATTCGCTGGGCTTTGCGCCAGGATGTGGCTCAGCTTTTCACCAATATACTCGACCATAGGCTCATTGTCCTCGTCGATTTTCATAAAATCCAAGGCCGGCAGCAACACGGATTTAATACCGATTTCATTGAGGTAGAAATGCCATAAGGCAGTAGACATCAACTCGCCTTGAGCCAAGATCACTTTCTCTTCGATTGATGTAAATAATTCATTGGCTAGGGTAGAAATCAGATTAAAATGGTAATCGATCAATTCTTTACCATTTTTATATCCTTGTTCAGTGCTGAAAAGTTCTTTAATAAGGTCTTCGTACTTGTCCTTATGCTTCTTGACCAAATCTTTAGCTTCGTCCTTCTTACCTGCTGTGTAAGCTTGACTTATTTCGACCAAAGCATTTGTCGTTCCAGCAACTGCGGACAACACGACGATCTGACGTTCAGCAGGGTTTACAATATCCAACAACCCTTTGATACGTGCTGCACTCCCCACGGAAGTACCACCAAATTTTAAAACTTTCATACTGAAGTTACAATTATTAAATTTCTGTGTGCCAATATAGGCAATTCATGAATTTATATTAAAAAAAATGCGGCACAAAATCATGAAAGTTTTGTGCCGCATATCTTTGTGTTATGCGGAAGAATTACTTCTTCAAGTTTTCGATCAACAGGCCAGCCAATTCTTCGCCGATCCGTTCTTGCGCTTCGTTGGTTGCCGCCCCGATATGTGGCGTCAATGAAATTTTTGGGTGCGTTAAGATTTCCTCGCGTGGAGTCGGCTCATTGTCGAACACGTCTAAACCTGCAAAGGCAACTTTACCCGAATCCAATGCTTTGACCAATTCCAACTCATCAATAACACCACCTCTTGAGGCATTGACCAACCCAACACCATCTTTCAACAATGGGAACTCAGCAGCTCCGATAGCCGGTTTATCCAAGAATGGAACATGCAAAGAGATGAAGTCAGAAACTTTCAACAGGCTTTCCATGTCAACCTGTTTAATCGGAACCTCCACGTGTATACCACCTGAAAGTGTTACCGTCAACGCTTTTGGTCCCTCGAATAAATCCGTGTAAACAACATCCATACCCAAACCAATAGCGATTTTAGCCACTTCGCGACCGATACGGCCAAAACCAACAATACCGATCGTCTTGCCACGTAGCTCCGTTCCAGCACCGTACGCCTTTTTGAGTGCACCAAATTTTGTATTGCCTTCAACAGGCATTTTCCTGTTGGCATCGTATAAAAAACGTACACCATTCAATAAGTGGGCAAAAACCAGCTCAGCAACCGATAATGAAGATGCCGCCGGTGTATTGACAACCGCAATCCCTTTTGAACGGGCATAGTCTACATCAATATTATCCATACCTACCCCACCACGACCAATCACTTTCAAATTGGGGCAGCCATCAATCAGGGCTTTGCGAACTTTGGTTGCGCTACGCACCGTGATTGCATCATAGGCAGGTAGCCTTGCTGCAAGCTCCTCCTGTGGGATATGATTGGTATCTACCGTATGACCAGCATCCTCCAACATTTTTTTTCCTAGTGGATCGATACCGTCATTTGCTAATATTTTCATCTTTATATCGTTTTTAAAAGTATCAGTAACATTCAACTTATCCGAAGACCTATCATGTGAAAAGATTTGACCTCGTTAATTCTTCATCTAAACTAATGGTTTATTTGCCACTATTTAAACTTCAGCAACATGCATACAGCTTTAGGCAGTATGGGTGTCTTCAAATTCCTTCATCGCATCAATCAGTGCGTTTACACTACTTAGTGGTAACGCATTGTAGATGGAAGCTCTAAATCCACCGACCGAACGGTGACCTTTGATTCCAATCAAATTGCGTTCTTTTGCCAAAGCCAAAAATTCAGCTTCCAGCTCTGGTGTATCCATTACAAACGTCACATTCATACGAGAGCGGTCTTCTACAGCAGCAGTGCCTTTAAATAATGGATTACGATCAATTTCATCGTATAAAGCACGTGCCTTTATAATATTTTCTTGTTCCAATACAGGAACACCACCTTTTGCTTTTAACCAGCGTAGGTTCAACATCGAAACAAAGATGGAGTATACAGGCGGTGTATTATACATTGAACCACCAGCTATCTGCAATTGATAATCCAACATCGATGGAAGAACGCGTCCTGACTTACCTAGAATATCATCTTTGACAATAACAAGCGTAACGCCAGCAGGCCCCATATTTTTTTGCGCTCCTGCATAGATCAAATCGTAGTCTGCAACGTTGATTTCCCGTGAGAAAATATCTGAAGACATATCCACAACCACGGGTAAAGTCGTGGCGGGCTTTTCAAAGACTTCCGTCCCATAAATAGTATTATTGGCCGTATAGTGGAAATATGCTGCATCCGAAGGAATAACATATCCTTTAGGAATGTAGGAATAATTTTTATCGATGGACGAAGCGACAACATCTACTGTACCAAATTTTTTGGCTTCTTTTAATGCTTTTGTCGCCCACACACCAGTATCCAAATATGCGGCTTTACCTCCTTCAGGTAAAAGATTCAAAGGTACCATCGCAAATTGCAAACTAGCTCCGCCTTGAAGGAAAAGAATCGAATATCCCTGCGGTACTGCCAATAACTCTCTTACTAATTGTGTCGCTTCATCTATCACTGCTTCAAACTCTTTGGAACGGTGAGAGATCTCTAAAATTGACAAACCGGTGTTGTTAAAATCAATTACAGCTTCTGAGGCTTGTTGAAATACTTCCTTTGGCAGAATACATGGACCTGCTCCAAAATTATGTTTCATTGATGTTATAGTTTGTTTGATTGCTTTTGTTTAACCCTAGCTAAGCAATCTGTTGTTTTAAAAACCAAAGTTAAAATAAAATTATATATTTTTCAACTAATCTGTTTTTTTATTGAAAATTTAAAAAATTACAAATGATTTCAATAAAAAGATCGCACAAAAAATACCAAATTTAATGCGAAAAACATCAGATAAGCAGTACACGCCAGGCCATATCTAACTGATTCTCTTGCAAATACTCCTTTGCTTTTAACTGCAGATGAGTATTACGGGCGGATTGATCGCCAATAAAGGCATTTAACAATTCGTAAATTTCGGGGAGGCTCGTAATCTCATCTACCTCCTGAGGCGTCGGTAAACGTTCGATCTGAGCTAACTTAATTTTATCACTTTCAGTAAAAATATTCGATTCCCTTACAAAAACCGGCAGTTGATTATAATCCATAAAAAAGCAGAAATTTTATTCTAATTTCTGCTTAATATCTCGAAAAATAAAATGCTTACATTTTTTCAATCATCCGATCCGCAAATTCACTTGTTTTGACTAACGTAGCATCGTCCATCAAATTATAAAAATCTATCGTCACCGTCTTGGCTATTATTGTCTCACCCAAAGCCTTTACAATTGCGTCCGCTGCCTCGTTCCAGCCCAGGTATTGAAATAACATGACACCGCTCAAAATCACAGAAGAGGGGTTCATGGTATCGGTATTGGCAAATCTTGGCGCAGTACCATGGGTTGCTTCAAAAACGGCATGCCCAGTTTTAAAATTAATATTCGCCCCGGGTGCTATACCTATCCCCCCAACCATTGCCGCCAAAGCATCTGAAATATAATCACCATTCAGATTTAATGTAGCGACCACCGAAAAATCACGTGGATTGAGCAGAATTTGCTGTAAAAAATTATCTGCGATGATATCTTTAATTAAAATTTTCCCCGATCCCAGCGCATCTTTCTGCTCTTGATTGGCAGCCTCCTCACCCTTATCAGCTTTTGTGCGCTCCCATTGCCCCCAGGTATACGTATGATCGGCAAATTCCTTCTCAGCAACCTCATAGCCCCATAACTTAAACGCCCCTTCTGTAAATTTCATGATGTTTCCTTTGTGAACGATCGTCACGGAAGGTAAACTGTGATCAATAGCGTGTGCTATAGCAGCGCGAACCAATCGCTTAGAACCTTCCTCAGAGACTAATTTAACGCCGACTCCTGTAGTCGCCGAAAAGCCATAGTCGATATCAAGCTCATCGCGCAAAAAATCTTGAAGTTTATTGGCTTCAGCTGTACCCGCCTGAAATTCTATTCCCGCATAAATATCCTCCGTATTTTCCCGAAAGATAACCATATCCACATATTCCGGATGTTTAACAGGCGAAGGAACTCCTTTAAACCATTTGGTAGGACGCTGACAAACATACAGATCCAGATCCTTACGCAATGCGACATTTAACGAACGAATACCTCCCCCAACAGGTGTTGTTAGCGGCCCTTTGATGCCAACCAGATATTCTTTCAATATATTCAACGTTTCTCTTGGCAGCCATTCACCCGTTTCTTTGAAGGCCTTCTCGCCTGCCAACACCTCTTTCCATGTTATTTTACGCTGTCCACCATACCCTTTTTCTACCGCCTTATCAAACACACGAACGGCCGCATGCCAAAGGTCAGGACCTATACCGTCACCGATAATAAAAGGAATTGTTGGGAAATCTGGCACCTGTAAGACGCCTTCGCTTGACATTGTAATCTTATTTGACATAACCTTCAATTTTAACGGACAAATTACTATCCCTTATTAAACATATTTCCGATTTCTTTGCTAATCTTTCTAAAGATTGGAGCAGCTTCTACATCTTCATACTCATCGATGTGTGCATTTTCAATCCTACTAGGGAACACTAAAACAAGATTTTCGTTTGCATAAATCCGATCTAATTTCTTTGCTACACCATCCAATGAATCGCGATAGGAAACTTCACCATTTCTGGCAGAAACGAAAATGAACATCGCCCCTTCTTCTTTAAACGCTTTAAGCCCCTGCAAATTGTCCCAGGCATTATAATGTTTAAAAGTAACGGGGACAGAATTTTTCAACTCAACAAGATATTCTTCAATCGCGGCAGCAGAGCGCTCATCGACAACAAACGTGATCGGAATGGATAACTCCTGAGCAAGCTTGACAACCTTTTCCAGCCAGTACTCAAAACCAAATTCGGCCTCACACATGGGCGGAGCAAAAACGATAATGGACTTGTTGGAGATAAAGGGTTTTTTAAAATGACATAACATCACATTCGCTGACGTTCGATTTAAAATACTTTCCGTTTTCTCCCCCACAAACTTATCCATAAAATTGGCTACACTCGGCCAGCCCAAAACAATACAATTGGCAGAAACTTCTTTTGCAGACCTCGCCACTCCGCTGGCAATATTCAAGTCTATTGTTGCACTGATATTAACACTTGTCTCACTGCCAGAGGCATAACGCACCATGTTATCCAGATTTTTCCGTGCCTTTGACATGTTCAATTGTGCCTGTTCGTTATCTTTCACAACAGAAACAATACTGACGGGATACGAACACTTCTTACTCTTAATGTAGGTTGAAAAATCAAGAATAGGTTCCATATTATCCATATTAGCGATTGATATGAGAATGTTTTCGTCTTTTTCCTTCACTACATCCGTATGTTCTTCATCCTGTTCTCCGTCCATCACCACTTTACGTGAAGCATTCCCCGTAACCACAGTTGCGACAATGCAGGTAACCAAAATCAACAAGATCGTTCCATTAAGTACGTTTTCATCGATAATTCCATTCTTATGGCCAACCATGATTACAGCCAGTGTTGCCGCAGCATGCGCACTACTCAACCCAAATATTAGATTGCGCTGACCACGGCTATACTTGAAAACAATCTGTGTCAACCAGGCCGCCACATATTTTCCGACGATCGCCACAACGGTGAGCGTCCCCGCGATTATAAGCGCTTGTGGACCTTTCAGAATCACACTCACATCGACAATCATCCCTACCGATATCAAGAAAAACGGAATGAAAATTGCATTCCCAATAAACTCAATCCGATTCATCAAAGCGGAGGAATGAGGAATCAGTTTGTTCAGGGCCAAACCTGCCACGAATGCTCCAATAATAGGCTCTAAACCAGCAATTTCAGCTAAAAAAGCAGCAAAAAACACCACAGAAAGAACAAAAATATAATTGGAGGTCTTTTCACTCCCCAGACGTTCAAAAAACCATTTTGCAATTCGCGGAATAACACCAAACATGATAAAAAGGAAGATGGCGAAAGAAATTGCCAGCGTTATCCAAAACTCATTTCCAATATTGCCCTGAGACACTCCCGTAATAACAGCAAGTATAATTAACACAGCCGTATCCGTCAGGATTGTTCCACCGATCGTAATGGCAACAGCTTCCATTTTCGAAATACCATAACTGTTTACAATGGGATAGGAAACCAATGTGTGGGTAGCGAACATACTCGAAATCAATAAGCTTGGCAATACACCATATCCGAGTAATAAGTGACAAACCGGATAGCCAATGCTGATCGGAACAATGAATGTCAGGAAGCCAAAAAGCAGACTTTTGTTCTTGGTCTTTTTAAATTCATTCATATCTAACTCGAGGCCGGCGATAAACATGATATAGAGAAGACCTATTGTTGAAAATAGTGTAATAGCCGAATTTTTCTCCAGCCAATTTAACCCATGCGGACCAATAATCACACCCGATATAATCAATCCTATAATACCCGGAACCTTAATTGGACGTAGTACAATAGGTGATAAAAGTATAATAAAAAGTACCAGAGAAAATATAAGTACAGGATTTTGTAAAGGCGCTTCGAAAGCGTGGGAAATATGCTCAAAAGTTTTATTCATAAGTGCTTGTATACTAACCGTAAAACATAACTACTTATTTTTCTATACAGCTCGAAAAATAGTTAACAGCACTAAAAATACGATTTTTTTTAGAATGCGATGTCTAAAAACAGTGCTACTTAAAAGAAATTGCCTTAATTGGATTAATCTTGGTAATTAACATCGAAGGAATGAACAATGAAATCATCCCAATAAATACAACGGCAAAATTGACTAAAATCACATCAGACCACTGCAGCTTAACAGCGACATAGGAGATGTAATAGGTTTTCTCGTCCAATTTAAAAAAGTGGGTAAAGTCCTGGAAAAAGTAAAAGCCCAAACCGATCAGATTACCAATTAATAATCCAAGACCGATCAGGTAAAGTGCACTATACATGAAGACCCGACGAATTCCAGCATTGTGATAGCCCAGTGCTTTTAAAATACCGATCATCGATGTGCGCTCAAGGATTGTGATCAACAGTGCAGAGATCATATTAATGATAGCGACCACAGTCATCAATATAAAAATGATCTTGGTATTCATATCCAACAATTCCAGCCACTGAAAAATATCCGGCACCTGATCCTTAATATTGATCGCCTGCATATCGATAGGCAATAGATCTTCCACCTTACTGGTTGTCTGAGCAAGCTGACTAAAATCTTTAATTCTAATCTCATAACCGCCCACTTCATGATCGTCGAGGTTACTTAGTTTGCGAATAACATGGAGCGATCCGATCACATAAACCTTATCTAACTCTTCAGAACCCGTATTAAAAATTCCTTTTATGACAAATTTACGTTTACGGATTGGGTCTTGGACGAAATACATGATAAAATCATCACCAACGTTCAACAATAATCGATCTGCAAGATACTTGGATACCAAAATCTGATTGTCAGCATCGTCCGATTTAAAGTCTATCATATTCCCTTCAATCAACATACGCTGAAAGGGCTGTTGATTATACAATGAATCGATACCTTTAAGCACTACGCCTTCAACCTCATTGTTTACATTAATAATCCCTGCCTTGGTTGCAAAAGAACTGATCGAACTTACTTCAGGAATAGCCAGTATTGACTTTTGAAGCTTTGGCGTAAGCGAAATCGCGGCATTCTCGTACGATTTATTGAGGTCGTAACGTAGGACCAATACATCTGCAAAAAAGCTTCTTTGCTTACTTATAATTTCGTCTTTGAATCCGCGCAATACTGCAATGGAGATAATTATCGCTGCAATGGCAAGAGCAATAGCACCAATTGTTACCCGAACGATCAATTTTGAAAACGTTCTTTTGCCAGAAAATGCAATCCGATTTGCTAAAAAATAAGGAAAATTCAAGCTTTAAATATATTTATGTAACTTCGCAAAGTTATAAAAATTTGTTAGTCTCAAAACTGAAATGACAAATAATTAGGTGTTTTGTAGCAGGTCATTCCACGATCCATTACGACACCTGTTTAAAGAGTTTAAAAAAAAATATGATGCGTATTATTTTCATGGGTACTCCCGATTTTGCTGTCGCTTCACTTGAGGCACTTATTCAATCTGGCGAACAAGTCGTAGCTGTAGTAACGGTTCTGGACAAACCTGCTGGACGTGGACAAAAAATACACGAGTCGGCCGTAAAAATATTTGCTAAACAACATCACATTCCAGTTCTCCAGCCGGTCAAGCTGCGCGAGGAATCTTTTTTAAACGAACTGAGGAGCTACCAAGCTGACCTACAGGTTGTAGTTGCTTTTCGCATGCTTCCTGAGGTGGTGTGGAATATGCCTAAATTTGGAACAATCAATGTTCACGCCTCTCTGCTACCCCAGTATAGAGGAGCTGCGCCCATTAACCATGCAATTATAAATGGGGAGAAAGAATCCGGAGTAACTACCTTCTTGCTACAACACGAAATCGATACCGGCAATATATTATTGTCAAAAAAAGTGACGATCAAAGATACCGATAATGCGGGCGATCTTCATGACAAGCTTATGGTTGCGGGGGCAGAAACGCTTCTTCAAACGATCCAACAATTAAAAGCAGGAACTTTACATCCTCAGCCGCAAGAGGTCGTTGTAACAGAAGGGCCTTTAAAACATGCGCCAAAAATTTTTAAAGAAGACTGTAAAATAAATTGGGATCAACCAACAGAAACTGTCTACAACTTTATCCGAGGCTTAAGCCCTTATCCTGCTGCATTTACGCTGCTAAATGAAAAGGTATTAAAAATCTATGATGCGAAAAAAGAAACTGTCCATACTGGTACAGTGCCGGGCACAATTGCCACCGATAAAAAAAGTTTCTTAAAAATTGCGACTCAGGACGGCTACCTTATTATCTCTGACCTTCAGCTGGAAGGCAAAAAAAGAATGAATGTAGTGGATTTTCTAAAAGGCTATCGATTTTAGCCTTTCTAGTCCCCACCATCATCGTATTGCAGCAGATCACCAGGCTGACAGTCTAATGCTTTGCATATCGCTTCAAGGGTGTCTAATCGCAATGCCTTTGCTTTTTGGTTCTTAATGATTGAAAGATTAGACAAGGTAATTCCGACTTTGTCACTCAATTGATTGAGTGACATCTTTTTCTCTTTCATTATTCTATCCAAGTGAATTAAGATTGGCATAATATAATTTTTATTCTTTAAAATTTATTAATGTCATTAGTAAAACAAAAACACACACAGTTTTGTTTTATCATAAAATTATCATTTTAAAATAAATTTCGAAAATGTGAATTGGAACATGAATCAACTATCAGACCGTTAGATTGCGAATAATAAGAAAAAAAATTAAACCCTTTAGCGCTTTAGCAGTCAAATAGTTGAATACGATTAGTGGTAAATATAAGAAAAAAAACATTAAAATGGAATAGTTTTTGATAGCTTTAAATTCCATGTCAAAAAAACCTAACTCATTAGATATGAGTGGTTAGTTAATCAATTTTCCATTAATAATTCAAAAATTTTTCGTATTTTCGCAAACATTTCTTAGAGAGGAGAATTAATAAAAATTAATGAGACAGCTCAAAATTACACAATCTATTACCAATCGTGAGTCGCAGTCTTTGGACAAATACTTACACGAAATTGGTAAAGTAGACTTAATTACAGCAGAAGAAGAAGTTGAATTAGCACAGCGCATCCGTGAAGGTGACCAAGTTGCCTTGGAAAAATTGACTAAAACCAACCTTCGTTTCGTCGTATCAGTAGCAAAACAATATCAAAATCAAGGTTTAACCTTAGGTGATTTAATCAACGAAGGTAACTTGGGCTTAATTAAAGCAGCTAAACGTTTTGACGAAACAAAGGGTTTTAAATTTATTTCTTATGCGGTTTGGTGGATTCGCCAATCTATTCTTCAAGCAATTGCTGAACAATCACGTATCGTACGTCTGCCATTGAATCAAGTTGGTTCATTGAGCAAAATCAGTAAGGCTTTCTCAAAACTAGAACAAGAATACGAACGAGAGCCGTCTCCAGAAGAATTAGCGGATATTCTTGAAACTACGGTAGACAAAGTTTCGGATACCCTAAGTAACTCTGGGCGTCACGTATCTATGGATGCTCCCTTTGTTCAAGGTGAAGAAAACACACTTTTGGACGTACTGGAAAACCATGATCCAGAAACAGACAGTTCTTTGATCGATGAATCACTATCCGAAGAAATCAAACGATCATTGGCAACATTAACAGAAAGAGAACGTGAAATTATCGTACTTTTCTTTGGATTAGGTTCCAACCACCAACTGTCGTTAGAGGAAATCGGAGAGAAATTCAGTTTGACACGTGAGCGCGTTCGTCAGATCAAAGACAAAGCTCTTCAACGTTTGAGACACACTTCAAGAAGCAAAATCTTAAAATCCTACTTGGGTTAATAAGAGATACTTATTAAAAATTTTGGCAATCCCAATCAGAAATGATTGGGATTTTTTATGTACCTCTTATTTTGAATCCGGCATCAAAATAAATTCAAAAAGTCGATCTTTTTTCAAATATTTTCCTGCAACATCCTGTACGGACTTTGGTGTCACCTTTTTCAAATTATCCAACCTGCGTGTATAGCGCATAAGATCGAGATCATTCTGATAAGAACTGGATATGTAGTTCAACCAATAGCTATTTTCACGAAGATTTAACTCGTTTTGTCGCTGTTGCTCTGCCAGAAATTTCTCCAGATCCACTTTGTCGGGTCCTTGTTCCTGAATCTTTTTTACCTCATCCAATGCCGAAGCGATTAAGGCATCAGTCTTATCAACTGCTGAACCAAAGCCAATAGAAAAAGCATAGCGGGGTCTTGGTAGTTTATTGAAATTTGCCTGAGCCCCTACACCATAGACACCACCTTCTTTTTCACGAAGTCGTTCAAGTAATTTGATCGTCAACACACTTTCTAAAGCTTCCATATTGACATTTTCAGCCTCTCCAAAGCTATAGTCTCCATAATACGCCAATTGTGTGCTCGCCTTTTCTTCCTTGCCTTTGTGAACAACTACGCGTTCGCCTTTGCTTGGCTCCACAATATTTAGATCTCTATAACTTTCGCCTCTTTTTTGAATCGGTAGCGAAGCGAGATACGTTTCTAAATAAGGCTTAATCTGATTCTCGTCAAACGACCCTACGATGGTAAACACAAAATCAGAGGCATCCGCAAAGCGTTCTTTATAAATTGCCAACGCACGGTCCCTATCGATTTTGCTGATCATTTCGACCGTCGGATTTTGACGGCGGACATTATTACCGTACAATACTTCTTTCACTTTGTCGGAAAACACATTATTGGGGTTGCTTAATCTATTTTCCAAAGATCCTTTCGCTCTGGTCATTGTACTCTGGAAAATATCCTGATCTAAACGAGGTTCAGTAAAATAACCATAAATCAATTCAAAAGCGTTCTTTAAACCTTCTTTATCTGTACGACCTGAAATACCCTCATAACGTTCGGAGATGTATGGAGAGATGGAAACATCCTTTCCTGAAAGGTACTTTGTGAGCTCAATGTTGCTCATTTGTCCTACACCACTGGCATCAATTAAAGAAGATGCATTGGCGGCCGAAAAGTAATCTGCGTCGTTATAGAGCGAGGTTCCCCCCGGGCTATACGCCATGATCTGGATCTCATCGTTTTTAAAATCCGTAGGCTTAAGGATCACTTTTACGCCGTTACTTAGTGTCAATTCTTTTGCTTGAACGGCATCAATATTTTTAGACGATACAACCTTGCCTTTCACGGGTTCTTTTGAGAGTAGCGGAAGATCAGAAACTTTATCATCATAAGCAGTGACGGGGCTCTCTTCAACTGCTTTTACCCAGCCCATTACCGCAGATTCAGTCGGCAAGGTTGCTTTATCTTTCTCGGGCGCCATCACCAATACATCGCGGTTCAGATCGGTATAATATTTTTTTACCAAGCCGTTGACCTCAGTTAGTTTTAAAGTCGGTAGCAGCTGCTTAGTCAGACGGTAGGCATCTTCATTGCTTAAAGCAGGTTCGCCATCGATAAAATAATTGAGATAACGATTGACATAGCTATCCGATTTCTTTTTATCGCGTTCGATAAAAGACATCTCATTACCTTTTTTCATATCTGCAATAGCACGGTTCAGCTCCGTTTGCGTGAAACCATACTTTTGGATGCGCTCAAATTCGGTTAACATAGCTTTAAATCCCGACTCGAGCTCCCCGGGCTTAGGCACAACCAACAATGAAAAGGTATTGAGGTTGGCCACAAAATCGCTAATACTTCCACCGGCTTGCATAAAAGGAGGATTCGGCTGTTGCATCAATTCAGAAAAACGACCAGCGATCATCTTGTTGAAAACACTTTTCAAAAGTTCGTTTCTGTAATCTCCTACGGTTTCCACTTTATCCTTTTCGCTTTTGATGAGAATCTGAGCCACCGTATAAGGTAACTCTGGATCTGAAATTGCTAAGAACTGGTTTTTGTTTAGCAGGTCTACCCGGTATTTTTTACGCTCCAATGCTTTCTTGGGCATTTTCATATCGGCAAACAACACCTTCACCCGTTCTTCCATTTCCTTAGGATCAATGTCTCCTACGATAATTAAAGCTTGCAAATCGGGCCGATACCAGTCTTGGTGAAACTGGCGTATTTCCGAATAAGGAAACGTTTTAAGTATCTCCTCCGTACCGATTGGTAAGCGTTTGGAATAAAGCGAACCATTCAGCAACATTGGAAAATATTGATCTTGGAGACGTTGTTGCACTCCTCTCCCGCCACGCTTCTCTTCTAAGATAACTCCGCGTTCTTTATCGATCTCCTCAGCATCCAATAGTGCATCTTGGGCCCAGTCGCGCATGACTTGCAAACCATTCTTTAAAAGTTCAGGGTCATCAGAAGGAATTGGCAATTGGTAAACGGTCTGGTCAAAGCTGGTGTAGGCATTCAGATCCGAACCGAAGCGAACCCCGGCCTTTTGCAGATAATTGACCAATTCGTTTTTCGGAAAATGCTTCAGACCATTGAAATTCATGTGCTCCAAAAAATGGGCTAAGCCCAGTTGCTTTTCATTTTCCAGAATAGAGCCTGCTTTCATACCCAAATACATCGTAACACGACCTTTCGGCTCGCTATTTTTACGAATAAAGTATGTAAATCCATTTTTGAGTTTACCTGTAACCACTTCATTGTCGAAGGGTAATTTCTGATTCAGAGCCACACTATCTTGTGATAGAATCGCTCGCGCTTCCGCAGTTAACGTGGTTGGCATTGTTGCTTCCGCTACATAAAAGGTAGCTGGTAACAGAAAAGCTAATGCTAATGGTTTAATGAATTTCATAGAAAAAATTTCTTTTTTTTCAGTTATTTTTATCAATTGTTTGCTATTAGGGTAAACGGAACTGGAGATGAATGTTCCGATAAATCATAAAATACAGATCACTACGATTATTCTCCAACACCTTATCGAACAGCATACTGCTGCTGCTTTTACTGCATTTGGTTCGGACCGGTAGAAATCATTCTAAAAATACTGAATATCTTTCAAAAAGAACGACAGTTAATTGTAATTTTGCTGCAAATGGATTTTAAAAACTGGAACGTCATCAAAAAAGAATTCGAACAATTCTTAAAGTTCGAAAGAGGCTTAAGTGCAAATTCTATTGACGCTTACTTAAATGACGTATCCAAATTTCAGATATATTGTGAAGACAATCATTTGGTTTTAAACAGCATAGCGAGAAAAAATATCCAGGAATTTTTGGTTTGGCTGCAGCAATTCAATATTTCACCGTTCACGCAGTCGAGATTGATATCTGGACTTAAAACCTTTTTTAGCTTTTTGATCATTGAGCATGCATTCAGCAACAATCCTACAGACCTTATTCAGGCACCGCGCTTGGCGCGCAAGCTGCCCAGTGTTTTAAGTATACAGGAGGTCGATCAATTGATTTCTGCAATCGATCTCTCTTCATCCGAGGGCCAACGAAATAAGACTATCATCGAAATCTTATATGGATGTGGCCTCCGTGTTTCGGAACTTACCACACTCAAACTATCCAATCTATTTTTAGATGTAGAATTTATCAAAGTTGAAGGCAAGGGAAGCAAAGAACGCCTCATACCAATTGGTCAACACGCCATTAAACACCTCCGCATCTACCTGGAAACCATCAGGCCTCACATCAAGATTAAACCGGGAAATGAAGATATTGTATTTCTCAACAGACGAGGAGCTGCATTATCCCGGGTCATGATATTTTTGATAATCAAAGAACTTGCCCTAAAAATAGGCTTACAGAAAAACATTAGCCCACATACCTTTCGCCATAGTTTTGCCTCTCATTTGGTGGAAGGCGGTGCCGATTTGCGCGCTGTACAGGATATGCTCGGACACGAAAGTATCACAACTACCGAAATATATACGCATATTGACAAGGATTACCTGCATTCCGTAATCACGCAATACCACCCACGGTCATAACCAACCTGCTGTCAACTGTCACCTTTTTTTCCGATCCGAAGTATGCCTAAACAAATCATTAGCACCGACTTAAAAAAATGAGGAACTGCTGAAATCTAGAAGCAAAAAAAACGGCGCTAATTATCGCTAAAAATTGCCTGCTAAAAGTTTCAATTTTATCGTAAAGATATTTGTTAGATCTAGAAAATAGTATATCTTTGCGGGACGTTCCCGTAGTTCAATGGATAGAATTTCAGATTCCGGTTCTGACGATGTGGGTTCGACCCCCGCCGGGAACACAAAAGGAGACATTTCAAAGAAATTGTCTCCTTTTTTTATATACCTAATCCAGCGCCATGTTGACTTCGCCATTTTAATATTCCTCAGCATTCCTTAACGGCAAAAATTCCGCAATGCGTGCGAATCGGTTGGCTATGTCATGGCAAAAAATAGCTAAGATACCAATTAGAAAGAAGATATCCTAACACCAATTTACCCCTAAACACAGCTTTAGAACAATTATTAACCAGTGGTGATTCAGTGCTTGTTCACTCGTCACTGAATCACCACTGAGTAAGCACTGAACGAGCACTGAGCAAGCACTGCAAAAAGGGTCGAGTTGGTTACAAGTTGGTCTTCTTTTGGCACATCAAAAATTAGCAGCGGAAAATCTGTAGATAACCCAGCATTTGTAACAAAAAATTCTTTAAACTAAGCTTTTATTTATATACTTTTTTGCAACAACTTATGCTGTGAAGCAGTAAAAATATTTCGGAAGATGATATTGATCTCTTGGTCAACGGCCGCCCCCAAAATCCCTGCATGAGGATAGAGTTTAGCGGTATTCATTAAGATGGAAGACACAAAATCACGGCTTTGCGTCGCTATTTGCGCATAAATTAAGGCATTATCGATTCCATTGCTGAGGTTATCCCAAGAATGATCAGCCAAATTCAGGATAGCATCCTTTTGTATTATGAAATCCTGTTGAAGTTCATCGAGCATGTCGAAAGCAGCTTTACTCGCTGCATGCTCCCATTTGGACGCTTTACTTTTTAACACAAACAGTTTTTCAATCAAATCCAGAAATCGCTTATACATCCCGATAAAATTGGCCAGCAGGGTCAACTCAGCAAAAGGCATAAAGGGATATTGATAGCGTAGATCACTGCGTGTGCTTTTTGCCGCATTGATTTCGAAACACCGTTTACCATCAACAGGAACGTCCTGCAGCGAAAAAGAGTGCGAGGCTGTCACTTCTAATCCGAATGTATCCCAGTCATAATGAACCAGCGCATGTTCCCTATCGACAAAAAATGATTTTACAAGGGGATCTCCCTTGTCATCCAATACGGGTTTGCCCTCTTCCTGAATCGTTGCATTCAACGTAAAATGGGTTAAATGGGGAGCTCCAGTGGCGTATTTCCAAAATCCTGTGAGTCGATAATGTTCACCATCGCGCGTTGCTGTGCCAGATGCCTGACCGCTACCACCGAAACAAACGCGTTCCGTTTTAAAAATTTGATCACCTAAAACGGGGTCAATAAAACTCACAAAAAGATTTGCTCCCGAACATAATGTAACTGTCCAGGCCAGCCCGCCGTCCCAATACGCTAAATCAGCCAATACATTGAGACCTTCGGGCACCGTTAAACCTAATCCCCCCAATTCAACGGGAATCCAGATTTTGAACCATTTTCTGCGATAGATTAGCTCCAACTGTTCATCCGACAAGGATTTCTGCTGAATACCTTTTGCCTGACTGTCTTTCAGAATTGCAATATCCGCACTATTGAGTTGCATATCTCTCTTCACGTATGATTTTCCTCCAATTTAAATATCCACTAAATGCCATCACAAATAAAAACAAAGTCAGTCCGGAATAAAGGAACAATCCTTTATGGATCAATAACGGAATAGCCATTAGATTGCTAATGTTCAACAGTATCCAATTTTCTATTTTACGTTTTGCCAACAACCACATTCCTGCCCAAGCGGTACAAGAAACGGCAGAATCCCATAGTGGAACATCCGAGTCTGTTAAGTGCACCAATCCAAAATAGAACAACAGAAAACCAGCGGTGCAGATAAAGCTTACTATCCACCAATCTTTCTTTTCACAATGCGTTATCGGCGTAGCGACGTCACTGCTATATTTCCAATACATCCAGCCGTAGATGCTCATGACTAAATAATACAGGTGCAACAATATTTCAGCATACAGTTTTGCATGAAATAATACATATACGGATATCAGTATGCCTATAATTCCAAAAATATAATGGATTGATTTATTTTGCCGTGAAAACCAGACTTGCAGAATGCCGAAAGAAACCCCTAGCCATTCCGCTACTGTGGCCTGCTGCATCTGTTTTATAAAAGCGTCGATAATGGATTCGGGAGTCATTCGAATTGTTTATTATTGCTTGTGATCTTATAATAAACCTTCGGGGAAAAAAGCTGTTTTTATTGAAATTAAATCCCTACGCCAGCATTACCTGGATCAGGTATATAAAAGCGATTGTACAAAGAGGAACAATCGCTTTTATTGGGTATAATCTCAGCCCAGAACGGCCAAAGCCATTCGAAGCACCCCTCAAGTATATTGGCGGTCGAATTGATTAATCGATATCGATTAATTTCAGCGCCTTATGTGTGCGTATACGTGTTTCTTTACAAAGCTGTGCATCATCGTTCAATGATTTACCGTGTGATGGTATCATCTCACGTAACTTCTTGCGGTATTCATCTGATTTAGCACGCTCAGGAAAACATTTCTTCAGCAAACTGATCATGATAGCAACAGAGGTAGAAGCGCCAGGAGAAGCGCCCAATAACGCGGCAATAGAGCCATCTGAACTAGAAACGACCTCTGTTCCAAATTCCAAAATTCCACCTCTCTTCTCATCTTTCTTGATCACCTGAACCCGTTGTCCCGCCTTCTCAATCACCCAGTCCTCCAATTTTGCTGTGGGCATAAATTGTTTCAATGATTCCAGTTTATCTTTCGGAGATTTCATGACTTCTGTGATCAAATACTTGGTCAAGGGCAAATTATCAAGTCCGGCAGATAGCATCGGTCGGATATTCGACAACTTGATAGAAGCCGGTAGATCGAAATAAGACCCCTGTTTGAGGAATTTTGTTGAAAAACCCGCATAAGGCCCAAATAACAAAGCTTGTTTGCCATCGATATAACGCGTATCTAAATGCGGCACAGACATCGGTGGAGCACCTACAGAGGCTTTGCCGTACACTTTGGCGTGGTGGGCATTAATAATCTCCTCATTCACGCAACGCAGCCATTGGCCTCCTACCGGAAAGCCACCATACCCTTTTGCTTCTGGTATTCCAGATTTTTCCAACAACAGCAAGGAGTGTCCACCAGCACCAATAAATACAAATTTCGCTTTGATTTCTCTCTTTACTCCTGTTTTTAAATCTTTGACCTCCACTTCCCAACGGCCATCATCTTCACGTTCGATGTCAATGACTTCATGGTTTAGCGAAATGGATATATTTTCTTTATTTGCAAGATTAGCGATCAAATCACGTGTCAATGAGCCAAAATTGACATCTGTACCAAGATCCATTTTCGTTGCAGCAATCTTTTCGTTTTTATCACGCCCCTCCATCATCAATGGAATCCATGATTTCAGCAATTCAGCATCTTCGGTATACTCCATCCCCTTAAACAAGTTTTGGGTCGTTAACGTTTCCCATCTTGTTTTTAGAAATTTAGCATCTTTTTCACCAAAAACCGCACTCAGGTGTGGAATACTACGGATAAAATTTTCAGGCTGGGTAATGATGCCTTTATCAACAAGGTAGGACCAAAACTGCTTAGATACCTCAAATTGCTCAGCAATTTTCACTGCTTTATCAATCTTTACAGAACCATCTTTCTGTTCGGGCGTATAATTTAACTCGCATAAGGCAGAGTGACCCGTGCCAGCATTATTCCAAGCGTCTGAACTTTCAGCAGCCACAACATCCAAACGCTCAAGAATTTCAATATTAACGTCTGGGCTTAATTCATTGATTAGAGTACCCAAAGTAGCACTCATAATACCGGCGCCGATTAGAACAACGTCAACTTCTTTATTTGATTTTTTGCTCATGTTTTTGTGATTGATGCAAATTTAATATAGTTTTTGATAAACGTCCAAGTCTTTTGTCAAAAAACTGTACTTTTTAGAAGCACTTATTCAAAAATACCATGGATTTATTAAAATTATATAAAGTGAGTAAACGCTTACTGTTAACCACTAAATCCGTTCGCTAAAAAAATAGCAAGCAACGCTTTTGTAAACATCAGCTGAAGGCATAATGTTCTGCTAATTTAGACCGTTATTTATCGAAAGATTTTGTGTTATAATATAGTTTTAACATTTTTGCAAAATGTCTAGAAGCGACAGGGATAAAAAATAAAAAAAAAGAATCGCTGTGGCATAGCTGGATAGCGACCGAAGGAAAGCGCCCGTGTCGTATTGATCTCCATAATGTGTAGGAAGAGCAACGCGGGAGGAAGTCGGAACGATGGATCTATGTCGTATCGTAAATAATTAAAGATAAATAACTTATACAGATGAAAATACTCGAAGGAAAAATTGCTTTAATAACAGGAGCATCGAAAGGAATCGGAAGGAAAATTGCAGAAGTTTTTGCACAACATGGTGCTAACGTCGCTTTCACATATCTTTCTTCTGTCGAAAAAGGACAGGCGTTAGAGCAGGAGCTTCAGGCTTTCGGTACGAAAGTAATCGGCTATCGTTCTGATGCTTCAAAATTTGAAGAATCGGAACAACTAATCAATTCCATTGTTGCCGATTTCGGTGGACTGGATATTGTTGTAAACAATGCGGGTATCACAAAAGACGGCTTATTGATGCGTATGACTGAAGAAAATTGGGACGATGTCTTAAATGTCAACCTCAAGTCGGTGTTTAACGTCACCAAGGCAGCTTCAAAAATTATGATGAAAAACCGCAAGGGTTCATTTATTAATATGTCTTCGGTAGTGGGTGTTCAGGGCAATGCTGGTCAGGCGAATTACGCTGCCTCAAAAGCAGGTATTATCGGGTTCACAAAATCTGTCGCAAAAGAATTAGGTTCGCGTAATATCCGTGCTAACGTTGTTGCTCCAGGTTTTATACGGACGGAAATGACGGATGTATTGGATCCGAAAGTTGTTGCCGGATGGGAAGCAGGAATTCCGTTGAAACGCGCGGGACAGCCGGAAGATGTTGCTCATGCCTGTCTTTATTTAGCATCCGACTTATCGGCGTACGTAACCGGCCAGGTTCTTCCTGTTGACGGCGGTATGCTATAAACATAAACAAGCTCAGATGCTTTTTTACATTGGATCTGAGCTTGTTACACGATATGTATGGCATGCGCTTTCCTAGCAGCTCCAGTACATACCTATCGTACACAAGTGAACACGCGCGCTGCAGCTTAGCCCCAAGAATTCTTGCCTGCACCTGCTTATCGGCTATGCTATCGTTCAACTTCACTACGCATCCGATAAAACTGAAACAATAAGACCTGTTAATGTTTCCAAATTTTAGTTAATTTTGTCTATCAAATTTTTAAATGCTATGACGAATTGGAAGGATTTTTTTGAGATTAAAACCGAGTATGATTTTAATCAGCAGTGTTTAGAGACCTACCAATTCCAAAGCCAGCATTGCAAAATTTATCGGGACTATATCCGCATCTTGGGAAAGGAAAAAGCCGTTATTGAACACTATACCGAGATTCCTTTCCTACCTATTGAATTTTTCAAAACCCAACAGGTTATCACCGAAGGAATGGAGGCTGAAATGGTCTTTTCCAGCTCCGGTACGACGGGAATGCTGACCTCGAAACATTTTGTGGCCGACCTGAATATTTATGAACATACCTTTCGTCGGATCTTCGAAGATTGCTATGGCCCTTTGAGCAATATTGCCGTACTCGCACTTCTCCCTTCTTACCTCGAGAGAAGTGGATCTTCTTTGATATATATGGTTGACGATCTTATGAAACAAAGTGATCAGCCTGAAAGCAATTACTTTCTGTATAACCATCAAGAACTATACGAAACACTTGTCCGGCTCAAAAATAAAGGAACGAAAACGATACTCTTCGGAGTGACGTATGCCCTTCTCGATTTTATTGAACACTATGCCTTCGATTTTCCAGAATTAATCATTATGGAAACAGGAGGAATGAAAGGAAAGCGCAGGGAAATGGTCAAACAAGAAATCCATCAGCTTCTTGAAAAAGCGTTCGGTGTGGTCGGAATTCATTCTGAATATGGGATGACGGAACTACTATCTCAGGGTTATTCCTCTGGTCAAGGAATTTTTCAGCTACCCAAATGGATGAAAATACTGATCCGGGATACCAATGATCCATTGAGTTTGATTCCTTCGAATAAATCTGGAGGAATTAATGTTATCGATCTAGCGAATCGCTATTCCTGTTCGTTTATCGCAACACAGGATCTAGGAAAAGTACACGCGGATGGATCCTTTGAAATATTGGGCCGGTTTGACCAAAGTGATATACGGGGTTGCAACTTGCTGGTTCAATAAGGGTTTGAAAAACAGTATGAGATAGCATTGTAGCGAATTGCCGATACTGAACTAAAAAAAACACTTGATCATGGTGTGCTCAAGTGTTTTTTTATTTCATTAAAATCGACGCTTATTTCAGGCCTGGATCCTCAAAGGTGTTACCCGATCGCATATCCCCAGAATCATATCCTTTTTTAAACCAGGCCATACGCTGTGCGGATGTTCCATGGGTGAATGATTCTGGTACAGCATAACCCTGTGCTTCTGTTTGCAGCTTATCATCGCCGACCGCTTCAGCCGCTTTCATGCCATCCATAATATCGTTATAATCAATTTTTATATCGGTATACTCGTTGAGATAATGTGCCCATACGCCCGCATAAAAATCCGCCTGTAGTTCGGTCATGACAGAGATTTTATTATTTTCCCGCTCACTGAGCTTACCGCGTGCTGCATTGGTTTGGGGTAATAGTCCAACCAGTTGCTGAATATGATGTCCAACCTCATGTGCTATCACATAAGCCATCGCAAATTCCCCTTTTGCTCCAAATTTATCTGACAACTCTTTACTGAAGCTTAAATCGAGATAAATTTTTTGATCACCAGGACAATAGAAAGGGCCATAAGACGCCTGCCCCATACCACAACCGTCTGTTTGCGTGCCACCATCGTAAAACACAAGTGTTGTTGGTGTATAGTTTTTCTGCATTTGCTCTTTAAATAGCTTTGTCCAAACGTCTTCGGTACTTTGGAGCACAGTCAATGAAAACTCTGTTAGTCTTTTCTCTTCAGGATTTAGCTCACGTGGCTGCCCCGACTGTTCGGTCTGCGCCCCCATATTCTGGGCTTGTTGTAAAAGTTGCGTCGGATCTCCTCCCATCAGAAATCCTATGACTAAAACAATAATCCCCCCTATTCCACCTAATGCTATTTTTCCACCACCCGACATCCCCCTGCGGTCTTCAAAATTACCACTTTGTTTTCCTCCTTGCCATTTCATAGTATCGCTAAATTATAGTTAATAATCGTTTCCAAAGCTGGACTAATACAAAATCAATACCAATGTTCTACATACAAAGGCTTTATTTTAAGAAAAAAATTGTAGCGCATTTGCAGTCCAACATTTTTTAACGCCATAAATTCACGGGTATTGAAAGATGTTCATCATCCAAAGCAGTGCATTAAAATAGCAATAGAAGCGGCTAAATTAGTAAAGTTGTGATATTGGTCATTGCGTGTCAAAACAAATTTGGCTAAGTTTGGACTTTCAAAAAAAAGATATGAAGTTAGAAGAACAATTACAGGCGAGAGCTGGCGGAAAATGTGAATTAACGGGCAATGAATTGACTTTAGTTGCCTATACACTACCTCCAGAAATAACGGCAAATTTGGACAATACCTTACTGATTTCAGAAAAATTAGTCAACCAGCTTAATAAGACAGAACAATTAAATCCCGAAGACTGGAAGTTTCTTCCAAATGCGATGTGGTCTGAAAATCCGGCTGTACAAATTGTATGCTGGCGGATGTTAAGCCGGTTAAAAAATGAAGGCTGGGCATCGGAAGCATTGGATATTTTATATTTGGACGATGAAACGTTGGCTGAAGCCAAAAAAACCGGCGACCACGAAAATGATGGCTATGTTTCTTTTCATGAAGATAGCATTGGTCAAAGACTCTTTGAAGGTGACACGGTTGTATTAACAAAAACACTCGACGTAAAGGGCTCTTCTCTTAAAGCCACGTTAGGTACAGTTGTAAAGAATATCAGATTGGTAGCTAACAACATTGAGCAGATTGAAGGAAAGATTGAAGGTCAGACGATCGTTATTTTAACCAAATATCTCCGTAAACAAAACTAAGTATTGCTCTTTAAAAGCTAAAGGCTTAAAAAGACACGGTCATTCCACTCTTTTTAAGCCTTTCGCTTTTATACCTTTTTATTTGTTTTAACTATTCTCACTATCTGGGATAATTCCGCACAAACTCAAAGTGATAGTTTGGATGTTGTTTTAGGCTATCGATTAAATCTGATAAAAGTCGCTGTCCTTTTTTAGTCTGGTACATATTATCATGTGTCAACAGTACCACATTGTTTTTCGTATACGACGTTCCTTTACGAAGTAGATTCTTCATTTGGGTATATAACTGATTTACCGACAAGTCTGGTTTTCCCGTCACACCATTAATTTTCCATTCACAATCCCAACCAATGACCTTATAACCATTTTGATGCAGTAACTCGGCCGTTGATCCCCCTGTTTTCAAATCAACTTTCTTACGGTCTCCGATATACCAAATATTTCTTCCCGGCAATCGCACGATTTTATGCTCGAGCCCCAAGGATTGCTCAGCATGTTCAAAATCCTCAAAAGCAGCCTGCGGATTGGAATAAAATACAGTATACTTGTCGTGCGCATGCCAAAAACTATGGTTATAACAATCAACTAAAGGATTATTCTTGTAACGTTCGGTATAGCTGTGCAGCTTTTTACTCATTTTATCATGATGTCCAATCAGAAAAGTATTGATTTTAATACCCTTTGCAGTTGCAATGGAATCAAGATACTGACTTCCATTCAGAGGGCCATCGTCAAAAGTAAGATATATATAGCGCGGAGAAACAGTATCGGTCAATAATACGGTTGTATCTTTAGCGCTTTTAAAGGGCTTATCTTCTTCCGTTTTAGCAATGGTATCTTTTTGTAAGGAATCCACGTTACTGATCGAGTCCTGCACTGTAACTAAACTATCTTTTACGGCCGGGATGGAATCATCCGTAGTATCACCATTTTGAACCTTGCTCTTCCCTCCTTGATCACAGGCATATAATCCTAAACTAACTATCCCCAAACCTATCCATACAGCACCTAAACGAATCCCTTTTCTCATTACAAAAATTAACTTACGCATTACTATTGTTTCAAAAACCTATCGTGAAGACTACATGCGCCTCATGTAGGTTTATTGTAGCGCAAAATTAAGATAATTTTTATGAATCAAGGTATTATGTTTCTTAATTTATTTGGGCGTAAAAAAAGAAGAATCTATGGCCTTATAGATTCTTCTTTGTACTTCAATTGACCTTGTATTTCAATTGAACGATTGTATTTCAATGTAACAAATTAGTGCCTGTGCTTTCCAGGTCCATGCCCCTTACCGCGTCCATGATGACCAGGTCCTCTATCGTGTCGATGGCCTTCATTCCATGAATGTCCGCGGCTCACTTTGCGGCGCTCGCTCGCAAATGAATACCCACCGCCATGATGGCTGTCGCGAATGGCTACCTGTCTTCCGCGGTAGCCCCCGTAACGACTTCTATATCGGTCGTGATGATGCCACGGTGTACGGTCGTTGATAACTACCTTGTGTACTCGATAAAAATCATAGTGTCTATATCTTCTAGGAAGGTTAGCTCTCCTTACCCAGCCGCCATTGTCGTAATAAACATAACATCTCGCGGGCACATCGTAATACATATTATATTCTGGAATATAATAATAGCGGGCATAATCATAGCCTACTGGGCCCCAATTAGGCTGACTTCCGATGTTGACGCGAATACTGACTTGCGCCTGGGCAGCATTTGCCGTAAAAAGGCCTGCAATGATAGCAGCTGCATAAAGCAATTTTTTCATAAGTAACTCCTCCCTTAGTTTGTAATTTCTTCTTTACAATACGACAACAAACTGTATGCAAAAGATTAATATCGAAATGTTAATTTTTGTTAACCAATCGATAAAAAACTCATTATTAACAGGTTGAACACCTGTATTATTCGCAATAAAGTAAAAACATTATTGGATACTATGTTGTTCAAATAAATAGATAATAGAAACTTTAATAATAAATACGATGAGCATATATAACGTAGGTATATTGGTTGGTAGCTTAAGAAAAAACTCGTTTAACAAAAAGATTGCAGAGTATATCGTTGATCAGGAGGAATCTAAATTTCGCTATAGCCTGATCGATATTGGCGATCTCCCTTTGTATAATCAGGATTTCGATGATGAAGGCACTCCGCCGGCTAGCTATACAAGATTTCGTGAGGAGATTAATGCATTGGACGCAGTGCTCTTTATCACGGCAGAATATAACCGTTCAGTTCCTGCTGTGTTGAAAAATGCAATTGATGTAGGATCAAGACCTTATGGTAAGAACAATTGGGATGGCAAACCTGCTGCAGTAATATCTTCTTCAATTGGGGCGTTAGGCGGTTTTGGTGCCAATCACCATCTCCGGCAATCCCTTGTATTCGTCAATCTCTTGACAATGCAACAACCCGAAGCATATATTGGTGATATTGAGTCAAGTATCGGATCTGACGGCAAAATTGAATCCGGAGAAACCAAGGATTTTCTACACAGCTTTAAACAAGCATTTGAGCAATGGGCTGAGCAGTTTATAACTAACAAAGGGCAGGATTAATTCCCGCCCTTTGTTAATTTTCGCTGCTCTTGGCACCACGACGCTATCGTACTAGTCTTGTTCATCACTGATATCATAGTTCCAGTTTAGCAGTTTTTCCTGCAGAATACGGGATATTTTATTGAAATAACGCTTTTGCTTATATCCCATCACCCATTGCACACCCTGTACAGCATTGGTACAGAAAATCTCGTCGGCCCGCTTCATAATTTCGGGGCTTATTTGGGCTTCAACGACCTCGATACCCTCATCTTGTGCCATGTCCATCACTACCCTACGCATAACTCCCTCGATACATCCTTCGGACAGCGCAGGGGTGTAAAGTACTTTCTCATAAAAGACAAAAATATTGGATGTCAGTGATTCACATAAGTAGCCCTCCTGATTTAGGATCAATACATCGTCAAAGGCCATTTTCTTTTTATAAATACCGGCCAAAACATAAATCTGCGCATTTAAAGACTTAATTTTTGACAGATCGCTATACGGTTTTTTAAATTCATTGTACAAGCCTACGATCAGCCCCACCTTCTTATCACGCAGATTGGGTTCTAGACGTTGTACCTGCAAAACAAAGCCGGGCTTATTACTTGTCGGACTATACAGCCCGCCCCCTGATCTAAATACGATCAATCGGATACGGACCTGTTGCCCCAACATATTATTTTTACGGATTAATTCTTCGGAACGCGAACGAATAAAAAATTCGTCGAAAAGATTTGCATCGTCCAGATGAATCAATTCCATGCCTTTCTGTAAGCGTTCGACATGAAAATTTAGAAAACGGATATCACCATCCTTATAGAGCATGGTTTCGAACAATCCATCCCCGTAACGAAAACCTCTATTCTCAATGCTAAATATTTCCTGATTTTCCGGCACTACATTGCCATTGAAATTAATATAGTTTGTTGGCATCTTAATTCTGTTCTAAATTTTAACCATTTTCTACAGCCATTGAATTTGCTGCGTATCCACGCCATTTTTCTAAAGCTAAACGAAAATCTTCAGGGTATGGTACTTCAAAGTACATATTTTCTTTTGTAGCAGGATGAATAAATCCCAGTACTTGCGCATGAAGAGCTTGACGAGGCAGCAAAGAAAAACAGTTATCGACAAACTGCTTATACTTTGAAAACACGGTACCTTTTAAAATCTTGTCTCCACCATACATTGCATCGTTAAACAGCGGATGCCCGATAGACTGCATATGCGTACGGATCTGATGTGTTCTTCCCGTTTCTAGCTGGCATTCGATTAAAGTTACATAACCTAAGCGTTCCAAAACCTTATAGTGTGTTACCGACCAACGCCCCTTGTCTTCACTATCATACATCGCCATGATGCGTCTGTCTTTTAGGTGACGTCCAATATAACCTGTTATCGTTCCATCTTCTTTTAAATCACCCCATACCATGGCGATATACTTGCGTGTAATACTGTGGTCGAAAAACTGTTTCGCCAAAAAGGCCATGGACTTTTCATTTTTGGCGATAACCAATAGCCCAGAAGTATCTTTATCAATTCGGTGTACTAATCCCGGACGATCAGAATTTCCTGGTAGCTGTGGCAACTGCTGAATATGATAAGTGAGCGCATTCACCAAAGTTCCTGTATAATTATTATATCCTGGGTGTACAACCATTCCAGCTTCTTTGTTCACAATCAGAACGTCATCATCTTCATATTTGATATCCAAAGGAATATTTTCTGGATAGACTTCGTTATCACGCGGGGGATCAGGCAACACCAATGTAATCACATCATCGGGTCTAACTTTATAGCTCGCCTTGATTTCCTTACCGTTGACCATGACAGAACCTGCTTCTATCGCATGCTGAATTTTACTCCGTGTCGCATTTTCGACTCTGTTCATCAGATATTTATCAATGCGGAGTAAGGCCTGCCCCTTGTCCACCTCTATCCGTAGATGTTCAAATAATTCTTGTTCTTCCTGATCTTGCAATCCAATTTGTTCTGTCATGCTACAAAAATAAACCAAATGAAACAATTTTCGTTAAATTTGTTTTCATTTAATGTTATGTTGCCGTTCAAAATCCACAGTCCCGAAACTGAATTGTATCTCCCCGCTTGGGAGAAGAAGCATGTAAAAGTAACGCTTAAGCGGGATGACCTCATACATCCTTTTATTTCAGGCAATAAATGGCGCAAATTAAAATACAATCTAGCGGAAGCAATACGGCTTCAGAAGAGTCATCTTGTTACATTTGGTGGTGCCTGGAGCAATCATCTTTTAGCTACAGCCTGCGCCGGAGCGACCTTTAAGTTTAGAACAACCGCTTTTGTCAGAGGGGAAGAAGGAGTCAACAACCCTGTTTTAGCCATGTGTCGACTCTTTGGCATGCAGCTGATTTATGTCGAACGCGAATCTTACCGAAATAAAGAGAATCTGTACAAAACATATTTCGGTCAGGATCCAACCACTTTCTATATTCATGAAGGGGGCTATGGTATTTTAGGCGCTAAGGGATGCGCCGAACTGGTCGATGAACTCCGACAAGAATACCAGCATATCTTTACTGCTTGTGGCACCGGAACAACATTGGCCGGAATAGCCAACGCCATAGATAAACGAGATGCTCTTACACGTGTGCATGGTATACCTGTTTTAAAGAATGGTGGCTTTATTCAAGAGGAAGTTGATCAACTTTACCCCAACATAGCTCCCCCTATTTTACATCTCAATTATCATTTTGGAGGATATGCAAAAACAACTGCCGACTTACTATCTTTTGTTCAAAATTTTGTAACAAATACCGGGATAATGATCGAACCTACATATACCGGCAAATTGCTCTATGCCCTAGATGATCTGATTAAAAATGATTACTTCACTCCAGCAGACAAAATACTTGTGGTTCATACCGGCGGATTAACAGGGATTCTTGGGATGTATGAACGGTTCAATTTTATTGATCTACATCAATAAATACACTTCCATAGCGCACAAGGACATTTGATTGACTTTTTTTTAGCGATTATATTGTAAGTTTGACCATCTTTTAAAATAAGAGAGATCGAAAATAAAAGGAATAAAGATTAAATTAATGATATAACGATGAAAATATTAGCATTTGCAGGCACAAGCAATAAAAATTCTATCAACAAAATGTTCGTTACAAGTACGTCCAAATACTACAAAGAAGCAGAAGACACCATCGAGCTGCTGGACCTAAACCATTTTGAAATGCCTATCTATTCTTACGATAAAGAAGCCGAGCTAGGCATTCCGCAATTGGCCTATGACTTTGCTGCTAAAATGGATGCGGCAGATTTTCTTTTGATTTCTTTGGCAGAACACAATGGGTCGTATACTTCAGCCTACAAAAATATCGTTGACTGGGTTTCGCGTATTCCTAATCGTAAATTATTCAACGGCAAACCTGTTTTCTTGTTGGCTACGGCCCCTGGTCCAATGGGTGGTGCAACGGTATTGAACACTGCTGTCAACCGAATTACCTGGGATGGTGCGGATATCTTAGATTCTTTCTCTCTTCCTGAATTTCACAAAAATTTTGAAGAAGGTAAAGGGATTATAGATCCAACCTTAAGAAGTCAATTAGAGGCTAAAGTAAGAAAGACAAAACGTATCCTTGCGGAAAAATTAGCGATACAAGGTTGACAAAAGATTAACAAATAATCATTGTGAAAACCTCTTTTAATATGTAAATTGATAACCTATTAAAAGAGGTTTTTGATATGGCAAAAAAAATATTATTACTGGTAGGAGACTTTGTAGAAGATTACGAAGCGATGGTTCCATTTCAGGCAATGGGTTCCATAGGAATAACTGTAGATGCAATTGCACCAGACCGAAAAAGCGGTGATGTGGTGCCAACAGCGGTCCATGATTTTACGGGTGACCAGACCTACAAAGAATTGCGCGGACATAATTTCGCTATCAATAAGGATTTTGATGAGGTAAATGTTGAAGATTATGATGGTCTATATATTGCTGGTGGCCGATCGGCAGAATATATCCGACTCAACAAACGTGTTTTGGAGATTACAAGACACTTCTTTGAGCACAATAAACCTGTCGCGGCAATATGTCATGGCATTCAAGTGTTAACGGCAGCAAAGGTTCTTGAAGGACGTACGCTTACCGCCTATGTTGCTGTAGGTCCGGATATCGAATTGGCTGGCGGCACATGGAAAAATATTCCTGCGGATCAGGCAGTCGTGGATGGAAATTTGGTCACTTCTCCCGCCTGGCCAGGACATCAGGCAATTTTGAAAGAGTTTTACAAATTATTAGGCATAACAATTACAATTTAAGGGTATTTTAATGAAGAAGAATAAAAGGTTATGGCTTTTGGTCATACCAATTTTGGTGCTGTTGGGATTTATTTTAAAAGATAGCTTCAATCAAAAAAGTATTGAAGACTTACCGGGAGGTTTTAAGGAAGTTGCGTTTGTCAGAAATGAACAAAATAAAGGTGGTATTATCCGTATCTATGCCGTGACCGTGGGTGACGTTTTAAATGCAGACTATACAGGTTGTCTTGAGCTCATGCCTGTTAATGATTATGGAAGTATCACAACCGTGTACTTCTTCGATCGAACGGCTCCTTATCCAACAAGTCTATCGATCGATACACCGCATTTCGACACCACAAAATTCAAAGCAATTCAAATCTCAAAGAAATACGGAAAAAAGGACTAGACCTTGCCAAACGGAAAGACACATCCCCAAAGTTTGTATAAAACTTTGGGGATTTTTTTTGGAATAACTTAATAATTCGTTAACACAAAAAAGTTCGATTATCCGCGCTAGAGCTATAGTTTTGCTTTTTAAATTTACGTATATTTAGTTATGGCGAAGAAATTTATTCCTAGAGATGTTAGTTGGTTGAGCTTTAATGGAAGAGTGCTCCAAGAAGCTGCGGACGAGACGGTTCCTTTACCCTTAAGAATCAAATTTTTAGGTATTTTTTCAAATAACCTTGATGAATTTTTCCGTGTACGTGTCGCTGGACTAAAGCGAGCTATTGACCTGAAAGACAAAAGTGCCAACCAGTCATTTTATGAAGACCCACAGCTCATCCTCGAAGAACTCAATATCAGGGTAATCAAACAGCAAAAGAAATTTGACAGTACCTGGAATCGTATTCAAAAAGATATGGCCAAACAGCATGTCTATATTAAAACCAGCGAAGAACTGAATGTCGAACAGCAAAAATTTGTCAGTGACTATTACCAGGATGATGTCGAATCGAACGTTATCCCCTTAATATTAGATGACGTACGACCAATGCCCTATATTCGCGACAAGAGTCTTTATTTAGGTATTGCGATGGGCAAAAAGGAATGGCAATATGAAACGAAATTTGCCCTCATTGAGATTCCTACAAGTTCAAATGGGCGCTTCGTACAGTTACCGTCGCCAAAGGATGAAAAGCACATTATACTTTTGGAGGATGTGATCAAGTTTAATCTCCCATTAATATTTTCCTATTTTGGTTTCGATGTATTCCATGCTCATGTCTTTAAAGTGACGAAAGACGCCGAATTTGACATTGACAACGACATCAATACAAGCCTTGTTGAAAAAATTAGCAAAGGGGTAAAAAATAGGCGAAAAGGTAAACCCACACGCTTTATATTCGACCAGGAAATGAACACCAAGTTGGTGGAATTCTTGATCAAAAAACTTAACCTATCCAAAAAAGACAGCATCATTCCAGGGCAGAAAATACACAACTTTAAACACTTTATGGACTTTCCAAATGTATTTAAATCCTACAATCAACCACTGGAAAGAACGTCGTTTCCGCATCCTAATTTTCAAAATTACGAGCGGGTAACGGATACTGTATTAAAAAAGGATGTGCTTCTCTCCTTTCCATATCATGAGTTTAGACCGATTATTGACCTTCTTCGTGAGGCAGCAATGGATCCGGATGTGAAGACCATCCAGATTACAGCATACCGCTTAGCTTCAAATTCAAAAATTGCAAATGCCTTGATCAATGCCGCCCGCAATGGAAAAGAAGTCACCGTGATGCTCGAACTCCGTGCAAGATTTGATGAGGAAAATAACTTGGACTGGAAGGAAAAACTCGAATTGGAGGGCATTAAAGTATTGACTGGTATCCCAAATAAAAAAGTACATGCAAAACTATGTGTGATAAAAAAACGTGCTGGCATGAAAACAATCCAATATGGTTTTGTCAGTACAGGAAATATCAATGAAAAAACAGCAAAATTATATGGAGACTATTGCCTCTTAACAAGTAACAGAGATGTGATTGCCGATATCAATAAGATTTTCAATTACCTTCGACGTCCTAAATCAAACCCCGCTGAAATTATCAAAAATTGTAAAAGCCTTTTGGTATGCCCAACGGATATGCGCAAAGAGCTGCTCCATTACATCGACCAAGAAATTACAGAAGCCAAAGCAGGCCGAAAAGCATACCTCATTGTGAAGGTAAATTCATTGAGCGACAAGGAAATGATTAAAAAGCTCTACGATGCGGCAACGGCTGGTGTTAAAATAGACCTAATTATCAGGGGAATCTACTGCGCAACAAACCAGAAGAATTTTAAACTGCAGATGAATGCCATTTCAATAGTAGACGAATATCTAGAACATGCACGTGTGATGTATTTTTACAACGCTGGCCGGGAGCAGCTATTTATTTCGTCAGCAGACTGGATGACAAGAAACCTGGATCATCGTATTGAAGCAGCCGTAAAAATAACAAGCAAAAAAATAAAGGAGGATTTAAAAGAAATGCTTCAAATTCAGCTTAATGATAATGTCAAAGCACGGATACTAAACAATTCGCTGAGTAATCATTATGTCGAGAATAACAAGGCGCCATGCCGGTCACAAATTGAAATATACAATTACCTGAAAAAAAAATTAGCTGATCATTAAGCGGGCTTTCTATCTAACAGCAAACGGATCAATACACTGAAATTGGCGGATGCTTTCCATACGGACGAGAATCAATGTTTTATTATATTAATTCAGGCACAAGTTGTATCTTCATTCCATGAAAATCAACTTGTGTCTTGCCCTTGGTTTAAGCTTTTTCAGTTCATTCATCTGTGCACAGGAAAAAAGCATACCATTAGATTTTGTATACGTCAAGGACATTATTCCTAATGTTAGCTTGGAAATGCGTTATTTCGGCAGTCACAACTTTACAGGAAGACCAATACGGGGTTATGAGAAGCCTGTTGCGATTTTAACTAAGCGGGCAGCCTTCGCACTGCAGCAGGTCGAAAACCATTTAAATAAAAAAGGTTTGGGCTTGAAAATATTTGATGCCTACCGTCCACAGCGCGCTGTTGACAACTTCAAGTCATGGTCATTAAAAACTGACGACACCATTGCAAAAAGAGAGTTTTATCCACATCTTGATAAGAAGAATTTGTTTAAGCTCGGGTTTATTGCCTCCAAATCAGGCCATAGCCGTGGCAGTACAGTAGATCTTACGATCATTCGCCTGAAAGATAAAAAAGAGATTGATATGGGCGGGCCGTTCGATTTTTTCGGAGCCGTGTCACACCATCAATATGCAAATCTAACGGCACAACAGAAAAAAAATAGAAAAATTCTAAAAGAAGCTATGGCTAAATTTGGGTTTAAAGCTTACGATAAAGAATGGTGGCATTATACGTTGCAAAATGAACCTTATCGTAAAACTTATTTTGATTTTATCGTGAAGTAAACATGTCTGTGAAGGAAATACCATTCGAAAATAAGGGCTTTTATGTTTTTCATTTTAAAGGCAACAAATCAAAGCCTGTGTTCAGCTCTGAGCAGCAGCACATCCTAAAAAAGGGTGAACTCTATTCGCTCTGTTTAATAAAAAAGGGTGAAACTTCTTTTATCATTAATAATGAACGCATACAGGTGGCCCAAAATCACCTATTGTTAACCAGTCCATCATCGAGAGTCAATAGCTCTTCGGTCGCCAAATCTTGGGACTGTGAAGTGTATTTGCTTTTCTTTACATTGGATTTCAGCTTCAAATTGGACTTTCAGGAGGATTTTTTTGAGGTAACGAAAAAATCGCTGGCCATCAACGATAGTTATATCTGGTCGCTATCGAATCAAGATGCGATCAACCTGTCTAACTTATTCAAGCAGTTTATTCATTATGATCGGCAAGCATCTACCTACCTATTCAAAAATCAGATTGTAAAGTCTTTAACAGAAATACTATTTTGTGAAATCGCTCGATTAGGAAGCCAAAACCTTCGAAATACTCCTGCTATTCCTTCGCGGAAACGAGAAATACTGGCAAATTTTTACCTGCTGCTCAAAAAGTCATTTCACAAAGAACACATGGTTCAGTTTTATGCCGTGGAACTCGGTATCACGGCGAAGCATCTTTCGGTAATTACCAAGGAGCTTACTGGAAAATCAGCAATAGAACTTATTCAGAATGTCTTGGTGGAAGAAGCAAAGTCTTTACTTTGCCAAGGGCTTCCGATGCGCGAAATTGCAATGAAATTACACTTCTCGGATCAGTCTTTTTTCGGTAAATTCTTTAAGCGAAATGTTGGTATCTCGCCTAAAGAATTTCGTCAGAACCTCTATTTAAACAAAGTCGATTAAATCGAAGATACTTGTAAACTGCTGATCTGCAGCAGAAGTATCCTGCAGTTTATCTTCGCCCCAAGTCTGTCCTCTCAACCATAAGGTTTGACATCCAACGGCTTTAGCCGGAACCATATCTTTGCTATACGAATCACCTACGACAACAATTTCTTGGGCAGGAAGTCCTAATTTGTCGACACCTAATGCATAGATTGCAGGATCAGGTTTGCGTACACCGACAACGGCAGATTCCACAACGGACTGAAAATAAGGTAAGATACCAAAATCGGCGAGGACAGATTTCAGATTGCCATAAAAGTTGGAAACCATGACAATTGGATATTTTTCACGCAGTGAAATTAGAAGCGGCTTCACCTGATTAACTGTATTCTTCGCGAGGGAGTAGCCATCAAATGCAATTTTATCAGCTAATGTTTTATCCAGTTCGTATCCCGCAGCAATAAGGTATTCAAATTGTACATTAAGCTTTGCCTTCAGTACCGCTAAAAAATCAAAGTCCGGCTTAATAATCGGCTGTAAAGCCATTTGACGTTCTGCGTAACTATAGGCTTCCTGAAAAGCGTTCAAATTTACAGGAACCTCGTATTTCTCATAACCCGACCAGATAACGGCTCCCCAATGACCACCATTCGTATCCAAGGTTCCACCATAATCAAAAATAATTCCCTTAACGTTAAACTTATTCATTTTATTTCTTTTTTACTAAACTCATCCAACCCAAGCCGATCATAATCCATACAATTTCTCTAATTCGCGTGACAACGCCCATAAAAATACCGACTTTAGCGGGCAATCCTATACTCATCACAGCCATGGCTAATCCGCCCTCCCGAGTCCCCAATTGCATGGGGAAGAAAAACACCAGATTGGCAAATAATGAAGAACCTGAGCTAATGATCATGGCATCAACAAAATCAATATTGATATCTAGTGCTAAACCAATGAAATAAATCTCAAAACACCCCACTACCCGTGCTACAAACTCCCAGAAAAGAGCTTTGTAGAAACGGTCGCGGCGATTTTGAAAAAGGTTTTTCACCTGCTGATCCACATCATTTAAGGTTTCATACTTCGTTTCCAACAAATGATTGACTTTTTTACCGACCAAAGGTAATTTAGACAATGCTTTCAAAAGCGAAACTGTAATTCCCTTCTTATAAAATTTTGTAAATAGCCAAGTACAAATAATAGCCATTACAAAAATCGCAGCACAGGCCACATTCACCATCGTACTGGCCGGTACAAACCAAAGGATGAGGAAAACAGAAGCTACCCAAAATAAAATATGGGACAAGATGTGCATGACGCCATACAACAGTACCGAAGAACCAGCCTTCGAGCCTCCCACATATTTTTTGAGTTCAATAATACGATAGGGTTCTCCCCCTAAGGCGACAAATGGCGTGATATAATTGATTGCATAACCAGATATCGTCAGTTGTAACACCTTCCAAAAAGGCACGTCCGTCTGAGGTAATTCGGGCTCTTCAATAATTGCCTTAAATGCCATTGCATTCATCCAATAGAGTACCGCCCAACTGCCAAGTACAGGCAAAAACCACCATCCTATATTTTCGAGGTTGTTCCAAATCTCATCAATGCCCATTGCCTGAATCATATAGGCAAGTGTACCTATACCAATCAGCATAAAGAGTACTTTGTAGATCTTACTCCCCATAGGTTGGATCATTTGTTAATTTATCCACAAAATAACCACTTACTTTCTCCTGCCGGTTACACATATAGATTAATATTGGATTTAAGACAAACATATCAAAGAAAAAATAAATCCAAGGCTGACCGATAAACAACCAAACAAATAGGAAAATCACCCGGGTGTTGAACTGTACAATATTGGTATATTTCATCAATGGCTTGTTCCGCGCTCTAAAATCTACCATCAATTGTTGTGGCAGTTCATCTTTATAGCGACTCTTCACAATATGCAATAGTTTTTGCAATTTGGGAGAAAGCTTTTCTTGGTTTCGCGTATAGCCCATATAGCCATTCAGCACAAATTTGCTAAAGAAATTCTTACGCCAGGATAAGGCTTCATAGTCCGCTTTCAAATCACGGGTATTGTCCAGCTCACTTCCGGCTTTACCTTTTATAAAATACAGGTGAACATTGCGGTAATAATCGGCCATTGCTGACTGAATCATATGCGATACACCTGCAAGCACACAAAAGACCCATAACCATTGTGACCATCCCTCATTGATACTGCGTAAACAGATTGCTATATGAATCGAAGCAAACCAAAAATCACCGGCAAAACCATCCAAGATACGGCCAAAACGACTTTTGTTGTCTGTCATTCTTGCCAGCTGTCCATCGGCACTGTCTAAAGAATTGGCAAAAACCAGTAAAAGCATACCAATTACATTAATCCACAGCGCTGGGTAATAGAATAAAATACCCGCAGCAACACCAAAGAAGATACTAATAATCGTCACCGCATTAGGTGTAATGCCTATTTTAGCACATACTTTTGCGATACGATAACCAATAGGTCGATAAAACCAGATGTCAATTCGCTCTTCTGTATCATTAGATTTTAAAGATTGTTCGAATGCACTCAAATTTGCTTCTTCGATTACATTAACTTGTTCTTTCTGCATTGTGGTTCTTTTCAGTAAATTTATGGTAAACCATTTGAGCAATAGCCTCTGCGGCCTCGGCCCGGCATGGCGCAAAACTTGGCCAGTCATTTAAATCTATAATATGGAAATCTCCATTGGCATCAATAATCACATCGCCGCCGTAGATATGTACATCAAGGACTTCAGCCGCACGATTAGCGACTTCTTTTAAATTTTCGAGGTCAAAAGGAAAATGTACCACCTCATCATTAATTTGCTCGTACAAATCATATTTATGATGATTGTGTTCATAGGGGTAGAAATAATAAAAGAACGCTGTTCCGCGTACAGCATAAAACTTCAATAAGTCTCCGGCAAGATGTTCAGAAATTACAGCTTCTTTAATTCCACGGAGCGCATATTCATTCAAGATATGTTGAGCTTCTTTCAGGCTACCGGCAAACGTAACATCTTCTTTATGAATAGCATGAAAATCGCCACGCTTAATCCACACCCCCTTCCCTTTCAATTTCTCAAAAATAGATTGAATGTCTGCTACAGTAGATATCACAATGCTTTTGGGATAAGGAACTCCGCCTTCCAAAAGTTTAAGTGTCATATTCTTACGATAGCAATTTTCAATTCCAAAACCCGAATTCAAAACATAGGTACCTTTGCTTTGAAGCGATTGCAACTTTTTGACTAAAGTCTTTGTTCTCCCCATCGTTAAGATATTATCTTGCTTTATGGTTGCCAAAGACAAAAATTCATCTTCATTACAAATTTCGACTGAAGCACCTTTTTCGTTCAGTTTTAAAATTACTTCATTGAATATAGCGGCGTCATTCCCCACATGATTGGGTGAAAAGCGATTTTTTCGAGTTACGCCTAAAATAGAAATCATCTCGCTCATTTTTCTAACTAACTTCCTCACTCAAAAATTGTTCTGCGACTTCTCGATCTTTTAGATGATCAATGTCGACGACTTTTTCAAACACAAATGCTTCAACTTTCAAACTATTTTCCAGTAACGCACGCTGAAAATTACGCATTCTCGAATTTCCAGCAGCAACGGAACTTAATGCACAATCCATGGCGGCTTTACGAAAACAATAAATTCCGCCAGAAACATATCTCGTTTCTGGTGTCGCTCTATCTAAGAAAGCTTCCACCTCAAGTTGTTGGTTGGTATTGACATACAAAGGGCTCTCGTCATCAATAAAAGGGGTAACAGCCATAAAAGCATCTGCATTTTTATGGTGATGAAAATCATCTAAATAGGCATGAAATTCATGTGGCTTAAAGACCGTATCGGTTGTCGTAAGACAACAGGAAGACCAATCAGGATTGTTTTTAACAAGCAAAGCAAAACTGTGCAAGGAACTTTCAGTATCTTCCTCTAGCAGCACAATAGGTAACTCAAAAGTCGTTTTTTCCAAAAACAATTTCAATTCCGGAGATTGTTTATTGATGATGACATGAACCTTTTGTGCTCCTTCTTTGGCAAATATGCGAATCAATCGTTCAATTAATGGAACTCCATGTAATGGTAGCAAGGGTTTCGGTAAATTGAATCCCTCCTTTCGCAATCGAGAACCTTCTCCCGCTGCTATGATAGCAAATTCCATCTCTTCTAATTGCAAAATAAAATCATTTATTAAAAAAAGCAAAACCCCCGTCACTCGCTCAGCGTTGATAAACACAAAAGCCTACAGAGGGTTATATCAAGTCTTCAACCGCATCAATGGTGTTGAAGAAAAAGGGGAAAAACTGTCTTTAACAATTGTTTCCCCCATCTTATTAAGGTCGCTTATTGAATGCTATCTACGAGCTCTTGGTAATAATCCAATCCCAAGTGCGTGATTAAATCTTCACCCATAATGTGACGCAAGGTATTTTGCAATTTCATCAATTGTTTGAAGATATCATGTTCTGGAGGTAAACCTGGAGCCGTTTGAGGCGATTTCAAGTAAAATGACAACCACTCTTGAATACCTGACATACCTGCACGTTGAGCCAAATCGATAAAAAGTGCTAAATCCAACGCAACTGGAGCTGCTAAAATTGAATCACGGCACAAGAAATTGATCTTAATCTGCATTTTGTAGCCCAACCAACCGAAGATATCAATGTTGTCCCAAGACTCTTTATTATCACCATGAGGAGGATAATAATTGATGCGCACTTTGTGATAAAGGTCACCGTACAACTCCGGATTCTTTTTCGCATCTAAAATTTCTTCCAATACCGATAATTTAGAGACTTCTTTTGTTTTGAAATTTTCAGGGTCATCTAATACCAATCCATCGCGGTTGCCCAAGATGTTGGTCGAGAACCAACCTTCAACACCTAAAGCTCTTGCCTGAAGACCTGGTGCTACGATTGTTTTCATTAATGTTTGACCTGTTTTAAAGTCTTTACCTGCAATAGCTACCCCGTTTTCGTGAGCTAGCTCAACGATTGCCGGAACATCACACGTTAAATTTGGTGCACCATTGACATAAGGAGCACCTTCTTTTAAAGCCGCATAACAATAAATCATGCTTGGCGGAATGCGCTGATCGTCATTATCCAAAGCCTCTTCCAATTTAGCTAATGTTGAAAAAGCTTCGTTCGTTTCAATATAACGTTCTGTAGAGCCACACCATACCAATACGACGCGGTCTAATCCATTTTTCTCTTTAAATTCACGAATATCTCGTTGTACGGCATCTGCCAATTCACGACGAGTTTTTTCAGATTTGATGTGTGTTCCATCTAAATTTTTAACAAAATTACGATCAAACACAGCCTTCATTGGTTGGATAGCCTCCAATTCAGCTTTAACAGCATCCAATTGACCTTGCTCCAATACCTGTGCTTTTGACGCAGCCTCGTATACGTTATCTTCATATACGTCCCATCCGCCAAAAACTACATCTTCCAATTTTGCTAAAGGGACGAAATCTTTAATTAATGGATTTCTGTTCTCAGTGCGTTTACCCAGACGAATTCTGCTCAATTGAGAAACAGATCCGATTGGTTTTGAAAAACCTTTGTTTATAGATGCCACACCAGCGATCAATGTTGTAGCCACAGCACCTAATCCCGGAATAAGAATACCCAATTTCCCATTGGCATCTTTCACTTGTTGTCCCATATTAATTCTATATACTTAAATTGTTATTTAATTGATGTATTATGATAAAATAATTCTTAAAATTAGCTTAAAAAAACATAATTCATACCACTTGGCATTATATTTATAAAAATCGTGAAAAGTATCGATAATAATGCGATTTGAAACCGAAATAAATAACCTGAAAAACAATTATTATTCGTATTAAATCACACCATCTCGCTGAGATTTAATGATTTTAGCTATACGTGTCAATCGAAAAATAACCTTCCACTAATCCTACTCAATATATCAACATTCGAAATCTAATCCAAATTCAAAACAAAAAAAGTTTTTATTTCTAAAAAAATGGTCAATTTTTCCTTTTCTATTTCTCACAAATATGACAATAAAATTGGAAAATGGCGTTACTAGCACTACCTTTAGTTTTAAAATCTAATACCCGCAATAATTCCACAACATTATTAGTAACAAATGGAGTGTGAAATACGGTTACACCGAGTAAGCACCGAACAAATAATTATCTGAATGAAAAATACGATTTCGTACCTCACCTTAACGTTTTTATGTGCCAGCCATTTACATGCTCAAACAGCTGCCGACTCTGCTTACGTTAGAGATTTTTATGAAAAAACTGAAGTAACAATACCAATGAGAGATGGAAAAAAATTGTTTACTGCGATCTATAGTCCAAAAGATAAATCCAAGAAGTATCCAGTTTTGCTCAACAGAACGCCTTATACTGTTTCTCCCTATGGGCAAAATGAATATAAGAAAAGTCTAGGAAACTTTCCGGCAATGATGCGTGACGGTTATATTTTCGTCTATCAGGATGTGCGCGGTAAGTGGATGAGTGAAGGCGATTTTGAGGATATACGTCCAACTACATACAGCAAAGATAAAAAAGCAATTGATGAAAGTACAGACACCTACGATGCACTGGAATGGTTGCGGAAGAATCTTAAAAACTACAATGGTAACGCGGGGCTTTACGGAATCTCCTACCCGGGCTTCTATTCTACTGTAGGGCTTGTCAAAACACATCCAAGCTTAAAAGCAGTCTCGCCCCAGGCTCCGGTAACAGATTGGTACATCGGCGATGACTTCCATCATAACGGCGTACTGTTTTTGCAGGATGCGTTTACCTTTATGTCAACCTTTGGCGTCCCGCGGCCCAAGCCCATTACCCCAGATCAGTTTAAAAGCAAAATTCAGATCAAAGAAGCTGATAAATACAACTTCTTTTTAGAAGCTGGAACAGCGCGAGAACTCAAAGAAAAATATTTTGGCGATTCTGTTCAATTCTGGAATGACCTGTTTAAACATCCCGATTACGACGATTTTTGGAAATCGCGTGTAATTACCAACGCTTTAAAGGAGGTGAAACCAGCAGTGATGGTTGTCGGGGGCTTCTTCGATGCTGAAGATGCCTATGGAACATTTAAGACCTATCAATCGATTGAAGATAAAAGTAAAAAAAACAATTCGATTTTGGTGGCTGGCCCTTGGTATCATGGCGGCTGGGTACGATCAGACGGCAGCTTTCTGGGCGATATTCAATTTGATAAAAAAACCAGCATTACGTATCAGGAACAATTTGAGCAACCATTTTTCAAATATTACCTGAAAGATGAAGGGAGTTTCACTCCTTCCGAAGCTACTATTTTTGTATCGGGCACCAACGAATGGAAACATTTTGAACAATGGCCTCCGAAAAATGTAGAGACAAAAAAACTCTACTTCCACCCTCAGGGAAAACTTGCATTTGACAAAGTGCAACGTACAGATTCGTGGGATGAATATGTAACTGACCCCAATAAACCCGTTCCACATCAAGGTGGCTTAATTCAAAACCGAACACGGGAATATATGGTTGACGACCAACGTTTTGCAGCCAGCCGTCCGGACGTAATGGTGTATCAAACAGATCCATTGACTGAGGATATTACAATTGTAGGTCCCATCAAAAACCATCTTAAAGTGTCCTCAACGAGCACAGATGCAGACTATGTCGTTAAACTGATTGATGTTTATCCGAATGATGCACCGAGCTATCAAGGAAAAACAATGGCCGGATACCAAATGATGGTTCGCGGAGAAATTATGGCGGGAAAATATCGCAACGGTTTTGAAAAAGCAGAGGCACTAACGCCAGGAATGGTCGAAAAGGTCAATTTTGAAATGCCAGATGTGGCCCATACCTTCAAAAAAGGGCATCGGATAATGGTTCAGGTACAAAACTCCTGGTTTCCCCTAGCAGAACGAAATCCACAGGTATTCTTACCACCATATACCGCTACCAAAGCTGATTTTCAGAAAGCTACCCAACGGATCTTTCATGATGTGAATAATGCAACATACATTGAATTTGATAGGCTGAAGGATTAATGACTCAGAATAACACTGCTTATCCGTAGCTCTTTAGCTACAAGTATCAAGGGTAATTAAAAAAAAATGAAATAAGATTTGCAGAGGTGTAACATTTACACTATCTTTGTATCATCATAATTTAGGTTTATAATTGGTTATTTAAGGTTTTCATTCTCCCCGTTTGAAAACCTTTTTTTTATTACTCTAATGTTCTATCAACCCTTTTTCAACAACGCTTATTACAAAACAAAATTTGCTGATCGCCTGTTCTAAAAGAATAGTGCTTAAATTAATTCTCAAAAAATTAGAGAAGTTGTTTAACAATACTGTATTTTTAACGGATATATTGGGATGAAAGCCCTCAGATGTATAAATAAGAAATTTTAATAGTGAAAATATAATCGAAATATATGGCAGAACATGGGGATTTGCAAATCGCAATACTAATCGATGCGGACAATGTATCTTATCGAAAGATCGAAGAGATTTTGAATGAAGTTAAAAGGTATGGAATTCCAACCATCAAGCGCATCTACGGAGACTGGACCAATCCTTACGTTGAAAAATGGAAGGACAAACTTCTTACCCATGCTATTACTCCAATCCAACAATACAGTTATACACAAGGCAAAAATTCGACCGATTCGGCTTTAATTATTGACGCCATGGATATTCTGCACTCGGACAGAGTGGACGGATTTTGTATCGTTTCAAGCGATAGTGACTTCACCCGTTTAGCCACACGTTTACGGGAGTCGGGTAAACTTGTTATCGGTATTGGTGAAAAAAAGACTCCTAAGCCTTTCATCGCCTCCTGTGACAAATTCATCTACGTCGAAATATTTGAAAAAAATCAAAAGAAAGAAACGGTAGCGAAGAAAAAGCAGCAAAATCAGCCTAAACCAAATCCTGTTGAAAATGTAACAAGCATAGCAGTACTGGATGAGGAAACCCTAGAACTTTTGAAAGACACTGTGGATGATACAGCGGATGAAAATGGCTGGGCATTCTTGGGAGAGATTGGAAGTCTTTTTAATAAAAGAAAGCCTGACTTTGATGCGCGCAATTACGGTTACGACAAGATGTCCCACCTTTTCAAAGCGTATAAGGAAGATTTTGAAATTGAGGAAAGGAACACGGACAAATCGCGTATAAAACACTATTATATCCGTAACATCATTAAGCGTCCTTTGTCCGCTGTGACGCCTACACCGCCGCTGGATAGTGAACCTAAAATAGTTTCGAACAGTACGACTACAACGGAACATACAGACAAACCAGCGAATCAAAACGGTAGAAAAAAAGGAAGGCCTGGGAAACGGCAGGATAAAATACCTGCTGAAATAACGCCAAAAGAGACTGTGCAAAGTCCTGCGGCGCCGGAACAGAAAAAAGAAGTCACTACTCCAACATCGGGCGATTTGTCCAGCAGTATGCTATTCCCCTCGGAAGGCAATAAGATCACGGCGGATGATGTTAAAAAGACACAGATCCGGATCACAAAGGAATTTAAACCTTTGTTTCCAACCAAATCCCAAAAATTAAGGATTATGATCAACGCTGGTGAATATGAATGTAATTTCACCTATCGGGGCAGAGGCTTTCACGTCCTTAAATTAGGAAAGGAAGCTGCAACCCAACTTGCTCTCGCTGAGGGGATCCAAATACAAATTGTTAGGCTGAACGAAGTAAGCTTTAGCCTTCAAAACAAATCTATATAGATTGGTGTTACTCAAGCAGATTTTTTAGTCGATAAGACAATACGGTTTGTTTTATCGACTAATTAAATTGTAGTGGGCCCCAACAAATGGAATACGATCTTCTGGAATACGATCTTCGACTGCTTTCGAATTGATAGCGCAATGGCATTAAACGGCTTAATCCCTGCTATTCACAACGTAACGGATTAACGTCCGCCCGCAAATTCCATGGTAAAGTGGTAGTTCTCGTCAATAGCCACAGGCTTACGGTCCACTTTTCGAAAGTCCCGCGCTTCATCCGTCCATAAAAACGGGTAAAACGAAAATACCTGATTACCATTGAGGGATTTCACATCGTCGTTCCAGTCTTTCCATTTGAACGTTTCATAGAACTGTGCGACATCCCCTTTTAATGCCCAAAAGATAAAGTCCGAATAGCCACACTCCAAGCTTTCCCATTGTAAAGTATCTTGCGCAAAATAGTAAACCTGTCCAATACTATCGCCTAGAGCCCCTGCGTTGATCGCAAAGTAACCACCCAAAACGTCGTCAGCTATGAGTAAAAAGCCACCTTTTTCACCTTCCTTAACAAAGCTCTTCCCTTTATTCCATTCCATTATTCCGCGGTTCAGTTTTGGCGAACCTGAACCTAAAATTCGTAGCCAGCCTCCATCGATTAAAATGCCACCAGTCTGGTGGATAATGGCTCCCATGGGAGATTTCGTGGTGATCTGCGCCCGCAGAAGTTCTTCATCAGCTCTCTTTGGATCGCGGGTAAGCACTTCATATGAATTTGTCGCTTCGTTCATCCAACTCTGCACGAGCTTCCATCCAGAATTACCTGTATCTATCAATTCTTTTAGACTTTTCATTTTTTGCTTTTTATTGCATGGTCAATCGCCCACCACCCGAATGGAACTTCCATGTCCTAATCAATTTTGCCGAAATTACCACAATTCTTTATCGCATCCAAATTACACGAGCATAAGTGCAAATACCAGAAAATATTTACTAAGCCATAGCTATAAATATTAGGAATCTAGCGTTTATTTTAATTAATTTTAGGCTATGCAACATGAATTAGAAAAACTCAGATACCCTATCGGTCGCTTCGCCATATCAGATGTTATCGACCATACGCTATTGAATGACTGGATTAAAACAATTACAGATTTTCCGGCTAGATTAAAGTCCGAAGTCGGGGACCTAACGGACGATATGCTGGAGAAACGCTACCGGCCCGAAGGGTGGACCATTCGTCAGGTTGTTCATCACTGTGCCGACAGCCATATGAACAGCTTTATTCGATTCAAATTGGCCTTGACAGAAGAAGATCCCACCATCAAATTATATGAAGAAAAATTGTGGGCCGAACTTCCAGACGCTAAGAATATTCCCATAGAAAGTTCGGTAAAATTACTTGAAGGCCTACATGAACGTTGGGGGATTCTGCTCAAAAGTCTAACCGATGAACAGCTAGAAAGAGGATTTATTCATCCGGCTACCAAAAGGTTGATCTCTTTAAAGGTAAACATTGGCTTATATGCCTGGCATTGTAACCATCACCTTATGCACATTGCCAATGCCAAAAACTATTAATAGCGTTGGCTTTATCGCAATGATCATTTCATCGATAAAAGATCATGGCAATAAAGCCAACGACGCCATCACGCTTTATTGAAGTGACAATACCCACAGAAAGGCCATCAATCCTGCAATAGCCAGCCCAATAAGGCCCGACAGCAGAAACGACAGCAAATAATAACCTACAGTTCGCGTCTTTTTCCTTACAATGTGAATAATCCCCAGCGCGAGCGTGTAAACTGTTCCAAATCCAAAAAAAACAATCGTGATCAAATCGATTAGAATGCCGCTGAAATCTATATTTGCTGATGACAACATGATTTACTAATTATGTTTAACTAATTTATTAAAGACACTTCTCTTATCCGTGCGATAGCGGTATTTGTAATGAGTCGTTTTCCATGCGATCATAATGCTCGTGCTATTATTCAATTTCCACAGCATTTTCTTTAGCAAAATGTAACCAAAACTCATATTTTTCAGCATTTGCTGCAACTCCATGCGCAGCATACAGCTGCAGCAAACGATTGACAGCATAGACATACACGCTCCCTTGATTGGCCTGCTCATAGTAACGGATGGCTTTGGGTAAGCTTTGTTTAACGCCCAGTCCTTCCTCATACAAAATTCCATGATAAATAGCCGCAAACTGATTTGCCTTATCTCTCTTCAAATAACGCAATAAGTTCGTGTAATCGTGTCTTTGATAATAGATTTCTGCCATTTGCGCATCATTGAAAATACCCGCCTTTTCCGCTTGCTTAAAGTAATCCAAGGCTACGCTATGGTCTTGCTCCACGTAGACACCCTCGTAATACCAATTCCCTAAGTTGCTCATAGCTTGAGCTTCTCCAAGTGCAACAGCTTGCCTATATCCTTTTAAAGCTTTCGAAATATCGAGTTCAACCCCATGTGCTGTCGCATAAAGAAACGCCCAGTTATTCCATGCTTGAGCATGATCCTGCGCCATTGCCTGTTCATAGAAGGACTTTCCCTTTTCGATATCTATCCCCTCGTAGTCTGCATCTGTATATATATTTCCAAGTAAATACTGACAGTCTGCACTACCGCGACCGGCTCCGATTGTGAGCAAGCGAATAGCTTCGGAGAATTTTCCTTCAGCATCAAGCCTCTTCCCCTTTTCCATTAATGTGTCATTATCGAAATACTGTTCATACCCATCCCCCTTGCGTTTCGTCCAGGCTTGATAAAACTGTACAAAATAGTTTTGATCGCGTCCCTGTAGATGATAGCGCTCTGTATATAAATATCCGAATGCTGTCTCCGGTATTTCTATCACATTTCGGTTTAGGTCGAGATAAAACATCCGCTCACCCTTAAAAAGCAATAAAAGTTCGCCTGAGACTGCATCGGGCGCTGGATAGTGAAAAGGCGAACAGATATAATCATAAGGCTCACTACAAAATTTAAGCTTCGTATCGAAATAGCGCATTCCCTGTGGGCAGTGTATGCGCATAAAATCCAAAAAGCAATGTTCGATTTTCTGATAGACATCAGCAGGTTCAAGTAACCATTTTCCGCGATGCGCATCATAAATCCCCTGTGTCTTGGAGCAGCTTAAGACAAAAATATCTTTACGGTACTGCTGTATACTATCTACTGCGACGTTTTCTATCAGATTATCCATCAATCGGAATATCCCATGTTCAAGCGAATAAAGCTGCCATTTCTTATTTTTGAGATACGCGATACTTCGGTAGCCTTCTAACACAATAATCCGGTCAATTCCCTCATCCAACATATTACCATTGGGTTGAATGACAGAAATTTTTGGCTGTAGCTTATTGGGTTTAATCCAAAAATACCGATTGGCCAATGGCTCCAGGCTACCTTCCAAAAAAGTCCCCAAATACTGACCGTCCATAAGATAATACTTCTTTTTTATCGTTCCTTTTTGTCGGCTATAGAACAGCTTGTTATAGTCATACATAAACGACTCGGGCACAGGATCTGAAATAATCAATCGTCCTTCAACTGAAAGGAGAATGTTGCTCTCCCCTTGTCTCGCATTTAAAAAACCGTAGGCGATCCAGTCGAGCTCATCGTATAAGGCAGGTATGCTCAGCTGTTTGCTATCAATATGTAGTACGCCACGTTTTCCTGCCACTTCCACTTCTGCATAGTTGTTTCCATGGATAGACCGGGCGTCAAAAGCATCACTATATTGACAGGATACCAGTTCAGCGCCGCTCGCATGGATGTAGCCAAATCGTCCATTTGCTTCAACTACAGCGATCCCCTGTTCATTAAATTCGAATATTTCATCATATATTGCCGGAATCAGGAGATCACCTTTCGCATTTCTTAATCCTTGCTTTCCCTCTGCTTCAAAAACCTCAGCTCCTTTGTCCCGCAAAAGCTCTTCCGACCATAATCCCAATCCGTAATCAATCCAATCGGTTTGAAGAGCATCCAAAAAAGAAGCATAGCCAGAAGTTTCCAACAGCGAGCCCAGCGGATCTAAGGATTGTTCATCGACAGCTTGTTCATACAATAAGGCTTGCATGCTGATTTCTTCGGCCCATGCTTTAGCCTGCAGGGTATCTTTCTCCGCGTTCATGCTAAACACATCCCGCCCATCGATCTGAAATGTATCGAAAGGTAAGCCTCCCAAAAATTCAAACATTCGGTTCACAGGCTCATAATATTTTTTTTTATAATGCAGTTGATACCTATCGGCCAACAACGCATAAAAATAGCGAAGCCTAGCGATTCCATCTTCCTTATTTGCAAAAAGCTGGCTACCTTTAGACCGAATATTGGCGGAAAATAACGGCCGCATGAGGATAGGAATTTCGTAATTCCATTCGGCCAGATAAAAAGGATATGTTTCTTTGGTCTTGAGATTTACATTATAAATATAAATGCGATGTGCCATGCGTTAATTTTTCTATTTTTCGTCTTTGTCGCATTGATTTAAATCATCCTATGACTCGTGCGAATGTGATAAAAATACCGCATTTATCAGTTTTTTCGAATAGCGGAAAATAGGGATTTTTTTCGGTCTCTATTTAAAAAAAATGTATCGAGATTGAACAATGAAAACTACATGTCAATCCATATGTTTATCAGCAACGACAATCATTACTAAAAGAAACGACAATGAAATTAATACGAAAGATTATTTTTCTGCCCTGCGTGGCATTGCTTTTTAACTGCCAACAAAAGAATGAGGTTAAAAAATCTACTGTTGTATTTAGCAGGGCTCCCAGCATAGACTCCATACACAAACAACAAGACCAAACCTCGCTATCCGTTGATGACCTTACGCTTTTCAGGCAGCTCTATCCCATTACCGTTCTTCGGCCGGAAAGCAAAAATAGTTTTAAAAAATATGGGATCGAATTCTCGGGAATATGTTATGCCTGTGATCTTGCAGAAATCAAGATCAGTAAAGAGCAGCTTCATTTGGTCAACGTCTGTGATTCGAATGAAATCTACCAGATTAAGGACTTCACCTATACCAGCAGCGAGGCGGGCTTAATCCTAAAGACTCAACACAATGAATTTATCTTCAAGCGAGTAGAGAAAGAACCTATTTTCGAATTGCAAATAAAGGGGGATGCTCTTTTGCTAAAGAATAAACGTATCGCAAAACACTACACACAGAAAGCTTTGATCGATCAGTTTGAAGTCCATGATTGTGGCGATTTTCAGGGTTAGCCTAACCCGACTTCACCTGACAATTGCGGGATGATATGAAATCTGCACGGAGCCTTTATTAAAGATATCAAAAGATTCAGCCTGGGTTAAAACAGACAGGCAGTCGTTCATTGACGACCGCCTGTCTGGCTCCAATGGTTAAACTTATATTTCAAAATAAAAACCCGATTCAGTAAGTTGTTTATATTTTACCCTGTCAAAACTATAGATCTTCGCGGCCCTAGCACGCCGATCTTTTTGCTTATCGCTGTGGTCGATTAATAACCCCATACTGAGGATTTTTTTCCGAAAATTACCGCGGTCGATTGAGCGCTGCAGAACGGTTTCATACAAATTGTGCAAATCGGGCAACGTAAACTGCTCGGGCAAAAGTTCAAAACCGATCGGCTGATAACGTATTTTCCCCTTGAGTCTTTGGATTGCGGTATTCAAGATCTGCATATGATCAAAAGCGAGATCTTTATTTTCATCAATGCCGAACCACCTAACCGCTTCAATATCTACACCCGCTTGCAACATATATGCTTCAGGCTTGACAAGTGCATAATAAGCAATGCTGATCACTCTTCCACGCGGATCACGAGCTAAGTCTGAAAACGTATATAGCTGTTCAAGGAAAATATCCTGGAGACCCGCCTCCTCGCGCAGCTTACGAAGCGCACAGTCTTCGGCTGTTTCATCTTCCTGGATAAAACCGCCAGGAAATGCCCATTTTCCCAAGAAAGGTTCTATTGCCCGTTTTATCAATAATACCTTGAGCTGGCTTTTATCAAAGCCAAAGATGACACAATCCACTGTGACAGCCGGTCTGGGATATACATAGGTGTATTTTTCTATTGAACTTTCCATGAGCTACAAATTTACTTCGGTTGACAGTTTGAGCTGTATCCCATATTTTTCTTTAAGTGCGTCAAACTGCAGTAGCGTTTGCTCTTCGAATCCGCCGATCGGCGACATACAGTCTGTTAATAAAGTAATACGGGAGGTAATTGACCGATCATGTTCAAAATATTCCAAAATCTGTACCGCCGAAGCCAATACGCAGTGGCTTGATGCCTCCCCCGCAATATAAATAGCATCGTATGCCCGTATTGCTTCAAGTACAGCATGGTTTACGAATTTATTGTCATCATACTCGGCTTTGATAATACCATACATCTCCGTATACGGATCCTGTCCTTTGTAAACCAAGATCGGTTTTACCTTGCGCACAGCACTATGGAAATAGAGCATATTCGTAAATTGACTCTCAAGCTGTGCACCCCAGGTTCCCTCCAAACAATGGTATGGCCAGATACACAATTGTTTTTTACCCGCAGATTCCAGCTGCTGGAGATAATCGAGCGCTAATGCTGTATGGCAGCCATCGGTAGCGCGCCAGATACCGTAGCGGACATCGGCATAGCGAATGATGGTAAATGGCTCCGGATGATTTCCTTCCGCATCCACCCACCAGTCGGCATGGAAAATCTGCATCATCGAATGACAATCAAGGCTGCACATCACTTGTGTCAGGGAACCCAAATTGCGGTACATCCACTGTGTTAGACGGTGAACATCTCCTTTGGAACCCTTGACGGCGAGGCTCCCAATAGATTCCATAAAATCGTTCTGAACATCTATTGCCAAAAGCAGTGTTCGTTTCGCATCCAAAGCTGCAGGCTCGACCTTTTCCTCATGTGCCAAGGCCAGCATTGCCGGTACATTATCGCTTTTGCCGCTGGCAATATGCTGCACATCGACAATCTGATCAAATGGTGTTTTCATGCTATTCATTTTCTTTAAGTCCGTATTTATTGCGTTAAAACGCTAATCGTCCTTGCGGTCCGATCAACCTGAGCGCGCTTGCGCTAGTTTACTTAAACATTTAAAACTACCCCTTAAAAGTAGGTATCGCAGCAAACTTATGTGCAGATTGCTCAATACGCTTACGAATACGTTCGTCTATCGTAAGGTCGCCCGATGTGCCGCTAAGAATAAACCCATCAATTTGCGCATAAGTCATCCCCAATTCCTCTTCATCTGTCTGCCCTTCCCAAAGACCAGCAGACGGACTTTTATACTGAATAGATTCCGGTACGCCCAAGTATTTTGCTAATGTATACACTTCCTGTTTAGTGACCATTGCCAGCGGATTCAGATCGTAGGCACCATCGCCCCATTTTGTAAAATAACCCACGGTAGCTTCGGCCATATTACCTGTACCGATGACAAATCTACTTCCTAGCTGCGCAAATTGATACAAATAGGTCATCCGCACACGTGGACGGATATTCGCTATACTCAAGGCTCTGTTTGCTGCTGAGGCTTCCGTTATAAACCCTTCGCGCTGAATCGTCAGGGCATCAACCGCGGGCTGAATATCAAATACATGATAGGGAAAATCAAACTTCTGAATAAGCTCCATCGCATGCTGATGGCTTTTACTAGTATTCATATCGCTGCCATAGGGCATCATAACCAAGTGTACATCCACTTGAGCAAGGCGGCATAAACAAGCCACAACACTGCAGTCGATACCACCGCTCATTCCCAATACAAGTCCTTTACGGCCGGCCGATTTCACTTGCTGAGCAATCCAGGATGCCATTAATTGTGCATACTGTGCTACGTTTTCATCCTGGATGAAAAACGGTTTGTTTACGCTATTTTCCATATACTCGAATTGTTTCGGTTTTTAATCTATTTCTTATTTCCTCAAAGCTAGACGTGTGAATAAATTCACCGTTCAAATAACATTCTCGCAGCAAGTTTCTATTTTCCAGTTCAGCTACAGTTTGTGGGTTCAGGTTATCTATTAAACGAAGTTCATCATGTTCGAAAACAACAGCCACCATACCCTTTTGCGATTTCTTAAAGTTTCCGGTATCTGTAGCGGGACGCTTCTGAATTGCTTTAAATTCTCCATTGACAATTTCGGCAGTCCCTTTTAACGCAAAACCAAAAGTATCGCGTGTGACATATTGATAGGTATAAGAGCCTATTCCCAATATGGTATTGGTGGAAGCAAAACCCTTATCAAGCAGACCTTGACAGATTTCATTGGCCCTATCTAGTGTAATGGAATCGCCATATACCACTCCGATATGTGAATCCAGCTCCTTAAATCCTTTGCTGTTGGTCGTGCCGCCAAAAAGTTCATATAGACGTTCGACAATACCTTTCTGAACAGTACTGCGATCAGATTCTGCATCACCACAGATAATTTTTACAGGATCGCCACTATCGGGACGGATCACCACTTTACCCGCTCTTGCCATAATAATGTCCTTCAACTGCGGCAAAACATGATCTACGACATGCCAGAGGTCATAGGTGTCTGATACAATAGAGATATTTCCACTTGGGTAGACGTTGGTGATGAGATGCCTGAAAGCTTCCACTTCGTCGTCTCCATAGGAACACATAACGCTGTGTTCCGTGGATGGGGTATACATCATTACATCACTTTTTGCATGGTAGTACGATTTCAGATACTCTCTGACAGAAAGCGTAGCCGATACACCGAAGCTTAATAGATGCCCACCGGCTGTACGATATGCTGTTTCGGGAGAACCCATGCCACGCATGGAAAAATCTCCGGCTTGGGTGAAAACTTTATTGACGTCGCCCGTTGTCTCCGCAAAGCCCATCAACAATCTTTTATATTGATCCGCTATCGTCGCCGCAGTCATCGGCGACCAGACGTAAGCGGATAGCTGTGTCTCCAGATATCCGGGCAGCCAGAAAAAATCCGGATGTGTATTTTCAATCGTAAACATCGGCACACCGATTGGCACTAGACTGCCCTCGGGCAAGGCTTTTACTTTGATTGGGAGATAGCCCAATCGATGCAGATCGCGGATATGTTTTGATTCATGTGTTGAGGCAAAATTAACGTTTGTCGGCTCAAAAACGGATGCGATTGCTTCCTCATACGCCGCGACTACCTTTTCTTCCGGCTGGGCAAAAAAGTTCTCATCAAATGAATTGGTGATTTCGGCGAGTGCCCCTTGAAGTCCAAAGAAAACAACATGATTGATACCTTCTAGGCGTGACATGCGTGGAGTCCAGGTTTCGTATACCCATTGTGTATGATCCGGATATTGATCCTTATGACACAATTTGTAACCATCTGTCCAAAGGATTGGATTTTTGTTCATCGATTTAAACATGGTTCTCATTTGTTAAGTTGATATAATTTATTTTAGGATGGACCGTATCCATCATTGAATTGGTGGTAAACACACTGACTATCGGTGAATCATCATCCAGCAATGCGCCTTTAAAAATTCGAGGTTCACAATGTGTAACCAAAAGATAGACCACACTAGCTCCCATTTCTTTCAAAATTTTCCCTGCCCAGAGAAAGGTTCCACCTGCAGAACATAAGTCATCGACAATAATGCATTTTGCCCCGAGCGGAATATCCCCGGCCTTGAGCTCCATCCCTTCGATTCGGCCTGTTTGTGGGTTTCGCTTCTTCTCAAAAATGCAGCTATTTTCATAACCACTGTTGATATAACGTGCCGCGGCTCCTTTATCCGGAAAAACAATCCGGTCTTGAGCTGAAAAATCAAGTTTTTCCATTAATTGTGGCAACCAGTCCAGTGCCGGATAAATCCCCACACTGTTCGCCAGGAGCTCCAACGTCACATTGGAATGTGGCTCGACAACAGATACCGTATCAAATTGTAAACTATTTATAAAGTCAGCCACATACTGTAAGGTAAACAAATCACCTTCAATCTTACGATCCATGCGGCTATAGGGCATATATCGAATCAGTAGACGGCAAGATTCGCAGGGAACCTCGTCCAGTCGCTTTTTGACAAAAAGCAAGCGGATCAAATCGCCATCCTCCTGATAAGTAAATTCGATGAGATTGTTCTTTAAGATCAACTGATCAAAATCTTTCACTTTTGTCTCCCCATTTGGAAATTGCTCTGTGACTATCTGATGCTTATTTAATACAATCATAACTTCTAATTTTCCTTTATCCTGTTGAGTATTTTTTACTCAACAAATATGGAGATTAAATTTAACGCTGCAAAATATATTGAGTACTTTTTACTCATAAAAATTAAAATAGAACATACAGCACTGAAAACCAGTTAAATAATTTGAAAAAATCTGTGTAACGAAAAAATCGATCTGGTTTTCATCGAAATTAGCGGATTATAGGGATTGAAATTTTACGATAAAACATGATCTTTGTCTATACCATAGTCACGAAAATCTTTGTCAGCACATTTGTAGGCTGAGAGAGACTTTGATTTATTTAAGCATAAAGCATGGAATTAGCCAATCTTATCAAACAAGATATTGAATCAATCATACAAATTGAATCTCAAGACATCAACCAATTGGTCGAAAACTATCGCGAAGACTTAATGGATGAGGAGACCTATGACGCCATCGATGCGTACAATATGCTCTATTCGAATATTTATGAAATGTCAGAGGAAGAATACCTCGATGCTTTTCGTACCTTGGGTGAAACCTATCCGAACTTTGGCAAGGCCGATGAAAATGACTTTCAAAAGTCAATTGCTGAACTGGAACGTTTAAAACATGCCTTCAACGAACTGCAGCTCCATACTACCGAGGGAAAGCATCTGTTAGCGCTGCAATTAGCTGTTTTGGAACTGGACATTCAGGTGTACCAAAAGCTAACCTTATCACCGACGACAACCGAGATAGAGGCTGAAATCAATTTATTGGAAACAGAATCTTTCGGTCTAACGAATCAGATCAATCAGTTTTTAGAACAGTATCACGATTAATTATGCGATCATTTTATCCTATTAATCGCCAATGGCTAAAAACAGGTCTTTACTTACTTTGTTGGCTATCATTCCTGCCAACGGTACTTTTTTCATCCCAAAGCAGTATGGTGTTTGATATACAGCAACAGACAGGCGACAAACTGCCCTTTTACATCAGCGACCAAGGAATACTTTGTTACAATTTGTCGGCTGAGGAGAATCAAATCAACACAATTCAGGTTGATTTAAACGCGGTATTTACAAATTCAACGGTAGAGCACCTTCGATCAAAGCACTATGAGCTATCCGATACAATAATAACGATCATTAGCTTTGATACTCCTCCCATTTCCGCCAGTTATAAGATTACCGACCACAGATTTGTTGTATCCAAATCCTCAAATTGGCTGCCTAGCATGCAGCCGGCAGTTCGCACGATGACGTTGGATAGTCTGAAGCACATAGAGGAGCTGTTTGACACGAATGACCTCCATGGCCTCCTGCAACTCGAAACGACCATGCTCCCTTTTGAAAATATACTTTTATTTTTTAGTCAGCTGCATGGATTTTCCACAGTAGAGGAATTTAGCAGCAATGCCATTCATCGGATTTTAGAAAAGGATCAGTATGCTATTGCCAAACAATTTTACCGCTTATTTCTGCCTCGAAATAGACAATTTAATGATTTCGAAGTCTTGAAGATGGCAATAGAAAAAAATGACATGGATTTTATCCGTAAAGCTTCTTTAAATAGTCTGAACCGTCTGGGTATAGATGAAGTTAAAGCAGATTATAGCTTCACACAATGTACATTACTTGGAAAAGCGATCTTAATGAAAAACAAAATAGCCATAGATTATCTTTTGCAGAAAGGTGCCAGCACGGAGAAAGTATATCAATATGAATCCGACGTATTATCTGCTTTCCAACTCGCCGAAAGGACCAAGTCAAAGAAAATCATGAAACTATTTCAGTAACTTCATCGATAAAACAATGAAAAAGACACTTATTTACCTGATATCTCTTGTTAGTTATCTTATGATCACTACAGCGCTGACGCTACCAGTCCATGCGCAAAAAAAGCCAATGATTTCCAAGCAATCGAAAGCTAATTCAAAATTGCCCCAGTTCAACGATGGCGATATGATCTTTCAGTCTTCTATTTCACCACAATGCAAGGCCATCCAATTAGCAACACGTTCTCCCTATTCCCATTGTGGCATTATTTTTTACGAACAAGGCAAACCTTACGTGTTGGAAGCCGTACAGCCTGTAACTGTAACGAAGCTGGAACACTGGATTGCGCGTGGCGAAAAGCAACATTACGCCGTCAAACGCCTCAAAAATGCCAACAATATACTAAACAGCTCGACAATAGCCAAAATCAAAGCAATCGGCAAAAATTTTATCGGCAAAAATTACGACGCGACATTCGAATGGTCAGACGATAAGATCTATTGCTCGGAATTGATCTGGAAAATATACCAACGTGGAGCAGACATCGAAATTGGGAAGCTGGAAAAGCTGAAAGATTTTGATTTAAGCAGTCCCGAAGTAAAAGCTAAATTGAAAGAGCGTTATGGCAATACTGTTCCCCTGAACGAAACCGTCATATCCCCCGCTTCAATCTTTAATAGTCCATTGTTGATTACGGTGGCGAGTAATTATTAAGCAGGCTCTATCCTTTATTTTTGAAACCGCCGCCTCTATTTTTGAAGCAAAACTGCCTTGCCACCGTTTAATTTACTTTCTTCGGCGGCGTCAATAAATGCGCATATTGCCAAGGTTTCCTTTTCGTCCACCGGACTTACGCCCGTTTCGAAAAACGTAAGGATCTTATCCAACAAGGGGCCATAGCCCATAAATTGTCCCAAATGTACAATCTGATCTTTCAAAAAAACCGTACCACCAAAATCATCCTTCCCCTCGCGAATGCCCCGAAGTGAGGCAATTCTTCCATCCGACCAGTCCCCAACATAAAACGAAGTACCCTCTTCCTGAACAGTCCTCACCGAACGACATCCCGGTCCCATCAACGCAAATAACATTTCAACCCCATGGATACCATACCAATAGAGATCCTTATGTGAAGGTTCCGTTACCGCCGGACAATAGACATCAGCCCCAATAATATTGGCTCGATCCAATTCCTGAAGCCCATTAATGTAACGCAATGAGCTTGAGGAAAATACAGAACAATCGTAGTTTTTTGCCGTTTCAAAAATTTTGAAAGCGTCCACATAGGAATTCGCTATTGGTTTATCGATAAATAAAGGTTTTTTAGCTTTGATTACTTGAAGTGCCTGTTCCAAATGTAGATTTCCATCATTTGTCTCCAAAAGCACATAATCTACTTTTTTCAATAGCTCGGCAATACTTGATACAATCGAAACCCCGAGCTGTTGCACTTCCGCTGTAATTTTCGGAATACGCTCGATACTTAAAGGGATTGTTTTACTTCCATAGGGATAAGCCGCAACAACCCTGAATTTTCCATAGGGATGATTGCTATCTGCCGTATTGATCGCCCTTGTAAATGCCACAGCATGGGTAATGTCCAGTCCGATGATTCCTATTTTTTTTACGTTCTCTTGCCTTGAAAACACCTTGTTATTCGCATTAACGGCATAGGATAGTCCAAATGCAAAAGAGGACATCAAAAATTCTTTTCTATTCATCTGATTCATTCAAAAGGGAGATCGCAGCATTGACCATAACAGCCATCGCTGTTTCGAACGCTTTTTCATCAAGGTTGAATTGTGGATTGTGAAGACCATATTGGGTTGAAGGTTCATCGTTATTAGTTCCGATCAACATAAACAGCGAAGGATAACGATAAGAATAATAGGCAAAATCCTCCGCTGCCATCCAGATGTCGAGTTCCTGTGGCACGTCTGCCCCCATTGTATCCGCAATAATCGCTTTGACTTTTTGCGTTAAGGTAGGATCATTATAAAGAGCAGGGTAACCATGCCGTACTTCAACATCGACCTCTGCCCCAAGCGACATGGGAAGCGTGGCTGCTATTTCAGCCACCGTTGCTAGTGCCTCCCTGCGCCATACCTCATCCATTGTACGGAATGTTCCAGCTAATTTCACTTCTTCTGGAATAACATTAGCTGCCCCATCACCAATAAAACGTCCGAAGGTTAATACAGAAGGTACATCGGGATTGGCTTTTCGGCTAACAATCTGCTGCAAGGTAGTGAGCAACTGTGCACCGATCATAATCGGATCAATAGCCCTATGCGGCTCTGCAGCATGACCACCGCGCCCCTTTATGGTAAAATAAAACTCGTCACTTGAAGCCATAAACCGGCCGGAACGCAAACCGACCTTCCCCAATGCAACACGAGGACTTACATGTAACCCTAGTACAGCTTTGATGGTACCACCAAAAGATTCCAAAATTCCAGATTCCAAAACTTGGATAGCCCCACCGGGTATCTTTTCCTCCGCAGGCTGAAACAGGAAAACGATCTTTCCGGAAAATTCGGCTTTATACGCATTCAATATTGACGCTGCGCCCAAAAGATTGGCCGTATGAAAGTCATGGCCACAAGCGTGCATCACACCTTCATTTCGGGACTTATAACTCACCTTGTTTTGTTCATGGATTGGTAATGCATCGATATCAGCCCGCAGCACAATAATATCATTGCTCATTGCTTTTTCACCCGTCAGCACAGCAACTACACCGGTATTGGCTACAACCTTAAATGGCATATTCAACTCTACTAGTTTTTGCTGAATATAAGCACTTGTCTCGAACTCCTGGAAGGACAATTCGGGATTTAGATGGATGTGGCGGCGTATAGCAACAACTTTTGGAAAAATATTTTTAATTTTTTCGTGCAGTTCTTTCAGCATGTTTTCCTTTATTTGAAGCGTTTAATAAGTAAATCTTGCAACAAGTTAAGTTAAAAATAACGTACATAAAAATAGAGTACAAGCACCGTAATGATTATCCACCACAGCGTTGGATTTCGAAATCCTCGATAAGCGGCTTTATCCTGATCGGGAACCTGAAAAGTTTCGCCTGTGAGCACAAGATTTGTCAACCTCGTTTCTGCAACCGCAGGTGTCATTAGACTGACTACTGCACAAGCGATCATACATGTCCAGAATACAATACCAGTTCGATTGAAAAATGGCATTTCAGGCAATGCATATTCCAAAAGTAAAGACAGCGGAATGGTCAATAAACCAGCCGTCAATGCTCCTTGCGATGTTGTTCTTTTCCAAAATACACCCATCAAAAACATAGTTGCAATACCTGGTGTGAAGAGACCATATAGGTTCATTAGATAAAGAAAAACTGGTTTATCCGAATAACTGATTAGAACAACTGCACTCATGATTCCGAGAACGATAATCGCTACTCCGGCGCGCTTCCCAAAACGGATGGCTTCATAGTCCGTTGCATTTTTATTAATGTACTGGCCATAGATATCAACTGTCAGAATCGTCGTACAGGAATTGATCGCACCCGAAATATGAGACATAATTGCCGAGATTAATCCGGCCATAACCAACCCTACCAGACCTTTGGGCAATAATGTTTCTACCAAGGTCGCGAACAGCAAATCGGGCTGATCGAGATGCGGTAAGAATTTAGGAGCAACCAATGCTGGAATGGTAATAATCAGCGGAACCAAAAATTTAAGGTAATCGCCAAAGATTACCCCCATGCGTCCATGCCATTCATTCTTTGCAGCCAATACGCGCTGCACAATAAATTGATTTGTGGCACAATAAAACACACTAATACATAACAACCCGCCAAGATACATGGTCCAGGGAAAATCAGGATCAGTTGCGGGATAGAACATTTTCCAATCTTTGGTTGAATCGATAACAGACTGAAATCCTCCCGCTGCATCGATGGTTGCAAAAGTCAAAACTATCCCCCCCAGCACCAGAATGACAAGCTGCACCATTTCTGTCCATATTACCGCCTTCAGCCCCCCTAACACCGTATACAAGCCCGTTAGAATTGCCATGCCAAAAATACTGTATAGGATAGGAATACCGAACAAAGCATGTAACGAAAGGCCACCCAAATAAAGAACAGCACCAATCTCCACGAATACATAGGTAAACAAGATCAGAATAGCATAAAGCACCCGGGTAGCATTGCCATATCTTTTTTCGAGGTATTCGGGAATCGTATAAAAGCCATTTCGGATATAAAATGGCAGAAATATCCAAAGCAATGCATTAAAACCGATTAGAATGGCTCCCCACTCCAAGGTAATCGCTACGAAACCACGACTATAAGCAGCGCCCATGGCTCCTACCAGATGATGGCTGCTGATATTTGCAGCAATGATACTTCCGCCAATCATCCACCAGGGCAGCTTATCGCCCGCGAGAAAATAATCACGTTTTGAAACGGAGTTTTTTCGAGAAGCATATAATCCCAGTACCACTATACCGATAATGTATACGGCAAAAATAATGATGTCAATCCAATCGAGTTTCATCGGTCAATAATGTTTGAATTCCTAAGTTCGTTTGTTCAATAAGTATTTCAAGACTTCCACTGGCATAAGGGCTTTGCCACACGGCATAGATATCCTTATCATAAAGCTCCCTTGGTGCGAGATACCCTACATATCCATTGGCAATGTTGATAAAAACAATTGTGTGATCTGGAAACTGAGCCCTAACCTCCATTTGGTAACAGGAATAGGCTTCATTGGCCTGGGCTACTAATACCGCATCTCCCATTTTCCATATCCATACGGGAATAATTGCTTCCTTTTTGTTCCCAATAGATTTACATGTATTATATTTTCGCCAAAGGCGGTCTTTGAGCACACGATCGGTACAGCTTTCATATTCCTTTAAAATGGCTTCGGGACTAGGCAGATTTTTGTAAGGTACTTTGACCGATACTACCGTTTGTCTAAAATCGGTTGAAACAGGCTGTTCCTGAAATTCCCAGCAGGCTAATGGAGCTCCTGAAATCAATGCCTCTCTAAACCCCCAGTTTTTATGACTATGCTGTTCTTGGGCCAGTGTCGCAAGCACGGCATATCCCAACTGTTTTCCATTGGCTTCTACTATTGTCGGATCCTTTACATACTGTCTCCGTGGAGCCAGATCTCCCGATGCGCCCTGCAAAAAAAGACAAGGTACAGCAAGCACGCTTTCCACCGTATTTCGCATTTCGCCTACGAAATCGGGTGAGATCAAGTCATTCTCATGAGCAAAACTTGTGGGATGGCATGCATAATTGCAAATAACCGCCTTTAAATTTTCGGCACTGTCATGTAATCGCCCGACCAACAGCGTTGTATCGGCTGTTTTCAATGGATTGTAACCAATCAGATACTGTGCATCCACCTTCAAATCACGGTCGCTTGCCAAATCACAAACGCCATAATTCCAGATCAAACTTCCTTTAAACAGCGTACTGCGTGCCGTTTCAATACAAGATATCGCCTGTTGTGTAAGAAATTTCAGGTAAGGCACAATCAGTTGTCCGCCAGGCTGCCCGGCATCGCTCGAACAGATACTTGGGCCTGCATGTGTATGTGATAGTGCAAAAATCAGCTGCGATTCATCGAGATCAAAATGCTCAAGTAGCGCAAAGCGCAAAGCTTTCTCATCGGCTGCATTTTTCCACCAGCCCAGGTCTGCAGTTACTATAATTGCAGGCGGTTGATCAAAGGATGCGATATACAAACAATGCATCATCAGCGGCTGGTGGATAGCTGTCGCCTGATCAAAGGCAGCAGCACCCCAATTACGGGAATAAATACCGATCGGCGGCGTAATATCAGCCTGACTAAGTCCGAACCTTGCGGCCAACCTTCCTGTTGTATCTTTAAAGCTATCTTTTTGTTTCATAGCCTAAGGTCTAATCAAGGAAAGACCGCCATCCATCACAATAGAAGTACCAGTCATATGCTTACAGTTGTCTGAACAAATCCAAAGGACCTGTTTAGCGATCTCATCAGCTTCGATGATCTCACCGAGGGGCACGATCGCTTTTGCTTTTTCCTGAAGTTCACTATTTGTCGACCATACAATTTTACTCAATCCTGCATTGACATAGCCTGGCGCAATTTCATTGATGCGAATCCCATCTTTGGCATACTCAAGTGCCAAGGCCTGACAGAGCATCCTTATCCCTGCCTTCGAAACACTGTAAGCCGGTAAATTCTGATGGACTGCATGTGCTGCCCAGCTACCGAGAAATACAATTGAACCCGCAGTACCACCCGCTATAAATGATTTTGCACAGGCATTGGCCATAAAAAATGCACCATCAAGATTAACGGCCATTTCATTCCGCCATTCGTGGCTTGTCAATGTCCTAAAATCTTTGATCGTAACACAGGCAGCATTGGCAATCCCAACGGATATCGCCCCAAACTCGCGATGTATGCGTGCAACCCAGGCGTCCACCTGTGCTGCATCAGCCACATCAACCTGATCGTAAAAGATGCCAGTTTGGGATCTTCCTAATAGCGGCCATCGCTCGTTAGCGATATGGGGTTCAAACCGATCTGAGATACAGACGATGGCCTGCTGCGCTAAAAATGCCTCAGCCATTGCTCTTCCGATATCACCGAGCCCCCCGCTGATCAACACAACTTTATTCTTAAATTCCTCCATCTACGCTATTTTAAGAGTACCAATATTAAGACTACCAATCCCCTACGCTACCATCCTTGTAAAATGTTCGCTGCAATATCTCCTGCTGAAAAGGATGTCTCTTCACTTCTTCTTCATTGATTTCAATACCCAATCCAGGTCGTGTATTCGGAAGCACAATACGCCCTTTCTCCTGAACCTTAAACCCTTCGGTAACTACATCCTGCCGCCATTCGACGTCCTTATGCACGCTCTCACAAATAATATAGGAAGGTGTTGCAAAACCCAGCTCGATAGAGGCTGCTGTACTCACAGGGCCCTGTGGATTATGTGGTGCCATTGACACACGATAGGCATCAGCCAAAGCCCCGATCTTACGCGCTTCAGAAAGACCGCCGCAATGAGTGATATCGGGTTGAATCACACTCACCGCGCGCCTCTCGAGCATATCCCGGAATGCATGTACACCAATCAATCGTTCGCCCGAAGCAATAGGTGTGGTAACAGCACGCTGGATTAAGGCAATATCTTCCATGGTCTCTGGCCAGCAGGGTTCTTCAAAAAAATACAGCCCATAAGGCTCCAGCGCTTTAGCAAACTGCATCCCCATACGTGGACTAGGCCGCGCGTGACAATCTACCATGATGTCAATATCGTCGCCCACCGCATCACGCATGGCCTTTACACAAGCCTCTGCATATTTAATTGGGCGAAGACCTTCTAAAGACATGGTTTCAGGAACAGCCATCGATTTAAAAGCTGTAAAACCTTCATCAACGGCTTTCAGCGCAAGATCACCAAATCTCTTCGCATCATCTGGAGCCGTCTCATAAAAATCCTCCATGCGACCACCTCCTAAATGACAATACAAACGAATATAATCACGTACTCGGCCGCCCCACAGCTCATGACAAGGAACATTGTGTATTTTGCCCAGAATATCCCATAAGGCGATATCAATACCACTGATGGCCGTACCTCGAACGATCCCGTTTCCATGCCAGAAGTGTTGTCTATACATCATCTGCCATAGATACTCGATACGACGAGGATCCTCCCCGATCAACAATTGAGAAATATCTTTGATTGCACCGACCACACTCTGCGTGTGCCATTCTAATGTGGCTTCGCCCCAGCCCCAAAGACCAGGCTGGTCGGTGATGATTTTGACAAAAATCCAATTTCGCATGCGCGCATGGCACACAAAGGTTTCAATAGCGGTTATTTTCATAGTTAGGGTTTACAAACTTTTTATCACGCGTTCAGTTGCTTCCAAAGTCCTGTCAATATCCTCCTCAGTATGTGCAAAGGAGATACTTCCTTGTTTAATTGGCGCTGGAAAATTGAAAATTCCCTCTTTAATGAGCTTCTTACGATATTGGGTATCCAATTCAAAGTTGTGGTTATCCAAAATATCATGAAAATTCACAGGCGCATGATCCATAAAATATGTACAGAAGGCAGATCCTTGTCGTGCGACATAAAATGGTATGCCTAATTTAGGAAATATTTCCTTATATCCTTGCTCCAAACGCGCACCTAATGCTTCGACATGGGCATAAACGCCATGTTTGGAGCTACCCAATTTTTTCAATGTCGCAATTGCCGCCGCAGTAGTTAATGGAAAAGCATTAAAAGTACCGGCAATCATAACTCTTTTGGATTTGTCGGGATCCACAAAGTAATCCATATATTTTTTCTTTCCTGCAATAACACCCAATGGATAGCCGTTTGCAACCGCCTTTCCGAATGTTGAAAGATCTGGTTGAATACCGCAGATCGACTGGTATCCGCCCAGTGCGTGTCGAAATCCGGTTTTCACTTCATCAAAGATCAATAGAAATCCCTGCTCGTCGGCCATTTTACGCAAACCCTCCAAATAACCTTCCTGTGGCTTTACAATTCCAATATTCTGTAAAATCGGTTCCAATAAAATACAAGCAACATCATATTTTTGAACCACATACAGCACGCTTTCTAAATCATTATAGTTCACAATATGGACTAAATCGCTGTGGTTTTTGGGAACACCGGCACTTAATGAATCGAAAGGATATTCCCCAGGGCTTTGGTACGACCCCACATCTGCACGTTGGCTGATCACATTACACGACACATCATTATGCCAACCATTATACCCGCCCTGCATCACAATCACGTGATCACGCCCTGTTACAGCCCGGGCAATACGGATGGCATGGTAAGTTGCTTCCGATCCTGTCGTCGTGATCTGAACACTCTCCACGGAAGGAACAGACTGACAAAAAAGCTCTGCAAATTCACCTTCTAATAAGGTTGGCCCTGCTCCCATCAACACTTGCTGCTCCTGCAATGTCTGCAACACTGCAGCATTGACATCGGGATCATTATGCCCCAAAAAAGATGCTGCAAATCCGGCCTGATAATCAATGTACCTATTGCCGTCAATATCTTCGACTTGGCTGCCCTCTCCTTTTACGAAGCAGATATTAGGATCTGACTTCCTGTTTAAGGACACCACTCCACCAGGTATCCATCTTGCATTCTCCCGCAGTATAGCGGATGATTTTTCATTTTCTTGCATGCTTATTAAAAATTTTGCTATTTATTATTGTTATAATTGGATCATTACGGCTGCGTATGACGCAGCAATTTGTATTTAAATTCGCATTACTTTATGTATACCAAATTACGATATTTTTGTATACATTTAAAATAAATTTTAAAATTTTTAAAAATGAATATTCTTTTAGACGGACTTCAATTTCCGGAGGGCCCGGCTTTCGATCATAAGGGCAACATATGGCTTGTCGAGAAAGAAGCAGGAAACTTGGTTTACTATAAAAACAATCGGCATAGCAGAATAGCCGTTGGCGGCCATCCCAATGGGATTGCGATAGACAAAAAAGGAAATATCTGGTTTTGCGATTCACAACAAAATAGCATACGCTACTATGATCCCATTCACAAAAAATGCACGACCATCACTACAGAAATTAAAGGAAAACCCTTAAAGATGCCCAACGATTTATGTTTTGACCGACTTGGCAACCTATTGTTTACCTGCCCAGGAGATGACTTAGCGGATGGCACAGGATACCTCTGTTGCCTGAATACACATGGCTTGCTTGCTAAAATCCAAACCGATTTATTCTATCCAAACGGATTGGCCTTCGCAGCAGATCACTGTTCGCTCTTCGTGGCCGAAACAGGTACCAAATGGATATGGCGAATGCGCTGGAATCCTATATCATGTCAGGTAGAACATAGTGAAAAATTCCTAGAAACAGGCGGGAGCATCGGCCCAGACGGGATAGCTTTAAGTCATGATAACCATCTTTTTGCGGCAATCTATGGATCACAGCACATCCTCTCGATGGATATCAACAGCAAGACTACAAAGGAAATTTTTACTCCTGGAATGAATCCAACGAATTGTGCCTTGGATCGACAAGGCATTCAAGGACTAATTGTTACCGAAGCCCAAAATGGGCAATTATTACAGTGGGACTGTACAAAAAAGGGTCTATTGTAACCAATAGACCCGCTATAAAAACCAAAAATACTAAACTAATTCCAAAGCTTCCTGCTCACCTCGATCCAAATGATGCACCAGCGTAGTGTAAGCCTTATTCCAATCATCAGCTTTCAGCGCATCCACAATCGCACGATGCTCTTTTTCCGTATCCAAATAATCCTCCATTTGGCCCATAATAGCTCCAAGTTTCATATGAAATAAAGGGATATTACTGTTCTTGTAAATGGAAATTAATCTTGAATTACAGGTCCCCTCAATAATCCGCTCATGAAAGCGTACATCCGCTTCACACGCACCACCATAATACCCTTTGCTAACCATTTCAGAAAAATCATTGCATATCAATTCCAAATCTTCGATAAGTTGTTTATTTTTCTTTGAAAACAAAATCTTCAAGGCCCCTATTTCGAGAAGTTCTCGAAGTTCACGAATATCCTTTACATCTTCGACCGTCATTTTCTTCACAAAACAACCACCTTTTTCACCAAATTCAACCAGACTTTCTCCAGCTAAACGCATAAATGCCTCGCGAACAGCAACTCTGCTTACATTAAGCTTATCTGCCCAAGCGCTCTCCACCAATCTTGCCCCCCCAACCAGTTGACTAGACAAAATTTTCTTACGCACTTCTAAATAAACCTTATAGGCAAGCGAATCCTCTTTCATATTGTATACAATTTGGCACAAAAATAAGAATACAAAATCATTAAAAAAATTTAAACAATATATTCTTTAATTAATCCTTCCTTCTTGGGCATCATACCGCCTACCCGGAGATAAATAAATAGTTTCGGCTTTAGATTTCCAACTGGTTGTATGATTTCCCTTAAGAACATTTATATTAAAGCTACTATTTTTTAATGAACTTTTCATATTCCAGAAACCATCTTTCAACCCAACCACAACAACTTCATAAGACTGATCTCCCGGCACCACAAGCTCAATAGGCTCATCAAGATATCGGTTTGGTTTTGCAATAACAAGCAAACGATCAGCTACTTTGATGATGTAATAATTCGATTTTTCGTCGTAGTGCAATGGTAATTTTGAAGAGCCGCTTTCCGTCATCTGAAAAACCGAAGCATAACTAAACTGATTATTTTGCTGTTTAGGAGAAACCATAATCCGCGTTCCCCGTGCCTCTGGCCAAGGAGATTTCACGTGATAAAGATCACCAAAAACAAAAGCTGTCGAATCGCCTGAATACATATTAACCTCACTGTCCGCTAGCTTCGGTTTCAGCAGATCCACATAAGTTGAACCAGCTACATTTTTAAACGTACTGCTCAGCACAAATCCTTGTTCCGTCTTCACTGGCTTTTCCAGGGTATTAATCTGCCAATAGGGCTCAAATTTTCGATCGTTCGTTTCCAGCTCGTCCAATAGCACAATGATAGCCGGCACATCCTTTCTCTTTAAATTCAGAAATAAGAAACTTTTAGCATAAGCTTTTACTTTAGCCGTGTATGCTGCGGTTAGATCTACATTAAAATAGCTGTAGTTCGGCTGAATGGGATCCGGACCGAAAGCTGAAGCCCTAATTTCACCGGTATGATACCACGAATCATGGATAACTTCATCAACCGTCCTCGGAAAACGCTGACTGAAGCGCGTTCCACCATCATTGGTTTTTGTTCGGAACAAAAGGGGCTCGACAGGATCACGCACCAGCATCATACTGTGCGAGACCGACCGTTTATTAAAGTTAAAATCATAGGGAGAGCCATACGAAAGATACAAACCCAGATCGCCGACCTGAATTCCATGGTGGTAAATCTGTAAAGCCCCAGCATCTGCATGCTGATGATTGCCGAAATGATAACCACCCCCCTTAATCTCTGCAACAACATTAGAACTTTCTTTATCTTCACTCCATCCTGTGCGGGCAACCATAGACCCTAAAATAGGTCCAAAATCTTTGGTCAACGGCATTTTATCACGTCCAAAATCTGGTTTCAATTTAGGATCGTCCAACAAGAGAAACAAGATTGGATTATCTGGCAAACTGCCCTGCTTGATAAACTCAGCCTTGATTACCGGATCACCTGAATAAGCATAACAAAGAAGCATGGTTTGGGGATTTTTCCAATAGAAGTCATCACTGCTGTTGTACTTTACGTTGAACATATCTCCGTCACGCAACATTTTACCATCCGGCGTCCGCATGTAGAGCCAATAGTACGGCATATTTTTGATATTATCATCGAAAACTGGATAGCCCAGCATGCGGTCAAACAACCAGGCACCATGCATTTCCCAGCCAAAACGATATCCGCCGTAATCAACCCCTTGATTATGACGCGGCGACTGATACTCAAACTTGCGCATCGGAACCAATTCTTCCAAAATGGAATAGGAAGTATATTTATAAGGTACGGGATCTTCGTCATACAAAGCAATACTCATTGCAAGCAAATCGCGCGATATCTGCGCCTCGTTCCCATGTCCATTAATAATACTTTCGATACCATAAAACGGTGGCCAGCCAATTTCCATATCCTGCGCCAGACGCATCATATTTTTATGTAAGCCTGTTTTGGTGCGCATATCCAACAAAGCGTAACACCAGTCATAAACCAACGCTCCGGTATAAATAGCACGCCCTAACTCACGCGTTATATCTCCATAGGATACGTTCCCAAACTCCAACATTTCTAAGTACTGATCTGCCAGTACCACCGCCTCCTTCCCTATTTTTTGGTCGTCAGACATCAGGTAATAAAATGCTTTAGCTTCGATAGCGCGCTCGAGCTTTTCGTCGTAAAACGTTTCTTTATCCGGATCGAAAGTAAACTGAACAGGCTGCAGCGCAAGCGCTTTCACTTTTTCCCACGCCTCCAGATGATCAGCCTCTTTAAGCCTACCTTTAACGAGCAGCAAAGATTCATTATTCACCCATAATCGGGGATGTCCTGCAGGCGGAACAATACGGGGTTTATAATTTTCTGCCGCAAGAGGCACAACTGGTGGTACAAATGCATGGATCGAAACAGCTTTAACCTTAAAATCGGCAGGCAACAGCATATTGACCGTTTGCTTACCTTTCTCAAAATAGAATTTACCGAGATCCTGCTTCGCACCCCTAAAACTATCAAATACGATACGCTTGGTCGGTCGCGAAGCACGAACCTCAATCGTAGCATACAGTGTCACCATACCCGTTTTATCGGCGGCTTTTATTTTATTCAAATCAGTCACTTCACCTTCCGAAGTTAAGCTATAGACACCTGCAGCCGGGATATCTACCTGTACCTGCAGATCCTGCGCCTTACCTTTTACCGAAGTGACCTTTGCCTGTTGCCCGTAGGCGCTACCGAGGATCGCCATAAAAGCGACCCCCAACATGCCTAACTTGACTTTTAGCCATATCCTCACACCCATATCCTTATTTTACTTGCAATCTTTTTACACTTATCTTCATTTCTTTGGTGGTATTATTTACGCTATTCACAAATACATAAGCGTTGTATTTACCATCGGCTGTCTGCACCCATATTCCTGCTTCAGCTTTGAGATTAATGGCAAAATCCGGGGCATCTGCAAAAGATTTATCTTCCAGATCCATATCATCCACAAATACACTATATTGCAATCTTGCCAGCTGCTGGTCGCGCACGGTCCAAGCCTTCACAATCTTCGTTTTATTGGTTAATCCTGCCGGCAAAGTGAAACTCGGAAAATAGCCGGTATCCGCCGTGGGCGCGACCAAGGAATGTGCATAGGTCACTGTCGGCAATGCCCGGTACAAATAAACAAAATCAATTTTATCCGGGTTTGCTGCCGCTTCTGCCGCAGTATACCATTTCAAGTCGGCAACAGAAAAAAAGCAAGCCGCGCCATCCTTCCCCGTCAAGTCCAAAGCCATATCCATATTACGGATCGCATAAGCTTCCGTTTTCAATGTGATCTCCTGTCCATTACTGGCCTTTGCCCTGAAGGTAAAGGTAACGGCTTTGCCCTTTGCCGCTGCCGGTATTTTATAACTATAGCGCAAGGTTGAAGCTGAGGTATCTTTTGTAAACTTTACCTCCATGCTATTTCCATTTACGGTTGCCGGATCACCAACGACAACACCGACATCAGCCCCTGTACTACTTGTAGCATATGATTTATTTTCAAGCATTGTACCTTCATCCCCCACAATACTGGCCTCGACCGAAATAGAGGTCAGTTTTCCCTGATCCGGCAATATCGCCGCAGCATAAGCAAAATCTAGTGTAGAACCAGCCACATTGGGTCCTAGAGAACGTTTAATGATATCGTTTTGTAAGCCATCTTTTGCTTTTGGAACTTCATAAGCTTCTTCTTTACAAGAAACGAACAACAAGAATCCAAATCCGAGAGATAACAGCCCTATTTTTAAATAATTTGTTTTCATCTGCTTCCTTATTTTTGTACTGTCAAATAAACCTTATAAGTCTTGCGCACCTTTCTGTTTCCCGACACGACAGTCCATTCGCGCGGCGTACCCAAATTGGAAAAATCTTCCTTTCCTAAAATCTTAGGATCAAGTACCGCATCAGTGACCAATGAAAACTGTGGGTATAAATTTTTCAAATCTGTGCCAAATAGCACCTCTACGTTGATGGTCTGCGCGAGGGTATCAACTACAGCAGCCTTCGTACGTACTGTCTGAAAATCAGCCCCCAAAAGCTCAAAACTACTGACATAACATTCCGACCTATTTGTGATCAATAAACCATCCTCATCGATTGGATAATCTTCCTTACAACCGGACAAGCTAACAAATAGCATTCCGATTAAAAATAACGTATATTTCATTTTATTACAGTCAAGTGTTACCATATTATTTCCAAGGCATATTTTGTGTTAAATTCGGATTTCTTGAACGTTCTGTTTCTGGAATTTGATAGATATAACATCTTTGATACGTCAATTCAGACTCATTGAAGAAAAAGCGCTCCCAATTATTACCAAAGCTATCCTGAAACCATTTCCCATCCCCATAAGGTTTACCAAATGCCGTTTCCAGTTTACGCCATCTCCTCAGATCAAAAGGACGTTGACCTTCACCAAACAACTCAACAATTCTTTCCTGCTCAATAGCATCAAAGAAGGCGTCCCGAGAAGCAGTTTTAGCGCCAGCCAGTGCCGGCAGATTACCACGACGCCTCACCTTATTGACTAGCTCGATTGCATCTGACTGTGGACCACCCACCTCATTGGTTGCTTCTGCATACATCAGGTATACATCAGCGATACGCATTAAAGGCCAATTGTAATTTCCATCGCTACGCGCCACACCGCCATAATTGCGCACAAATTTACGCGATTGCAGTCCCGAAAGATTGGTGGTATTATCGGTGAACGAAGATTTATAAGAAACACCGTTTACGGTCACTGCTGCCCCCCAAGTCTTGTAGATAAATGGAATATAGCCGGTCAATTCTGTAGGGCTCATGCTCATTATCAATTCGTAATCCCACAACAAAGTTGCTTTCATGCGATAATCGCGATTACGGTACGATTCGGGGTTTACAGCAGAATTTACCGTCGTACGTGCGGCTGGATTTTTCACTGGATCCATCTGCACCATTTTAGGTAAGAAATCTCCGGTAACGGTCGATTGATACCGGTCGGCCAGTTCATAACGCGGAATAGCCTGATTCTGCCCCAAAGACACCAGCGGTCCAGTCCATACCCGCTGATACTCCTCACTCTGTTTTGTTCCGACACCACCATGCGTCAGCACCATGACCATCTCTTCATCCTGACTCAAGTTACCTGTTGACGGAATAAACATATAATAATAATTCGGCAGCACATCTGCTTTACCCAATTCACCCCATTGACCCGGATCACCATTTCTAAACATTTTGATCCCAAAGTCATTGATCACGCGCTTAAAATCCGCAGCAGCGGCAGCATATGCCGCCTTGGCATCCGCAGCAGACTGGACAAATCCATCCAATTCGGGCCATCCATTTTTCTTCCACGAGCCCCAGTACAATTGAAACTTACCACGAAACGCCAAGGCTGCAGGTTTTCCCGCCCTACCAATAGCAGCCCCTTTATTGGGTAATTTGTCCACCGCATAGTTCAAATCAGCCATAATGGAATCTTTCAATTGTGCAATAGGCATTCTCCGTACCGTATCAGCCTCGGCAGGAGCGGGTGCCGACTTATAAAAATAAGGCACATCACCCCAAAGGGAAACCAGCCTAAAATATGCGATGGCGCGCAGCAATCTAGCTTCCGCTACGATAGTTTCCAATGTTTGCTTTACCGCATCTGTTTTTGCAAACGGCAACAAACGCGCATTGGTATTTTCGATGACAAAATTAGAACTGAATACAGAGCCATATAATGCCCTATACATTGCAGAAGCTCCAGAACCATAATTCATGGGACTATTGACGGTCATTGAGATTGGCGCCGCACCCGTATTGTACATCTTCAGAAAATCTCCATGTCCATCAAAATGGTAATCGCGATCAAAACAAGGTCTGAAGATGGAATAATTTGCCATTAATGCAGCAAGTGCATCATTCTCATTCACCCAGAAAGTTTCGGAACTTGGTGTTGTTGTCGGATTCTGATTTAACAAATCTTTGCGACAGGCGGATAAACCAAGCAGCAGCAAAGAAGAAATAAACAGTATGTTATATATCGATTTCATAAGTTTAAATATTATAAGTCTACATTCAGTCCAACCACAAAACTCTTCGTCATTGGATAGGCATCATTGGTATAGGTACTTTTTTCCGGATCCAGCCCTTTGAAACTGGTCAATACCGCTAAATTATCTACCGAACCAAACACACGCAACTTTTGAATACCAAGCTTCGTCAGTAATTCTTTCTTAAAAGTATAACCAAGCTGCAGATTTTTCACCCTTAAATAAGACATGTTTTGCAACCAAAATGTACTCAAATATCCATTAGGGCTTGTTGACCCCAGCGTACTTGGAAGCAACTTAGGATAGTCGGCATCGCGGTTATCTAAGCTCCACATATTATTCCACTGGTCTTCAGTAATGGCCTGATTTGCCGTGCCTAAAAAGTTCGAATTCGCTTTATTCATCCAAAATTCTTTTCTTCCAGTAGCAGCTTGAAGCAGAAAGGAGAAATCAAAGCCTTTGTAATCTACCGAACCTCTAAACCCGTAATTAACCTTGGGTCTGCCCAACTGATACGCTGGATACGCCACACGATCATTCGCATCCAATTTACCATCACCATTTACATCTTTCAACAAGATATCCCCGGGAGAAGCGCCCTGAGGAACAGCATTATAAATATCTTGCCAAGATTGTGCGATACCCAGCGACTCAAAGGCATAAATAAAGTTATAAGGCATATCAATAAATACCGAACCTCTTTGCAATTGTTCGTTCCAGGAAAGCAACTTGTTTTTATTATAGCCCACATTAAAGTTCAGCATATACCCAACATCCCCTTTTCGGTCATTCCAGGTCACATTTGCCTCGAGCCCTTTATTCATCATATCGCCAATATTCCTTCGGGGAGCGGTAAATAAACCTGTCAGATGCATCGATACGTCCGAAGGGCGATTCATACCAATCGTTTTTCTTTCGTAGTAATCCAACTCAGCGGTTAGCTTATTGTTAAAGAAGCCAAGATCCAGACCCAAGTTAAACACACGCGTCTTTTCCCAGGTCAGGTCATAGTTGATCAGTTTCTTATTGATCAGACCTTTTACCACGGAACCGGTACCTGTACTGTTGTCGATCAAATAATAAGGACTGGAGACCAAAGATTGCTTTTGCTCATACAAGCCTACACCACTATTATTACCCAAAGAACCATAAGAAGCTCTGAATTTGGCCGAACTCATTTTGATTTTATCTTTGAGTGACCTCATGAATACCTCATCCGAAATTCGCCAACCCACTGCGGCAGAAGGAAAGAACCCATATTGATCGCCCGGCAAGAACCGGGAAGAACCGTCTACCCTAAAGTTCCCTTCAAACATGTATTTTCCAAAAGCCGTATAATTCAATCGGCCAATATAAGAACGGAGACCTTCTGCGGAGGATGATCCAGAAACATTTTGCACATCTTCGGAAGCACCATCGATTTCATGCAAACTCGGGTGTAAGCGATCCAACCGGCTCCCCGCCAGCACACGATTATTCCAATATTCTTCCGAATACACGGCCAGAGCAGAAAAATCATGATTGGCACCAAACTTATGGTCGTAACTCAGCTTGAAGTTCAGCTGTGTTTTGTAGTTGTTTCTGTCGGTATTATAAATACCATCATTTGTTGGAACAAGATCCCGGATAGACAATCCCGTCCGGATATTATATAATTTTGTCGGCATATCTGCCTTCCATTGAAAACGGGTATCATAATTTAGGGCATAATCTATTTTGGCCTCAAACCCTTTAAATGGTTTCCAGTTTAAATATCCATTCACCAAAGCCTGTTTTTGATTCATATGGTTTTGGTTGCGTGTCATGTAATCCGCATAAATATTATTGGCCTGTGGACTTTCGTTGTAAGACATCGCACCGCCATAATATCCTGTAACAGGGTCGTAAGGCAATATGCCTGCAGGGGAAGTAAACAAATCCATTCCACTGGTCGAGTTTGCAGTCATACCGTCCTCGTAATTATACCGGTAGTCAGACCAGTTGCCCGAAAACCTGACTCCAGCGCCAATCGTATTCATCACCTTGGTTTCAAAGTTAAATGCAGCATTGTAACGTTTAAAATCATTATTAATCTGTATCCCTTTCTCGTCAAGCATACCGACTGATAAATAGTAATTATTATTTTCAGTACCCCCGTTGATAGAAACGTTATAATTACCACTTTGACCATTGCGGAGAATGACATCCCACCAATCGGTACTCGGATACAATCTTGGATCGATCATACTTAAAGTCAACCACTCGTCGATCGTCCCATTTTTAAAATTGAATGCAGATGCAGCTGTATTATAAGCTTGGGCTCTTTGCGTAGCCGTCATCGCTTTTGCGTAATTATTCACAAAATCAAAAGAGCGAGTGGGTTTGACCAGCGACCTGTTAGCATTAAAAGAGATAGCCGTTTTACTGTTTCTTTTACCAGATTTTGTCGTAATCAAGACAACTCCATTAGCTGCCCTGGAACCATACACTGCTGCCGATGAAGCATCTTTCAAAACGGTGACACTTTCAATATCATTGACGTTCACACGGTTCATATTCACGTCGGGCATGCCATCTACCACGATCAGAGGTCCAGCACTATTGACAGTCCCTAAGCCCCTGATCAAAAGATCTGCCGCGTTATTTCCGGCCATTCCAGAATTTTGACTCACTGCTAAGCCAGGAATAACACCTTGCAATGCTTGAGAAGCATTTGAAAGCCCCCGACTTGAAGTCGACTGATCAAAATTGACACTAGCTACTGCTCCGGTCAAGTTGCCTTTTTTCTGCTTGCCATAACCGACCACAACCACTTCATCCAGCGCGCTTTCACTTGCTTCAAGCACTACAGCCTGTACTTCTTTTCCTGATACCACTTTTGTACTAAAACCAATTAACCGAAATTGAATCTGATCCGAAATGGCACCAGTTAACTTAAAACGCCCCTCCTGATCCGTAACGCTGACGGTCGAATTTCTAAGGTTACGCACCTCTACGCCAGACAAGGCTTGCCCTTTGGCATCCAGCACCTGCCCAACGAGCTGTTGCTGAAATTTAGCTAAACCCGTCGACGGGTTCAAAACATTCAAGATCGGAATCTTTCCATTATTAAGGGAAGAAGGCGTATTTGCAAAGGTCGCCATTGAAATAAAAGGCAGCCCTATTAATAGGCAACTCCTGTTTATTACATCCCGGATTTTAATCTGCTTTAGTATCATGAATACTCAGGTTAAAGTGGTTAAATAAATGATTTATAAGCTCTTTAGTTTATTGGTATTTTTTAAGAAAAAGCAATTTTTAATTCGAATACGATTTATATCGCTTTTCTTACTTTATCATAGTGAATACAATAATATATATTTTTTGTATACAATTCACTATTTTTTTTATTTTTTTACAAATCGTAATGAATGTAGCAGCATGTTTAGCCTATCGAACTATAGCTTTCAATAGAGAATTCAATCCTTAGTGGCACAAAAATCTATTTGATAAAATAATTTTGTATACAATTTAACTTATTTTTTGTATATTTATTTTTATTAAACTACATTTGACTAACCAAATAAATCAAAGGAGTAACCGCAGATCCTATATGAAAAAACAAACATATATCTGGCTTGCATTGCTAATGCCCCTGCTTTCTTCCTGTGTTGCAAAAACGGAGACAGAAAGCGCGGCAATAAACAGCATCCAGCTTGAACATAGTGTACTGTCGCTATCGAAAGAAGCTACAAAGCTCCATGTCCCTTGGGACTTGCAATACGACAAAGTCAACGATGCCATCTTGTTTTCCGAAATCAGTGGAAGTATACGAAAGCTGGATATAAAGACGAAAGCAGTTACTTTAATAGACAGCCTAGCTGACGTGTATCATCAGCGCACTTTGGGACTATTAGGAATGGCACTGTATCAACCGGAAGGTCAGCAAGCCTACCTTTACCTTTCTTATACCAGCAAGAAAGATAGCTCCATTTTTTCCAATTTATATCGATACGAATACAGCCCAGAAGGCAAGCTCGCACATCCAAAATTGCTGTTGCAAATACCGGGGAATACCGGGCACAACGGTTCTAGAGTGATTGTCTCAACCGACAAAAAAGTCTATTGGGCCACAGGAGATGCCGCAAGTGATACCTTCGCCCAGGACAGCAGCACTTTGAACGGCAAAATCTTGCGCCTCAATCTTGATGGAAGCATCCCAAAAGATAACCCGATTGCAAATAGTTATGTATATGCATGGGGGTTTCGGAACATGCAGGGGCTTACGCACGACGCCAAAGGCCTGATCTACACATCTGAGCATGGCGATGCTATTGAGGATGAAATCAATTTGATACGACCGCTTAAAAACTATGGCTGGCCACAGATCGAAGGCATGATTGATACCGATAAGGAAAAGGCGATTGCAAAACGCTCGCCAAGGCAGGAACCCATTAAATCCTGGACTCCCGTCGTTGCACCATCAGGACTGGCCTATTATGGATCCGGTGTTATCCCCGAATGGAAGCATAGTTTACTGCTTGCGACGTTAAAAAATCAATCTTTACGCATCCTAAAATTATCCGCCAATGGCCAGCAGATCGTCGATGAGAAGGTCTTATTCAAAGATCAGCTTGGTCGCCTCCGCTCGGTATTGACTTTACCCAATGGAGATATTTACTTCTGTTCCAGCAACCGCGACTGGAATCCCCAAAAGGGATTTCCACAATCCGATGATGATGTGATCTATCGCCTCCGCATCACGGATAAGGCCTCGGCTCCAATTATTAAACCCACTACATCCAAAGTAATGAACAATCCGGCCAAAACTGGACAAACACTATATGAAGCGTATTGTGCTTCCTGTCACAAAGCAGACGGAAAAGGACTCAACAATACATTTCCACCATTGGCCAATTCGACCCTTGTCAACGGCAATCCAAAGGATTTATTGCGAGTTATCTTACATGGACTGAAAGACAAGCATATCGGTGGAGCAAAATACGAGAGTACGATGCCCTCTTTTTCCTTTCTGAAAGATGAAGACATTGTTGAAATCACCAATTATATCCGCACACATTTTGGAAATTCTGCCAGTACAATCAACCAACAGCATTTAACCTCATTACGATAAATTCTATGGAACACCAACACGAGCCCAAGACTTCTATACTTAAAAATTGGCTTTCAATTTTAGGGCCAGGCATTATTACCGCTGCCCTGGTTTTCGGCCCCAGTAAAATGACCATCACATCCAAAATGGGCGCAGATTACGGTTTTTCCCTATTATGGGTTGTCGTTGTCGCTATTTTCTTTATGATGGTATTTACCAATATGGCTGCACGTATCGGCATTGCTCGCGACGAGTCGTTACTCGCCATCATTCGCAACAAATTTGGAAAAACAACTTCCATTATCATCGGTCTGGGAATCTTCGTCGTGTCGACATGCTTTCAATCCGGGAATGCTACAGGTGTCTCCATCGCTGTTTCAGAAGCCACGGGTAGTAATCCTAAGATATGGATCATCGTTTTTAACGTGATCGGCATTCTATTATTATTCTTTAAGTCCTTCTATGCGCTATTGGAAAAGCTCATGCTAGCGCTTATCATACTCATGTTATTTGCTTTTCTTTCCACAGCTATTATGATCAAAACGCCATCGCATGACTTTTTCTTCGGATTTTTACCGAGTATCCCGCCCGCTTCTGTAGGATTAATTATTGCTTTTACAGCGTCCTGTTTTTCCATCGTCGGTGCATTTTATCAAAGCTATCTGGTGCAATCAAGAAGAAAGTTATCGCCGACCCACGAGACTTTGAAGCGGCAAATTATAGGAAGTAGAATCGGGATTATTATCCTTGGAATCATGAGTGCAGCCGTAATGGTGTGCGCAGCCAATACTCTTCATCCCCAGGGAATTAAATTAAGCTCAGCTGCTGAAATGGGCCGTGCATTGGAACCTCTTTTGGGAACCTACGCTTCACACCTCTTTTTTATCGGTCTTTTCGGCGCTTCATTCTCCTCATTGATCGGCAATGCGGTGCTGGGCGGCTCCTTATTGGGAGATACTTTCGGCTATGGAAACGATCTTAATCACCCCAAAGTGAAATTCTTTATTTCGCTGGTCATGATTTTTGGATCTGCAATTGCACTTATTTTTGGGAACCTACCGCTTGAGCTCATTGTTTTTGCCCAAAGCATTACGATTTTCCTAGTCCCTTTTATTGGATTGATCCTATTTCTAGTCGCCAATGACAAAGAAATCATGGGTGCCCTGACAAATACACCTTTAACAAAATTATGGGCTATCCTTGGACTTATCCTACTTGTTTTTCTTGCCTTTAGTAATTTCTATAATTTAATTAAATAATCAGCCATGGATCATAACAGTTTAGCAGAATTGGAGCAGCAAATACTTGCGCCATCAGTAGACCTCATTGAAGACATCAAAAAGATAGAAGGTGACATTCTTTTTTTAGGAATTGGCGGAAAAATGGGTCCGAGCATGGCCAAATTGGCTATACGGGCTATCCAGGCAGCCGGGATTGACAAGAAGGTCATCGGGGTTTCGCGTTTTTCCACCAAACCACTTCAACAGGAGCTGGAGGATCTAGGCATAGAGACCATTGCCTGCGACCTACTTAATGAAGAGGAACTCAAAAAAATACCACAAGTTCCAAATGTCATCTACCTTGCTGGACATAAATTCGGCACCACCGGAAATGAAGATTTTACCTGGGCAATGAATACCTACCTTCCCGGGATGGTGGCTTCTCATTTTAAAGGATCCAACATCGTCGCCTTTTCTTCGGGAAACGTACTGCCATTTGTACCGATCAGCAATGCGGGTGTTTCCGAGGAAACATCCCCCCAGCCGATTGGCGAGTATGCACAATCCTGCTTAGGCCGCGAGCGCATATTTGAGTACTTTTCAAAGACAAATAGTACACCTACCCTAATTTATCGATTAAATTATGCGGTAGATTTTCGCTATGGTGTATTGGTAGAAATCGCTAAATCAGTCAAAGGCCAGCTTCCCATAGATTTGACGACAGAAAATGTCAATGTTATCTGGCAGGGAGATGCCAATGAAATTGCTTTGCGATCGTTGCTGCACTGCCAGTCGCCAGCCAAAATATTGAATGTCACAGGGCCAGAAATCCTCTCTATCCGATGGATAGCCGAGCGTTTTGCAGAACATTTTAATACAAGGCCGATATTTATTAATGCGCCTGCTGGCACAGCATTACTAAACAACGCTTCAGAATGTCACCGTCTATTTGGCTATCCTAAGACAACGATTCGGGAAGCAATAGACATTACTGCTCAATGGCTAAGCCATGGCGGTGAACTTTGGAACAAGGACACGCATTTTCAAGAACGAAAAGGAAAATTCTAATGAATACTTTAGACCACACATTACAACAGCTACTTTGGGAAGGAACAGTCATTCCTGCACATCCCCTAGCCCTAAATGAGGATCGCACTATCGACGAGGTACATCAACGTCTCCTGACCCAATATTACATCGCCAGCGGAGCAGGCGGAATCGCTGTCGCTGTCCATTCGACCCAGTTTGAAATCCGCGATCCTGAGGTCAATCTCTTTGAAACGGTATTAAAATGGGCTAGCGAAGAAGTCGAAAAAGCACAACTTAATAGGCCATTTATCAAAATCGCGGGCATCTGTGGTACCACACAACAAGCCATTCAGGAAGCCACCATTGCCGTCAAATACGGCTATGATATTGGACTTTTGAGTATGGGTGGTTTACAGACCTGGACAGAACAGGCGATATTAGATCGTGTCAGAGCAGTTGCAGCTGTTATCCCTGTCTTTGGCTTTTACCTTCAACCTGCTGTTGGGGGCCGCATTTTCTCTTATTCCTTTTGGCGGCAGTTTGCCGAAATCGAAAACGTGGTCGCAATCAAGTGTGCCTCATTCAACCGTTACCAGACCTTGGACGTCATGCGGGCTGTAGCCAACTCAAGCCGAAGAGAGCAGATCGCCATGTATACCGGCAATGATGATAATATCGTGAACGACCTTATGACAACCTATACCTTTCCCGTAGCTGGAGAAAACATTTCCATAGGATTTAAAGGAGGGCTATTAGGCCACTGGGCCGTTTGGACAGCAAAAGCCGTGGAACTCCTACAAGAAATAAAAGCATATAAGCAACAGCCCAATAACTGCACCGCAAGTCAGCTACTGAGCAAAGGCATTGCTGTAACAGATAGCAATGCTGCCTTCTTCGATCCAGCGAATGCTTTCCATGGATGTATACCGGGATTACATGCGGTACTCTGCAGACAAGGGCTGATGAAAGGTATCTGGTGCCTAAATCCGGAAGAAAATCTATCCGTCGGACAGCAGGAAGAAATTGATCGCGTATATAGCGATTACCCAGACTTAAATGATGATGAATTTGTCAAAGAATTTCTGAAATCGAGATTCTAATAGGTCAATCTCTTCAAAAGGTCTCATTGTCCCTGGCCCGTCACGACTGCCAGAGCAATGGGACTTTTCTTTTACCCCCTATTCTTATTTGACGAATCAATGACCAAGCAAGGAAAATAGTGGACAGAACGAAAGATTTGCTTTTTATAACTTTGCGTCATGAAATTTTTGAAAATAGCATTAATCTCCACCCTTCCGTGACATGCCAGCTATTTAAGGCAGCGTGAACGTCCGTAGCGACGGAAAACAAATAAAAATTTTATAAAGGATGGAAAAAAACACTACCCCACAACAGTCATTTATACCGACAATACTTGCATTTGCACTTGTTCCGATTACCGGGCTTGCCACAGATATTTATCTTCCTTCAATGCCACAAATGGCGCAGGAACTTGGCTTAAATGAAAGCAAAATTCAATTGACGCTTTCGCTTTTTCTAATTAGTTATGGTATCGCTCAGTTCTTCACAGGAGCATTGGTGGATGCCTGGGGAAGGTATCGCATTAACCTCATTTCACTTTTTCTTTTTATTATTAGTTTTTGGGTAACGGCACACACGCAGGATATCTGGGTTATCTACCTAATGCGGATTTTACAGGGAATTTTATCGGCATTTGTTGTCATCTCCAAAAGAGCCTATTTTGTAGATGTCTACGACGGTGAACAGCGTAAGCACTACCTGAGTATCATGACCATCGTCTGGTCGATCGGACCGATTGTGGCTCCCTTTATCGGTGGTTACCTCCAAACACAATTTGGCTGGCGTTCCAACTTTATTGTTCTGGCTGCATATAGTGCTGTGCTCTTTGTACTTGAACTGATCTTTTCCAGCGAAACAATCAGACAGAAAAAGCCCCTTCACATCGATTATTTGATTAGCGAGTTTAAAATGATGCTAAAAAGCATCGATTTTACCTTCGGCATATTCATGTGCGGCATATCCTATGGCCTGGTCATGTTCTACAATCTCAGTGGCCCCTTCTTTATTGAGCATCAACTGGGATATAGCGCGATTACCACTGGCTACACCTCCCTTATTATGGGTTTAGCCTGGATGTGTGGTGGATTTATTGGAAAAGCATTGATCAAAAAGGCATTGATACCCAAACTGAGAATTGCCAACTTTATTCAAATATTGCTCATCATAGGCATGCTGATCGTTTCACTTTATAAAGCGAATTTATATACGCTTACGTTCTTTGCATTTGCAGTACATTGTACTGCCGGATTCGTTTTTAACAATTATTTCAGCTACTGTTTGGGAAGATTTCCATTGTCGGCTGGTATTGCCGGAGGACTAGTAGGCGGAATAACCTACCTGCTCACATCTTCACTCAGCTATCTCACCGTGAGTCTAGTAAACCCTGCTACTCAGTTTCAGATTGGATTAGGATATGGCGTATTTTCCATATTGGGTTTGATCACCTTATATGTGATAAATAAGCTCGTCAAGAGCAGCTAGTTGTTGAATGAGTCTTACACACAGAAAACACAGACCCCCTGTAGTCGTTTGACCACAAAAATACACATACAAGATGAATTGTTTTTAACTTAGTATCAAAAACAACTATATTTGTATCATCATAATTTAGGTTTATAATTGGTTATTGAAGGTTTTCATTCTCCCCGTTTGAAAACCTTTTTTTTCTCCTAATTTTTTAATATCCCCGGTAGCACTTATTCTGGTCTTTTGTGCCGCACCCCAGCTATTAAAAATCGAAATATCAAAAGAAATACGTAGGATCAACCAAATGATTTTTTTCCCCAGCACAAGAGGGATGTCTTAAGGAGATTTTCAAGTGCTATATGAGCTCGGAGATTACCAATTCTCCAATAAAATCGATATATTGTACCCCAAATCAATTTTAAGTGAGGGAGTCGATGACAATAAAAAAATATAGGAACGTCTATATCTTTTGGTTTTGCACCATTTTATTTATTTTTCCAAACTGCAGCTATTGCCAGACCATCATACCTACAGGTACACCTTTTGTTAAACAATTCAAAAAAGACCAATACAAGGCTGGAAATCAAAACTGGTCGTTGGCAGTAGACAAAGATGGCCGTATCTATAGTGCAAATACTGAAGGTCTATTACAATTTGACGGACAGTACTGGCGTATCTTTCCGCTACCAAACCATTCCACCGTCCGAAGTGTTTCGATAGGTAAAGATGGTAAAATTTATACCGGTGGCAGAGGAGAATTTGGTTATTGGACTGCTAAGCCTTTTGGAAACTTGACTTATCATAGTCTTTCGAGGCTGGTACGCGACAAGACCTATTTTCCAAACGAAGAAATCTGGAAAATCATTGTGGAAGACCAGCGCGTATTTTTCCATACCTTTTCCAAATCCTATATTTGGGAAAACAATACGATAAGGCAGTTAACGGCAAAAGGAGAGCCTTTTTTATTCCCACATCAGCTTAATGAAAAGTTGTTTTTCGAACAACTACCCAGTGGTCTGCATGAATTTAGACAGGGTAAATTGATTCCAATCAAAGGCAAAGACGTCTTAAAAGATAAAAACGTCCTTGCCCTATTGCCTTTCGACACAAATACTTCGCTCATCGCCACCGCACGAAACGGCCTTTATCTGATGAAAGCCGACGGAACTATCGAACCTTGGTCGGTTCCTGCAAATCAGCTATTGAGCCAATCACAGGTAAATAATGGCATATACCTCTATGATGGACAATACGCCTTTGGCACCATCCAGAACGGCGTTATCATTATCAACAAGGATGGCCAAGTCATTCAACACATCAATAAAAACAATGGGCTGCAAAACAATACGGTGCTCAGTATCGTCAAAGACAACCAAAAGAATATCTGGGTAGGACTGGATAATGGTATCGATCGTATTGAAATCAACTCCCCTATTTCATTTTATACAGATTTTATTGGAAAAATTGGCACGGTCTATACATCTATTATCTATCAGGGAAAAATCTACCTGGGCACCAATAAAGGATTATTTTCCAGTGAATGGAAGGGATTGAACAATTACAATGCATTAAACTTCACTCAGGTCCCAAATTCAAATGGCCAGGTTTGGACGTTAGCACTATTCGGTGATGAACTCATCTGTGGCCACAACGATGGAACATTTAAGCTACTTAACGGCCGTCTAGAAAAGATTTCACAGATCACCGGCGGGTGGATTTTCAAACCTATATTTGGCACGAGAAATATCCTGCAAGGAAATTATACCGGTCTTTCAAAATTTACCTTCGATGGTATGCAATTACAATTTGTGCAGCAATTTGAGGGTATTAAGGAGCCCGTTCGATTTTTAGCCCAAAAGGATACTCATTCCTTTTGGATTGGAGACTGGGGACAACTACAACTTATCGGATTTGACCCGAGTTTTCAACAGGCAAATATATTATTCTCCTCCAAACAGGACAGTATTGCCTCGAAGAGACAATTTAAAGGGGTGTATACGTTAGAAAATAATCTTGTATTCGCCACTGACAGCGGATTCCTTCAATTCGACAATATTGTAAAGAGATTCAGTTATGCGAATGAATTGAACGCCGCATTAGGTACCTATAAAAACTCGAATAAGATCATACCGATCAACACAAACAGTTATTGGTTTATTCAGAAGACTAAAATTGCCAAAGTAGATTTTGATAGCAAGGGTAAATTGCACATTGACTCCAACCTATTAAGTCCACTACAGGACCGTATGATGAATAACTATGAAAACATCCTTCCTATTGAAAATCAATACTACCTCATCGGGCTAGATGATGGGTTTGCGATCTATCGACATACAGACAAATCACAAAAAAATAGGTTGCCACTTCCGCAAATAGCACAGCTCATCAACTTGACCACCGGACAAGCTATCTTTCCAGATTCAACATTTAAATTATCGTCTTCAGACAATAACCTTAGAATTAGCTTTTCGAGCCCCTATTACTCATCTTCACCGCTTCAATATCAATATTATCTGGAGGGATACTCAGACAATTGGTCCGAATGGAGTGAGACTGCCTACCAGGATTTCACAAATCTGCCCTATGGAAAATTCCAAATTAAAATAAGGGCAAAAAATAATATGGGGATGGTTTCTGAAATCCAATCATACTCCTTCACAATTCAGCATCCCTGGTATCTATCCTGGTGGGCAAAGGCTTTGTACACACTTGCTGTTTTAATACTTCTATATTTTGCTTATATCTTTAATGTTCAACGTGAGCGTAGGCGTCAGTTTCAAATACGGCGAAAATGGCTCGAAGAAAAAAAGATTGCTTTGGAACGCGAAGCTGAAAAAAAGGAAAAAGACTGGATCAAACTGAAAAACCAACAATTGGAAGACCAGCTTCAATTAAAAAACAAAGAATTGGCGAATGCAGCACTCAATATCGTCTACAAAAATGAGATGTTGAACAACTTGCACGACGAACTTAAACAGCTTAAAGATGCGGATGGGAACAAACTGAGTTCGGATGAGCTGAAAAAAATCAATAAGCTCATAGACGATGCGCATAATGACGACCGTGACTGGCATATATTTGAAAGAAGTTTTAATGAATCGCATGAAAACTTCTTTAAAAAATTGAAGCAGGAGTTTCCTGATCTAGTCCCCAATGACCTTAAGCTATGCGCCTATTTACGGCTCAATATGTCGAGTAAGGAAATCGCTTCGTTGCTCAACATTAGTACGCGCGGCGTCGAGATCAGACGCTATAGATTACGCAAAAAACTAGGACTTCCAACAGACAAGAACCTATCTGAATTTCTGTTAGAACGTTAAATTCTCCTTGCAAACACTACATCATTACCACACACACTCTTTAGTGTATAAAACACACTAAAGAGTGTGTTATTTCATCAAAAAAAACAATTTAAAAAATTGATTATCAAAATAATAACATACACATAAAACACGATTGAGCAGGGGAAATTTTCGTGTAGTAGTGATGTGTAAATGTTAAATTTTGGGAATGTTGTACTACATCAACATATTTGCCTCAGGGAAATAACCAACTGTATTTTAAACAAACACCAAAAATTTACGATATGAGGAATCTATCCGCATTATTTTTGACTTCCATGGTCGTCTCTGTTGCCTATGGACAAACTTCTATACAAGGAGTGGTCAAAGATGGCTCAAGCATGATATCCATGCCTGGCGTAACCATTAGTATTAAAGGGAAAGCTGTATCTACGAAAACCGACGCAACGGGAAAATTTCAGATTAACGCCGCTCCTACCGATTCTCTAGTCTTTAATTTTCTCGGTTATCGCAAACAAACTGTATACATCGGCAACCAAACACAGCTGAATGTATTTTTAGAAAATGAGAATCAAGCATTGGAAGAGGTTGTGGTTATCGGTTACGGTACGCAAAAGAAAGCCGATCTAACCGGATCGATCAGTTCATTGAAATCGTCCGATATCACCAAGCAACCGGCCATGTCAGCCATGCAATCTATACAGGGCAAAGCTGCCGGTATCAATATCATTGCCAACGAAGCTCCGGGATCGTCACCCAACGTCGTTATTAGAGGTCTAGGTACAGCGCTTGGAGGTAGAAATCCACTCTATATTGTGGACGGTATTGCGCAAACCGATATCAACAATATCAATCCTTCTGACATTGAGTCGATGGATGTATTAAAGGATGCTTCATCAGCTTCAATTTACGGTCTTCGCGCTGCAAATGGTGTCATCATTGTAACAACAAAGAAAGGAAAGACTGGAACTACAAGTATTAATTACGAAAGCTTTGCAGGCATTAAGAACGTTCTCAATCGCGTAAAAATGGCCAATGCTGATCAGTTTAGAATATTTGCCAATGAATACCTTACCTCGACCAATGGATCGTATCGTTTGGCTGAGAACCAAAAATATAATACAGATTGGTATGATGAGTTGTTACGCACAGGTTCTGTCTTTAATAATGCTGTCAATCTTTCTGGAGGAACTGAAAAAGTAGATTACTTTGTGTCTGCAAACAATTATACCGAAAATGGTATTCTTGATGGTTCTAAATTTGTGAGAAATACAATACGCAATAACAATGTTTATAAATTTTTAAACAATCGTCTAAAGTTTAGTCAAAATTTAAATCTTACTTTAACTAACGCAACGCCAAAACCATATAGTGCTTTTACTACCGCTTATCGTCAATCGCCGCTTGCTCCAGTCATGTTTGACAATGGTCGCTATGGTCTTGGCCGTGTAAATACAACAACCGGTGTTGCGGGTATTGAAGCCGCTTCAGGACAAGCAATCGGAAATCTTAATTCAATTGGAAATCCAGTTTATGAGGTTTTACGTCAAAATGAGAGAACAAATACATTCCGTCTACAAGGAAGTATGGAAGGCGAATTCAAGATTACAGATTACCTGAAAATTAACTCCCGCATCGGGGGGAATAAGTTCTATTCAAAACAACGGGTTTTTAATAATGTAAAAGATCAATGGTTAAATGCAAATACTTTATTGAATGAATCTGACTTCATCAAATTAAAGGAAAACAATCCGAAAGCCCTTGATTATGTAGACAATAGTCTGAAATATGAAAATCTGGAACAATTTCGCTGGTCATTCGAGAATTTCTTGACCTTCAACAAGAATTTCGACAAACATCATATCGAAGCCGTCGTTGGTATGTCGCGTGAAAAATATGATATCAATAGTATGAGCAGCCAAACAGGCTACAATGTACCGGAACAAGAGCAATATTGGAATATTAATCTTGCAAAAGGAACAACCAATTACGGCATTGTTGCGCTGCAAACGTATTATACGCCAAGAGCGCTATCATCCTATTTTGGACGATTACAGTACAATTACGATAGTAAGTATTATTTAACTGCAACATTGCGTAGAGACGGATCAAGCGTATTTCGTAATACAGGAAAATATTGGGGTACCTTCCCATCGGTAGGATTAGGTTGGACAGTTACCAATGAAAGCTTCATGAAAGATGTTAGCTGGATAAATTTATTGAAAGTACGCGGAAACTGGGGTAAGTTAGGTAACCAAGATATTCCTTTAAATGTTTCCACAATTTTAACAAGTCCTGAAAGTTCAAATTACAACTACGTTTTTGGGCCTGAACAAAATATGGTCTATGGAAGTGCATATGGCACTCCTGCCGTAGATCTAACATGGGAAGTAACGAGAGAGACTGGCGCTGGCTTAGACTTCGCATTTCTAAACAACCAGCTTTCAGGATCCATTGACTACTATCATAAGCTGAACACCAATACCATTCTTGATGTAACACCAACTTACACTTCTCCTTCAGAGAAAAATTTCTATGCACATGGTGCCAAAGTGCTGAATCAAGGAGTTGAAGTAGCTTTAAATTGGAACAAGAGCATTAATCCTGAATTCAATTATACCGTCGGTGTCAATTATTCCTACAACAAAAACAAAGTAACAGAAGTGGTTCCAGCCTATGACCGCGCTACTGGAGGAAGCTTAAATAACGGTGAGATCACCAAACAGCTCCGTGTCGGACAACCCATCTATGCGTGGTGGATGTTTGAAACAAATGGTGTTTTCCAAGATGAAGCCGATGTAAAGAACTATCCTTCTTTCGGTGCTGCAAAACCCGGCTATTTAAAGTATAAAGACCAAAATGAAGATGGAGTTATCGATTCTAGGGACAAAGTTTTCTTTGGATCATTCTTGCCAACTTCAACTTACGGTATCAACTTAGGTATTAATTACAAAGCTATTGATTTCAATGTTTCGGGCTACGGCGTTGCCGGCAATAAAGTTTACAACGGTTTAAATAGCGTACGATCCAACGCTGGGGAGAATATTGCCCTGTCAACTTTTGAGAATCGCTGGACTGGCGCAGGTTCAACCAATGAGCACCCTGGTGCAGAAAGAGCGTATTGGGCATCGAGTTATTTCCTTGAATCAGGAGCTTACTTCCGTATCAATAATATCACCGTAGGATATACTTTTAACAACCTCTATAGCTCAAGATCTAAACTACGCCTGTATGTTACTGCTCAGAATCCATTTATATTCACGAATTACAGCGGTTTCTCTCCTGAACTGGCAGGCGATGGCAGTCCAAATCTTACGTCTGGTATTGAGCTTTCAGCTTATCCAACTACACGTAATTTCCTATTTGGGCTTAACATGCAATTTTAATCACCTTAGTTTTGAACACAATGAAAATTAACAAACTTTATATAGCGATTCTTCTTAGTGGAGGCATTGTATTACAAGGCTGTAAAGACAATAATTTCTTAGATGTGCCTTCTAAAGAATATGTAGAAGCAGGCGACAGTGAAGAAATTTATACTCCCGAACAATTTGTAAACGGTGTTTATGGTATGTTTACAGACTGGGACTATTCTTTCTCCTACATTGGTATCACCGACATGTTATCTGACAATGCGGACAAAGGAAGTTCCGCAACCGACGCAGGTGGCGATAAATTAAGCCTCGATGAATTAACTTATACCTCAACAACTGGATCTTTTCTTTCCATGTGGACACGCTGGTATAAATCCATTGGCCGAGCTACCCAAGCAATAGATTATACCGAGAAATTTGGTTTAACTGACGAAACCTATAAAAACAGATTAATTGCTGAAGCCCGTTTTCTGCGTGCTTTGAATTACTTTTATCTTGTACGGGGCTGGGGTGATATTCCCATCCAAGAACGTGATCTGATCAAAAGGGAACCTGCTGCAGAGGTCTATGCCTATATTGAAGCTGACTTGCAATTTGCGATAGATAACTTACCCGCCAAATCTGCGTATGCGGCGAAAGATTTAGGCAGGGCAACCAAAGGTGCTGCACAAGGATTGCTATCGAAGGTATATTTGTACCAAAGCAAATGGCAACAAGCGGCTGATATGGCCAAGACTGTCATTACATCCGGTGGTTACAGCCTTGAACCAGATTATGCAACAATTTGGCGATTAGCGGGAGAAAATGGGCCTGAGTCATTATTTGAATTTCAAGCAAGGGGTACTTCTATAGCCCATGGTATCCAACAGTATAGTCAGGTACAGGCGCCTCGTGGCGGAGCCGTCAATTTAGGCTGGGGTTTTAATATTCCAAGCCAAAACCTATTGGATGCCTTTAACGCCGAAAAAGATAACATCCGTCGCGATGCAACGATTATTTTCAGGGGTGAAACTCTTTACGATGGTCGTCTGATTGACAATGGTGTAGAGAATCCGATGTACAATGAAAAAGCGTATTCTTCTGCAAATGGAGGTGCAGCTGATGGTGATAAAAATGTACGTTACCTTCGTCTAGGCGAAATTTATCTTATCCTTGCCGAAGCCGCAAATGAGGTTGGCAATAGCAGCGAAGCCCTGACTGCATTGAATACTGTCCGGACACGCGTGAAACTGCCCAACGTAACTACAACCGACCAAGCACAGCTCCGTCAATTGATCTGGAAAGAAAGACGCCTTGAATTGGCATTTGAGCACGACCGCTGGTTTGATCTGGTTCGTACAAAACAAGCAAAAACAGCCATGGCGGCCAATGGAAAAACTTTCCAGGATAAAATGACGCTTTTCCCTATTCCGGAAAACCAACGTATCCAAACTCCAGAAATGCCGCAGAATACCGGTTGGTAATTATATAAGTAAAAGTAACTCCGTTCAAACGGCCTTTGGCCGTTTGAACATTTTTTCAAGAATTAAACAACATATCCATGAGAAAACGAATAGCATATCCCGTATTCACCGGTATAGCTTTGGCGCTTATTCTCAGCAGTTCGTGCCAAAATGCTATCAATAGCAGTCCAGACAATCCCTCAAAAATTGATTCAACAAATGCAGGCCGCGTCAATGAAGATTCGCTATTGACCAATATTCAGCAACACACATTTCAATATTTTTGGGAAGGTGCGGAGCCTACTTCTGGCCTCGCCAGGGAACGCATCCATATGGATGGTGTCTACCCTCAAAATGACCGTAACGTGGTCACCATAGGTGGTAGTGGTTTCGGTCTTATGGGGATGATTGTCGCCATGGAACGCGGGTTTATCAGCAAAGAACAAGGTGTCCAAAAATTGGATCACATCATGGATTACTTAGGAAAAATCGAACGGTTCAAAGGTGCATGGGCTCACTGGTATGATGGCGAACTAGGCACAGCTAAACCATTCAGTGAAAAAGATAATGGTGGCGATATTGTTGAAACCGCATTCTTAGCACAGGGTCTGATTGCCATTCGGGAGTACCTAAAGGATAAAGATGATTCTGCTCAAAAGGTTGCCCAAAAGGCTGACAAGCTATGGAAAGAAATCAATTGGAATCATTATACAAATGGGCAAAATGTCATGTATTGGCATTGGAGCCCCAAATTTAACTTTCAACAAAATCACCCGGTAAGAGGGTATGATGAATGTCTGATCACCTATATCTTAGCAGCCTCCTCGCCTACTTATCCTATTGCTCCATCGGTATACCATGAGGGCTGGGCAAGATCAGGTGCGATTAAAACAGCAGCTAAAAAATATAACATTCCACTCGTCCTTAAGCATAATGCCAAAGAAGGCGAAGTGGGGCCACTTTTCTGGGAGCATTATTCTTATTTAGGATTAAGCCCCAAGGGATTAAAAGATCAATATGCAGATTACTGGGAAGCAACAAGCAACCATGCCAAGATAAATTTGGCCTATGCTCATCTAAACCCAAAAGGCTACACGGGTTATGGTTCCTCTAAAGGATGGGGCTGGACAGCCAGTTATTCCATCAACGGTTATGATGCCCATCACCCAGACAACGATCCTGGCGTGATCGCGCCAACAGCGGCATTATCATCCATTCCCTATACACCGCACGAAAGCATTCAATTTGCACAATACCTCGACAAACAACTTGGCGACAAAATTTGGGGTAAATATGGCTATTACGACGCGTATAGCGAAACAGCAAATTGGTATCCACAACGGTATCTGGCGATTGATCAGGGACCTATTATAGTGATGATCGAAAACTATAGAACTGGTAAAATCTGGGATCTTTTTATGCAAGCCCCGGAAATTCAACAGGGACTAAAAAAACTTGGTTTTACAAGTCCCTATTTAAAATAGTGGTCTGTGGAATCATTTTCGATCCATCACACGTTGAAAATGGTTCCTACCACGAAAATAACATTGCATAGTATCAAAAAGTTCAACAATTAAAATTGAACATCTACCCTAAATATTAAGTAGCGCAGAGTAGAAGATTCATGCGCACATAAACAAAAGATAATAAGATGAAAAAAGTAGTAGGTGCTTTCCTTCTTGCATTTCTAGCTTGGCATACAAGTTCGGCTCAAAGCAATCAGAAAATGGACAAGTTCATTGATCAGCTGATGGCTAAGATGACTGTCGAAGAAAAGATTGGACAACTTAATCTAGTAACAGGTGGTGAGGCGACTACAGGAACGACTGTCTCCACTGATGTGGAATCAAAAATTAGAAATGGTCAAATCGGTGGTATTTTCAGCATGAGTACCCCCGCTAAGATCCGCAAAACACAGGAGATAGCCATTAAACAGTCCCGTTTAAAAATACCCATTATCTTTGGTATGGATGTCATTCATGGGTACCGTACCGTATTCCCTATTCCTTTGGGACTTGCCGCTACTTGGGATATGAATTTAATTCAGCAATCTGCACGTATTGCGGCAGAGGAAGCTACTGCGGATGGAATCAATTGGGCATTTTCGCCAATGGTCGATATTTCTCGCGATCCACGATGGGGTCGTATTTCTGAAGGTGCAGGTGAAGATACCTATCTTAGCTCAAGGGTTGCTGAGGCTATCGTCCATGGTTTCCAAGGTGATAATCTCGCGGCATACAACACCATGATGGCCTGCGTCAAACATTTTGCCCTATACGGTGCAGCCGAAGGCGGTCGTGATTATAATAGCACGGATATGAGCCTTCACCGGATGTACAATGAATATTTACCTCCTTACAAAGCAGCAATAGACGCCGGAGCTGGAAGTATTATGACGTCTTTTAACGATATTAATGGTGTCCCTGCTTCAGCAAACAAATGGTTAATGACTGATGTTTTACGCAAACAATGGGGCTTTAAAGGATTGGTCGTAACCGATTATACAGCGGTAAATGAATTAACGGCACACGGTCTAGGTGACCTCCAGCAGGTGTCTGCTTTAAGTCTCAATGCGGGTGTTGATATGGATATGGTCGGTGAAGGGTTTCTTACGACGCTAAAGAAATCTTTGGACGCTGGAAAAGTCAAAATCGCAGATATTGACAGGGCTTGCCGTTTTGTTTTGGAAGCCAAGTACAAATTAGGCTTATTTGATGATCCATATCGCTATTGTGATGAAAAACGGGCGAAAACAGTGATTGGATCTGAAGCCAATCATGCGAAAGCAAGAGAAATTGCAGCAAAATCTTTTGTTTTATTGAAAAATGAAAACCAAGCGCTTCCATTGAAAAAAACGGGCACAGTCGCTGTTATTGGCCCTTTAGCCAATTCAGGAGCAAATATGCCAGGAACCTGGAGTGTCAGTGCTGAACTAGACAAAACGGCCTCGTTGGTTGAGGGCATGAAAGCTGTATTGGGTAACAAAGTAAATATCCTGACACACCTAGGCAGTAATCTGTTGGAGGATCCGAATTACCAAAAACATGCAACTATGTTTGGACGTACAATCGCACGTGATCCCCGAAAAGAAGAAGAGATCATTGCAGAAGCCGTGAAAGTTGCCCAGCAGTCCGATGTCGTCGTCGCTGCGCTCGGCGAATCGTCGGAAATGTCTGGAGAAAGCTCCAGTCGATCTGAACTGGATATTCCAAAAAATCAACAGAATCTTTTAAAAGCATTGTTGGCTACCGGAAAGCCAGTTGTTCTTGTGCTATTTACGGGTCGACCACTGACGCTCACATGGGAAGATGCTCACGTGCCCGCGATATTAAATGTTTGGTTTGGTGGGACAGAAACTGGAAAAGCAGTGGCTGATGTCTTATTTGGAGATGTTGTACCATCGGGAAAAATTACGGCAACTTTCCCACGTAATGTTGGTCAGATTCCGATCTATTACGCGCACAAGAATACCGGTAGACCTTACGGAAACTCAGGTGATTTTGAAAAATTCAAATCCAATTACCTCGATGTAAGTAATTCGCCACTTTACCCTTTTGGATATGGTTTAAGTTATACGACCTTTACCTATAGTGACATTCGTCTCGACCGTACCAAAATCCACGAAAAAGGTACGCTACAAGCGAGTATAGACATCAGTAATACTGGAAACTATGATGCTGAGGAAACTATACAGCTCTATATACAAGACGTAGTCGCATCAGTTACGCGTCCCGTAAAAGAACTAAAAGGGTTTCAGAAAATATTCCTTAAAAAAGGAGAACAAAAAACGGTAAACTTTAAAATTAACGTGGATGATTTGAAATTTTTTGACAACAGCCTGAATTATATCGCAGAGCCAGGAAATTTCAAAGTGTACATTGGCCCCAACAGTCGCGATGTCAAAGAAAAAGAATTTGAATTGCTTTAAAACTATTTTTCTATAAAAAAACAAAGCGGCACTTAAATCAATAAGTGCCGCTTTGTTTTTCTGTGGCGATCGTCAGTCGATGCTAACAACCTCATCTTTAAAAGACCTTTTATTTTAAAGATTTCAAATAGGTTTTGATCAACGATATTCCGTCATCATGCAAGATTGTGGTTCCCTTTTGGGGCATATGCATCTCTCCTAATGTTGACATTCTTCCAATCATCTTGGCCTGTTTCAACAAAATTCCAGTTTCATTCAAGGGGCTTTCGTAACGGAGATCCAGCATAGTCATATAAGCGGTACCTTTAGGATTATGACAATGGGCGCAATTAAGATCCAAATAAGCACGTGCTCGCACAGGTGTCGACCGGGTCACATCATCATAACTTGGCAGGGCGCTAAAATCACTCAACGATTTTAAATCAAGCATACCCCTATCCCTCAAATATAACAATTGCTGGAGAGGTTCTTTATTGACATGGACAATACGGTTCATATTTCTTATTTTGGGACCTATTGGAAGCATATGATTTCCTTGACGGTGGCATGCGATACAATCCTCCCGCGAAGGAATGATATAATTCGTCTGTCTTTCGACACCTTTGCTGTCTAGAAACGAAACATGAACGGAAGCGCTGTCCATGAGTAGAAAAGCTTCATCTTGAGCTGCATTCCATTGATAGGTAGCCGCATTCCATTGCCCATCTTTATTGATAATAAGCCTAGTCTCAAGCAGCTGTAATTTAGCCCCTTTTACCACATTTGCTGCCGAATAGAAAAAAGTTTTAGCTATGATAGTACCATTGGGGAATTCGGGTAGTCCATCGTCCGATGCACTCATTTTTTCCCCTTTGGGAAGAAAGATTGCACGCTTTTTATCAGCATAGTCTGTGAATAAGGCAGATGCTAATTCATAGGAAATCCCTTGGTCGTTTGGCACAAGATCAGCCAATTTACCTTTGAACAGATTGTAATCCGATAATTTGCTCCTAAATACAATATTATCTTTAGCAGTTCTTCCGCGACCGATATTATTTACGACAATTAAAAGTACAGGTATTAATAAAACACCCATCAAAATGATTATTTTCTTCATTTCCCTTTATGTTCTTCTCTCCCTTTCTAGTCCATCATTAAATCGGACGAAGATAAGATAAATAAGGGATTATGGTGAGTCATGAGGGATTATCGTTCTACTATTTTACAATTAACTCAGAAAATGATAAAAATGAACAATTTTTAGCAAAAAATAAATTGGCTCCAAGCTAAATCGGGAAATAAAATGGCTATATTTAGCTGTCTTTTAACCAAAACTTCGGATCCATGGAAGATATGATTCTCTACAATCGGCTTCAGTTCGCATTTACTATTACATTTCATTATCTTTTCCCCCAATTGACCATGGGTTTATCGCTGATGATCGTGTACTTTAAATGGAAATTTCTGCAGACTCAAAACGAAGATTACAACCACGCTTCAAAATTTTGGATGAAAATCTTCGCCCTTAATTTTACCATGGGCGTTGTCACCGGCATCCCCATGGAGTTTCAGTTTGGCACAAACTGGGCGAAGTTTTCGGAACTTACCGGTGGGATTATTGGACAGACCCTAGCTATGGAGGGCATGTTCTCCTTTTTCCTAGAATCTTCGTTTCTAGGAATGTTCCTTTTTGGAGAAAAGTTGCTCGGCCATAAGCTCCATTTTCTATCAGGACTGATGGTCTTTATTGGATCCTGGGCCAGTGGCTTCCTGATTATAGCCACACATTCTTGGATGCAACATCCGGTGGGCTATGAGATTCTTAAAAACGGCAAATTTGTACTGAATAATTTTAGCGCATTATTCAGTAATCCATGGCTCTGGCCCTCCTATCTTCACAATCAAGCCGCATCTTTGGTTACAAGTTCCTTTTTTGTTGCTTCTATTGGCGCATTTTATCTGCTCAGTGACAGGCATAGCAAATTTGGTAAGATATTCGTTAAAAGCGGGGTCATCTTTGGTGCGATCTCTTCGGTGATGCTTGCCTTTCCTACAGGAGATTTGGCTGCAAAAAATGTGGTAAAATACCAACCCGCTGCCTTTGCTGGGATGGAAGGAATTTTCAAAACAGAAAAAGGCGGATCAGAGATTGTTCTGATCGGTCAACCGGACATGGAAAATAAAAAATTGGATAATAAAATAGCCGTACCGAATGTCCTCAGTTTTCTTACCTATCAACGCTGGGATGCAGAAATTAAGGGATTAAATGAATTCGACCAATCGTTACACCCAACGAACGTGCCTGGACTTTATTATAGTTATCACATCATGGTAGGTCTTGGTACCATATTCATTGGAGTCATGGTGCTCGCAGTGCTACTGCTTTGGAGAAACAGATTATACCAAACAAAATGGTTATTATGGATTATCATGTTTATGATCCCTTTTCCCTATATCGCCAATACGGCAGGCTGGTACACGGCCGAGCTTGGAAGACAACCTTGGCTTGTGTATAATCTCATGCGAATGGTAGACGGTGTATCCCCTACAGTCTCTTCTGGAAACACCTTATTCACCTTTCTGGGATTCGTTGGTCTGTACATTCTTTTGGGTTTACTATTTCTGATGTTAGTCCTCAAAATCATTAAAAAAGGTCCCGAAACTTACCCTGCATTAACCTAATTAGCTATGGAAATATTTTGGTTTATCGTATTAACTTTTATGTTGGGAATCTATATTGTACTCGATGGGTACGATTTTGGAGCAGGAATTGTCCATCTATTTTTCGCTAAGACGGAACAGGAGAAAAAAGCTGTAACGAATTCCATTGGACCATTTTGGGATGCCAATGAAGTGTGGCTTATTGCTTCCGGAGGTGTCTTGTTTTTTGCTTTCCCTACGCTTTACGCTTCCTCTTTCAGTGGATTTTACCTACCGCTAATGCTTGTGTTATGGCTACTTATTTTTAGGGCAATAAGCCTCGAGTTGAGAGGTCAGATACACCATCGCCTTTGGGAAGCTTTGTGGGACAAAGCCTTTGGACTAGCAAGTTTATTGCTTGCGCTTTTCTTTGGCGCGGCCCTGGGAAACGTCGTTCGTGGAGTCAATCTTGGTATGGTCGAAAATGGTGTATCAACACAGGAGCCACATTATTTTTTCCTTGCACTTTGGAACCCGACCTTTGACCCCTTAGCCCAGCATCAAGGCATTATTGACTGGTTTACCGTTATATTGGGTTTAGTCGCTGTCGTTACATTGACGATTCATGGAGCAGGCTGGATTATCCTCAAAACCTCCAGCACCTTAAACGATAGATTAAAACGTATTGTTTTTAAACTCAACATTGTCTTGCTTATTCTCGTTATGCTATCAGCCTATGTATGGCATTACGTAAAACCCATCTCTTTAAGCAATTTTCAAAATCATTATTGGCTATGGTTATTTCCCCTAATTGCAGCAGCTGGATTGCTCGGACAATTCTGGATCAGGAGCTTTAAGAAAGACGGTATGGGCTTCTTGTTTTCATCCCTCTTTATACTCGGGAGCTTTGCCACAACCGTGGCTTCCATGTTTCCCATATTATTACCATCAACGAATGACGTAAATCCGTCCTTGACGATTCAAAATACTGCTGCACACGAATATGGTCTCTCTGTAGGTTTAGGCTGGTTTATAGTTGCTGCCATTTTAGTAATAGCCTATTTCATTATCCAATTTAGAGTATTCAAAGGTAAGCTAGATAATGTAGGTTACGGCGAACACTAAGATGCGCCCTCGATTAAAGGTCCAATAACTTATGCTTCATTGCAAACTGTACAAGTTTAATCATATTTTTGACTTTGAATTTAGTCAGTAGATTACGCCGATGCGTTTCTACAGTAACTGGGCTTAAAAATAACTTTTCTGCGATCTGATTCGTTGTCAGTCCATTTGAAATCAAAATCAAAATCTCCTTTTCACGTTGTGTCAGCCTAGGAAGGCTTTTCATTGTGGCAACTGCGCCCGTGTATAGCTCTTTTGCACGATCACAAATTGATTCTTTGCCATCTATCCCCAGTTGTACGCAACCTAAAAATTCCTCGTTGGACACATCCTTTAAAATATAGCCATTTCCGCCGGCACGCATAAACTGAAAAATAAGATTGCCATCGGCTAAATTGCTCAAGGCGACTATAGGAACCAAAGGGAATTGCTTCCTGACCTGCCTACATACATCTACGCCGCTAATGTTGGAAAGCTGCATATCCATCAGAACCAAGTCAACTCTCGTTGTATCCAAAAATTCAATCATTGCCACCTCTTCCAAAAATGGATATACCCGATACCCGTCCTGATTATTGAGAAAAGAAACAACTCCTTCCAACAGTAAGGGATGATCATCTAACACCGCAATTATCTTCATGACTCAGCCAATTTAAACAGTTATAGCAATTTCGATTTGGGTTCCGGATCCAAGCTTGCTGTGAATGTCAATTGATCCGTTGATCCATTTAATCCTATTGACCATATTATTTAATCCCAATCCATAATTTAATACGGAGGAATCAAAGCCTTTACCATTATCCTCCACAAGTATATGTAATATTTCTTGCGATTTACTTACCTGAACAATAATCGTATCTGCATTTGCATACTTTAGTGCATTTGAAATCGCTTCTTGAACAATTTGATAGAGGGCCAATCCTTTTTGAAAATCGACATTCAATTCAGGTTCGTAATTCTCAAACTGAATGGAAACATGACTATTTTTCATTGCCAGACATAATTGCTCCAATGCTGCTATCAACCCAAACTGACGTAAAGATGCAGGCATTAGATTATGTGAGATCCGCCTTACTTCGCCCAAAATATCATTCAGCTTCTGCGGTATTTCGTCCGTCAAGATTGTACTCTTCGCTACGTCGCCCGCAATCTTAAATTTTAACCCTGTCAACATACCGCCTATGCTGTCGTGCAGATCCTGAGCAATGCGCTGCCGCTCCTGCTGCTCCCCCTTGAGCATAGATTCCGAAATTTGCAACTGCTTTTCCTTTTCCAATTTTTCCAATACTATGTCGTGGTTGAGCCGTATCTGTGTATTGAGCTTCCGCTGCTTTCTGTAAAAAAAAGCAGTAAATAGCACAATGAAGAAAAGCAAAATAGCAATACCCAAAACTAGAAAAACTCGAAATTGGTTCCGGTCCTTTTCTGCACGCAGATTCAGAATCTCCTTTTCCTTTTCAACGGTCTTATACTTGGTCTCCATCTCATTCATTTTTTCCAGCAGTTGGACCTGCAGAATGCTATCGGATAGCTTATTTGCGGTATTGGACATCTTCAGTGCATCCTGATAATTACCCATCAGCTCATTTACGGCTGCCAGTTGGCTATATACTATTTTGCTATTATAAAGATCTCGGGTCAATAGGCCATTTTTTACAATTTCCTCCAGCTGCAGTTTGGCATCGGCATACTTTTTCTGCAGGAGATACACATTAAACTTTCTGAACCGCATCATCTGGAATAATTTCCAATTGTTCATCTTGACCGACCAATCCAAACCGATATCCAATAACCTTAACGCCTCATCCGTTTGCTGCTTTGTCGTAAAGTAAAGAGCCTCGTTGTAATAGTAATTGGGCAGCTGAGAAGAATTTGGATACTCGTCCAATAGCTGCTTGGCTTTGTCCAATAAGATTTTTGCTTCTTTGGATTTTACCTGATAGCAATAATTGCTTACTGCGTTGAGGTAAGTTACTAAAAGTGCGGCACTCGGAGGTTGCTGCTCAAGCTGCTTAATCGCCAACTGATGGTATTCATCCGCTTTTGCAAGCTGATTGGACGACATAAAAGTCATACCGATCATCGTATTTATACTACCTTCCATAATAGGATCGTGCGCTTTAGCGTACGGTAAGCACTTCCCATTAAGAATATCCAAAAAGTCAGCAAATCCCTTTTTAGGAAATCGAATCAAGCCCAGATTGTACCATGCTCTAGCCAATAGCCCTTGTTGGAAAGGCTTTTGCGTATTGCCAAGCAGGTCGATACATTTCTGGACTTCAATGCTCGCGTTTTTACTATCCAGGAATTGCCCATAATAATAGCTTTTATATAATGCGCCCATGGCCTGTAAGGTCCTGAATGGCCTAGCCAACCGCTCACCCGCACGCATATGATTCCAAAATTTCGCCGTATCTCTAAATCGATAGTAATCTGCCAAATAAAAATGTTGCATTGCCTTCACACTATCATTGGACCTCGATAGCAATAACTTCTCCGCGTCAACTCGATATTTATTCTCATCCAATGGTAGGAAACTCTGTCCAGCTGCAGCATGTATAGTAAAGTATACTATAAAAAAGGCCATTATCTTCATTAACTCTTTCAACTGAAATATCATTAATCCAATATATTATATCATTTAAACAACTAAACTAAATCGGGCCTTTTCAGCCAATGGTTATATAATATGTAATACTGAATATCTTATGGTGGTTCAAGACTTCAATCTACTTCTATTAGCATGCTATTAGACTTCATCAATGTCGACAGCAGAAAATACATGCCGGAAAACCGCATAATCAAATGGCGGATCGCAAAAAAACAAAGATATATCTCCACAATGAATTGTTAAAGACATTCTTCTACTTTTTTGAAATTAATTGCCAACACAAGAATAGGCTAGTCTATTTAAAAACAGGCCAAAATATTTCAACTAAAAAAAACGCCTCCAGATAGCCCGAGAGGCGTTTTTAAAAGATATTAGCTGCTCTTTTTTGTCGCAATATCGATCAGCCAATCTAGCTTACACTGGTTGGTACGCCGAAGACAGCACATTTGGATTATCGGACTCAAAAAGCGCCGATTTAATCATACTTTACGTTTTAAAACTACATCCTGTCTTCACAAGGTATGCTAAGATTTCGAGATAGTCACGCTGAAATTGCGGTACAATTGTTACAATCGATTTAACATGTGCTTGGCGGGAATGCGTTAAATCTACTTTTTAGTGACCAGGAGTCTAAGATATATCAAAAATATGCCGAGGCAGTAAGGGATATCGACTCAATTGAAAAAAACTCAAGGTTATAGCAGCTAACAGGCTGAAGAATTTTCAACAACTGGTCGGTCCGGCCTATGTCATCAGCAGAACGGAATATATAATAGACAACGCTCCACGTTGTACGTATCGCATTATGGAAAAGAAATAAGGCTACCCTATCGAATTAATGCTAAGAAACTAGTAATATACCGATAAGTATTTTCTATCTTTGCACGCAAAGAATAGAATTCATCATGTCGAAAGCAGAACACACACGGCAATTTATTATTGAGAAAACTGCGCCCATCTTTAATAAAAAAGGTTACTTTGCGACTTCCCTATCAGATATCACAACAGCGACAGGCTTAACAAAAGGAAGTATTTATGGTAATTTTAAGGACAAAGACGATCTGGCCATACATGTTTATACTTATCAGAGCAAAAACATTTCCGATGCGGTTCATCAGCAGATTATTCAGCAAAAAACAGCGTTAAAGAAGCTTTTGTCTTTTTTTGATTTCTACAAAGAGAATTTTAAAGCTATCGCAGCCTCTGGCGGATGTCCAATGATGAACGCTGCTGTTGAAGCAGATGATTCACTGCCTTTTTTAACGCCAAAAGTGAAGCGTTCATTTGACCTTTGGCGCCAGCGTTTAATCTTGATTCTGGAGGAAGGAATAAAAAATGGAGAATTTAAGCAAGATGTTTCTGCTGAGGATTACGCCATTACGTTTATGGCGATGATCGAGGGCGGAATTTTGCTTTCAAAAATTACCGGAAGAGGAAAAGATTTAGCGATTGTCTTAGAAAAAATGAGAGAAATGGTCAACCGGGAAATCAAAAGTTAGTTTTTTTAAAAATTCAAATACCAATCGGTATATTATTACAAAAATATTAAAATAAAAAGAGATGAAAAGAGTTGTAGTTACCGGCATGGGAACCATAAATCCGCTGGGAGAAAACATTGATACATTCTGGAATAACATTTTGCGCGGTGAAAACCGCACAGCAGCGATTAGCCGTTTTGATGCATCCCTATTTCGAACACAGATTGCAAGTGAAATTAAGCAATTTCAGCCCGAAAAATACTTAGATAGAAATGAAATCAAAAGGAGTGATCTTTTCACGCAATATGCGTTATACAGTGCAGCTCAAGCACTAGAAGATTCGGGACTAGTACCTGAAAGCATGGATCCCTTTGACATCGGTGTCATTTGGGGTGTTGGTCAGGGTGGAATGGAAACTTTCGAAAAAGAGGTAGAAGGTTACGTAACGGGAGATTACAAACCGCGATTCAGTCCATTTTTCGTTCCGCGCCTCATCGTGAATATGGCTTCTGGAATGATATCGATGAAATATGGTTTAAAAGGAATCAACTACACAACAGTATCGGCGTGCGCAACATCCAATACTGCTTTTATGGATGCCTTCAATTACATTCGATTAGGGAAAGCAAAAGTTTTTATCAGTGGCGGCTCCGAGGCTCCCATCACACCCGCTTCCGTTGGAGGCTTTTCTGCCATGAAGGCCATGTCGAGCCGGCATGATAGCCCACAGACTGCAAGCAGACCATTTGACCGCGATCGCGACGGCTTTGTCATGGGAGAAGGTGCCGGTGCGCTTATCCTCGAAGAGTACGAACATGCAAAGCAAAGAGGCGCAAAAATTTATGCAGAACTTGTAGGAGCTTCAATGACTGCGGACGCTTACCATATGACTTCTCCCCACCCCGAAGGAATAGCTGCTGCAAAAGCCATGTCTCTAGCGTTGGAGGAAGCCAAAATTAACATCAGCGAGCTCGACTATTTAAATCTCCACGCTACTTCAACTCCGGTTGGAGATATCGCTGAACTAAAAGCGATGCAACGCGCTTTTGGCAACTCCAACAATTTATGGGTCAGTTCTACCAAGTCAATGACAGGACATTTACTTGGTGCGGCGGGGGCTATCGAAGCAATCATTGCCGTAAAATCTATCAACAACAATGTTATCCCCGCAACGATAAACATCGAAAATATAGATCCGGAGATTCCGGAAGGGGTAAATATTGTGATCAATCAGCCACTGGAAAAAACCGTGACTGCAGCAATGAGCAATGCATTTGGGTTTGGAGGACACAATTCGAGTATAGTTTTCAAAAAGATTTAATTTTTTTGAAATAATTCTTGACAAAGTGTATTAAACACACTATCTTTGTACTATCATAATTTAGGTTTATAATTGGTTATTTAAGGTTTTCATTCTCCCCGTTTGAAAACCTTTTTTTATGCCTATTTTTTTGTCCAATGCTATTTGTAGATCTACTTTTTGCGGACACTATACTCCCCTCAATCAATCCCACCATTATTTAGATGAGCTTGTTATCGCTTTCTCACAGGCTATGAGAACAGCAGGCGGGATCGCATACTTGGTTTGATAATGAATACTGCCTTTTTAATCGTTGACGCAATCACTTGCTGATCATAATTTAAGCTAGCTGCAAAAATAAATACAAAAGCATTACCAAATTATAGCTAATCACAATTTTCAATCAATATTTAGACAGTTATCGGTCACTGATTATTCAGTCCTGACTGACGAATCACTGAGCAAGCACTGAACGAGCACTGAACAAGTAGTGTCAAAAGGTACAATTTGGTCACCTTTTGGTCCCAATGTGTTGCCGCTCCGAATCAAAGGGAAATTTAATTGAAGCGTTCAAATAAAACTGTTTATACAAGACAGAAAATGCAAATGGAAATATGAAATTGCACGACCTTATCGGACTAGAATCTACAAAGGGGATTCTCCAACATATTCCCAGACAACCGGATGGTAGAAATACAGTTAGTCTAAAATTACAATCACTTGGATTTGTAGATGCATTCGACTTAAAAAAATCTATAGAAGCAATGATTAATTCTTTAAGACAGGATAAAAATTTATGAAAAAAAATAGCGAGACAACCGAAGTTGCCTCGCTAGGTAATAATAAACATATGAAATTAAAATTTTCCTGTCCGTTTATCCCACCACATCTGTTCACCCCAGACATTGTCAATTACTTGGGCCGCCGCGGCATCAGTATTCGCTTTGTTGTATAAATATTCGTTATTGGGGTACGGTAATCGCCATGGTTGATCATTGTGCTTCTTCCCAAAAATAGAATTCAACGAAGGATAATTTGTTGTAGGAACTCCAGTTCTGCGGTATAAACTCCATGCTTCAAAATTTTCCTTAAACAGCGCTACCCACATATCCCACCAAATACGTTCTTTTGTATTATTCCATCGCCCCGCCCCCTCTAAATATGCATTTGTAGCTTCCGTAGAAATACCATTATCTTCCATGGATAGATTTACTGCTTTTTCATAGGCTGTCTGTGCAGATATCCCCACATTATACCCTAGCATTGCTGCCTCAGCCAAAATATAGTAAGTTTCACAAGATTTAAAAAATGGTGTTGCACCAGCTGCATTGGTTATATAGCGATCACCTATCCAAGAAACCGATGTTAGGCTCGAAGGACCTTGCTTTGCTCCATTAGGATAGCCGCGATATTCTCCGTCATTTGCTTTTAAAGCAACCGTAGCAATACGAGGATCCTTAGTATCGATTAAATGATCTATAAAAATATCAGAAAGCGCCCAATTATTTCTTCTATTCCCTATCATCCCGGAATTATACCATGGTTCATAATATGGTGGAGCTCCAGGATAAGTCAAAGCACAATTTTCACTATTGTCCTCCAAGACTGGATATTTCCCTTTATTCCCTGCAATTTCTTCTATAGTTGATTTTGCTAAATCCGATGCAACCCCAGAAATGCGTAACGCTAAACGGAGTCTCAAGGAATTACAAAACTTCCGCCACTTCAGCATCTCTGCTGACAAAGATTCTTGATCGTCGCCCATATAATAGATTGCATCAGCTTTTCCCAGTGCATCGTCTCCATAGCCTTCCGCCATTTCATCAGCAATCTCTTTTAAACTTTTTAATATTGCTGGATAAATATCCTCCTGCTTATCATATTTTGCTCTTAAAACACCGCCTTGAGCTTCAGTACCTTGAAAAGCCTCTGTGAATGGTACATTTCTCCATCCATCTGTTAAATAGGACCACATATAATTTTGCCAGATTCGTGCAATAAGGCGAACATTTTTATAGCCTGCGGCAGTCGTTTCGGTATACTCAAGCATATCTTTTAGCTGCGTATTATTATAATAACACGCATACCAACGATTGCCATAAGTGTTATTTGTAGGCACCAATCCTGACATAAAGTCCATATATTGAATCTTAACAATATAGCCTGCGAAGGTACCATAACCATCAACATCCCCACCAAACTGTTCTCCGGTATTGCGGAGTACATTAACCAAAGTATTTGTGGGCGGGCTGTATGGCAGTGCGTCCGGGTTTGTATTTATTTCTTCGAAATTCTTCGTACATCCCGAAATTAACAGGAGAGATAACGCCGAAGCAGCTAATCCTGTTTTCCTAATAATCTTATTCATACTCATTGTATTTGTTGAGAATATAAAAAACTCTTGAAGTCTAATTAAAAAGTAATACCTAGTTTTAATCCTATACTGCGCGAACTTGGCACTGATGCTTGCTCAAAACCAACACCTCTACTATCACTTGATACACCGCTAGTTTCTGGATCAATCCGCATTGTATTTGATTTATCCACCCATAATAATGCTAGATTGGATCCTATCAATGACACATTCGCACGTTTGATCCCCTTAATCTTACCATAAACATGCTGCGGGATTGTATAAGTAATATATCCTTCACGCAATTTCAAGAAAGACCCGTCAAATACATACATTTCCGCTATTCCTCCTGATTCATACCAATCTTGTGTATTTACAGCAATAGTATTTTCTACCCAACCTCCTTTCCCGTCGGGCATAACGAATCGTTCGTTTTTCATAACATCTTTCCCTGCAATAATAGTACGCTCACGAACGCCATTCTCAGCAGTGATAGCTGCAATTCCCGAAGCATAAGCATGATTCATCGTTTGTGACCAAATATCCCCACCCTTTCTAAAGTCTAACATGAAACCAACTGTAAAATCCTTATATTTAAATTCATTTCTTAAACTCATCAAATAGTTGGGCGTAACATGTCCAATAACCTGAGTAGATTTTGTGTTATCTACAAATCCTTCTTCGGTAACTTTAATAGCACCTTTCATTGGACCATCCTCGACACGATTATACCCAGGGCCAACTAATGCTCCCCACGATTCACCCACCTTAGCCATATTGGCAATTCCCCATGTCCAACCAATTTGGTAGGTATCCAAATTTAATTGAGGGTACAATTCTAATATCTTATTTTTATCTTTTGCAAAATTGAACGATGCCGTCCAATTTACTCCTGTCTCACTTTTTAAGATATCACCACGTAACTGGATTTCCACCCCCTTACTTTCAATATTCCCTGCATTCAAAACCATACTACTAAATCCGACAACATTAGAGGTTGTCACCGGTAGGATTTGTTTTTTTGCATTTTTGTGATAATAAGTAAAGTCAGCGTGTAAACGGTCCTTAAATAAGCCAATTTCGGTACCGACTTCCCAAGTACGTATACTTTCTGGCTCTAAATCAGGATTTGGATAAGTCATACCCTTATAGATTTGAGCAACCCCATTAAATGAGCTGTTTTGCGCGTAATAATATCGTTTATTTCTGTACGCTGAGGTTGCATTGCCAATTTCAGCTAAGTTGAAGCGCAACTTCCAAAAGGAAAGTATATCTCCTTTCAGACCTTCAAAAGTCGTTGTAGGAAGCCAACTTAGGTTGAAAGATGGATAGAAAAAAGACTTAGTTATCGTAGACGACCAATCATTTCTTGCCGTCACATCTACGTATATCTGATCTTTCCAGCCTATTGAAGCCAAACCATAAATAGAATTCGATCGAATATGACTATGGTCCATTAAGTTGACCGCATCTCCTACCCGATTAGAAATCGTATAAATCCCTGGCACAGTTAAGGCGTCTGCACCCACAGTACTGTTTTCATTCTGTGCATCTCTATAATTTGCACCCGCGCTTGCAAGTAAATTGAAATCACCGAGTTGTTTATTAAACGTAGCAATAAAATCTAAATTCAACTCTGTATTATTTGTTTTAAGATCTCGAAAACTTCCGTTTGGATTATCATAATTGAAATAATTTGATTGAAACATCTTCGAATTGTAATAATCCAACCCTACGCGTCCCTCAAATTTTAAGAACGTATAGGGTTGGTAATATAAGGACGACTTTCCAAAAACGCGATTTTTATTCAATGAATTTGTTGTCTTGTTCATTGTGAAATACGGATTCACGTGATAAGATGAATTCCAGTTGTAAAAGTCATAATTACCAGCGGCATCCTTCTGATCCCAATTGTCTTTTAAACTTTGCATATTTACCTGTCGACCAAACCAAATAAAACCATTGATCGGATTGGCGCCGTCATACCCTTGCATAATCAAATTATCACTTTGTGTCCTCGAATAGTTAGCCATCACATCATAGGATATTTTATCTGATAATTGATAAAAATTATTGAGTTGCATGGAGTACTTAGTCTGATCCGTGTTAGGTACAGTTCCAGTTTGATTTCTATAGGATAATGCCGCTCTAGTAGAAGACTTATCCCCTTTTGATATTAATGAGAGATTATGATTTTGCGAATGTCCCAATTGAAAAAAATCTCGCACATTGTCTTTATGTGAAATCCAAGGAGTCGCTTGTCTAACCCCATTTACCACAGGGCTATCAAATTGCCGCAGATTCAAGCCTATATCCAAACGAGGTCCCCACGATTCATCAAAACCATCATTTACACCTTCATCTGATTCACCCGTACCATCGACATAATTAAAAGATTTTTGTTCCGCATACTGCTGATAAGTCAATCCTTTTCCATTCAGATTATAATGATACTCGTCTCCTCGTGATCCCTGGCCATATAAGTTTTGGAATTTTGGCAAGGTCGCAACTTGATCCACGGTAAAGTTTCCGTCGTAGGCCAAACTCACTCCGTTTTTTGCCTTTTTACCAGATTTTGTCGTGATTTCAATAACTCCTCTTCCTGCACGCATACCATATAATGCAGCTGAACCACCTTTTAAAATGCGAATATCTTCAATATCCTCCGGGTTGATATCATTTAAACCAGATCCATAATCAACTCCTCCATAGGTATTGTCTCCCGAACGTTGTGTATTATTGCTAATAGGAACTCCATCCACAACAATCAACGGCTGTTGATCTGCCTGCAGAGAAGAGTTTCCTCTCAACGAAATCCGCGCAGATGCCCCTACTGCTCCCCCAAATTGATTGACTTGCACCCCCGCAACTTTTCCCGATAAAGAACTCGTTACACTCAATTGCCCAGCGTCGGTCAAGTCTTTGGCTTTTACTTCTTGAATTGCGTATCCTAGCGATTTTTTATCTCTGCTAATTCCCATCGCTGTCACGATCACCTCATCCAAGCTCCGTTCATCAGATCGTAATGTAATCTGAATTGTACTCTGATTGGTTAAGTTCACTTCCTTACGACCATAACCGATAGCCGAAACGCTTAAAGTCCCTGCCTGCTTGTAGTTGATCGTAAACTCGCCGTTTTGCCCTGTTTGTGTCGCTGTTCCATCCCTCAGTGTCAGTGTAACTCCGGGTATAGGCTTTCCGTCTTGGTCGACCACCTTCCCTTTTAAAACTGTTTGCGCATATACCGCCGAGCTTACCAAAACGGTAGCGGCTAGCATAGCAATGCTTTTTCTGTTCATAAGTTTAGTTTCAGATGTTAGTTTTTAGTGTTTTTATAACAACTAAGTTAGGGGTACTTAGCTTGCATTGATAACCGAATTTTGATCATTAATACCCGATTTTTAACCTAAAGTGTTAAATAAACAACATAATAGCAGCAGAAAAACTTCACACCACCTATATTCCTCAAGAAAAATACGTCAAAACACACTAAATACCCTTTTTTGATTAAAAAAAACTACCAAAAAAGCAAAAAATCAATCAACGCATCGACATAACATCTATTTAACACCTTATTTTTCAAAAAAACCAATAAAAAAAATGATTGATGTGTTTTTTTTGATAATGAAAAAAAAAGATGATTTTTTTTCCTCAAAAAAAATAGGGATGAAGAATAGGTTCTACTATCGGATTTGGTAAGCTATATCCGTTTCTTTAGGGAAAAAGACAGATAAATATAAAAGCAAAAATCTCATTAAAAAGAATTTTAACATTACAATTTAACGAGATTTTATTACCGCTGAATTTTAATAGCTATATAATCACAGCGAGCCAATAAAAGAATATTTAATGGCTTAAAGTATCCTTCATACTGTATTCCCGATTAGCATTAGATCACAGAATAGAGCGTTTGTTTGTACTGCTGCACATACTCTTTTGGATTGCAGCCGACGATTTGTTTAAATACGCGATTAAAGTTGGTAATGCTATTGAAGCCACAGTTGTAGGCAATAAAAGAAACACTGTCCAAGTGGTCTTCGTTTAACTGATTACATACTTCTTTGACTCTTATGCGATTAAGATAAGTCACAAAAGTAACCCCGCAATGCTTTTTAAAATAGCGACAAAAAGCTTGTGGCGTAAGATTGGCGTGATCAGCAACTTCTTCCAACGTCAGTTCGTCTCTATAGTGTTCCCTGATATAGTTGCAGATAAAATTAATACGATTTGATCCATGTATTGTTTCCAAGCCTACTTCCACGCGCTCGTTACAAAGCGCATCGGCGCCCCTAGAAATATTTGCTAGCGTTCTCAATAGATAAAAAAAATGCATCAACTTGTCCATCTGATCCGCAGATTTCAACTGACAAACCCTTTGTGATATCTGGTCAAAATAAGTCTCGGGAACTTTAAATCCTCTGGAGTTACTATAGATAAATTGATTCAGCGATTCAAATTCGTCCAGGGAAAACAGAGATTTAAGCTTTCCGTTTGGATCGAAAAAAATGGAAACAGAGCGAGATTCATTTGAAAAACCGTCCTGAGAGGCCGATTTAAACACATGCGGTTGGTTTGCCCCCAAAAAGAAAATATCATTTTCCTTAAAGGGGTGTAAGGTATCTTCAACAATCAAAACTCCTTTGCCTTTTTTTATCCACATTAATTGAGCTTCTTGATGTCGATGAAAATGGGGGTAGAAATTTTCCAAAACATCTTCTTGAATAGTAAGGCTCTGGCCTCGCATGGTAGGAACATTAAATTGGAGCGTTTTCATAGGTATGTTTAGTTTATGTTACTGTTTAGTTAACATAAATATAACAACTCCAAAGCAACAACAATCTATTTAGTTTGTTCATAAAATTACAATACTAAAATATGTTTAGAATCCGACAATATTTAATAATCCTTTAACAATTCTTCTAAGGAAAGGTATAATTGGTATTAAAAACGCTTTAATATTAAAAAAATGGGTTAAAATACAATTAGACTTTGATAAATTGTGATAATTATAATTCAACAGAAAGATAGAACTTTATTAAATTTCGTTTTCGATTCTTCATAGTGTATAAAAATGAATCTTATTCGTTTGTAACAACAGCAAAAATTGCACTATCAAAGATAAACCTCTTAAATAAATCGTTTTGAAGCGCTTAAATTTTACGATATTCGTGTTAGACAATGTACATCTAAGGGGCAAGCCAATTGCAAAACAAAATATAACAAAAAATCTATGGCTTTAACAAAATAAAAAGCATTACATTCTAAAATTTCCAAAATTTATGTTCAAAAAAGAAATATATCTTCATCGCCGAAATAAGCTTTTATCATCGCTCAGTTCTGGCAAAATTCTTTTGTTAGGCAACATTGAAAACCCGATTAATTTTGAGCACAACACCTATCCATTTCGTCAAGACAGCAGCTTTTTATATTACATAGGAATAAAAAGTCCAGGTTTGGCTGCTGTATTGGATATTGAAAAAAATGAGACTATACTATTTGGTGACGAAATGACGATCGACGATATTGTATGGATGGGTCAGCAGCAAACTTTAGCGGAAAAGGCAGAACTTTCGGGTATAAGTGCGGTACTTCCTTTCAATCAACTCTTCGACTATCTTAACAAGAAAACGCAAGCAGAAATTCACTACCTTCCGCCTTATCAATCGCACAACAAATTATTACTTCAACAAATAACTGGCCGTTCTGTAAGTCAGTTAGAACCCTCGGTCGCTTTAATTAAAGCCGTGGTTGCTCAACGAAGCGTCAAATCGGAAGAGGAGATCGCGGAACTAGAAAAGGCGGTAGATATCGCTGTTGATATGCATCGCATAGCTATGCGAATGACAAAACCTGGTTGTTATGAATATCAGATCAGCAATGCTATGCAACATTTTGCGCAAGATCAGGGAACCCCATTCTCCTATCCTCCGATAGTTACAAAACGGGGTGAAATCCTGCATAACCATATGCAATTTCACCAACTTTGTGAAGGTGATATTCTCCTTAATGATTCGGGCGTGGAAACCGCTATGGGATATGCTTCTGATCTAACCAGAACATTTCCCGTAGGAAAACGATTTACAGCGTTGCAAGAAGAAATTTATCAGATTGTTCTACATGCTTTTAAATCTGCTGAACAGCTGCTGACATCCGGAATACGTTTTAAAGAAATACATTTAAAAGCCTGTGAAGCGCTTGTAGACGGACTAATACAAACAGGATTTATGAAAGGTAACGCGCAAGATGCGGTCATGAATCACGCGCATGCACTTTTCTTTCAATGTGGACTCGGGCACATGCTCGGTCTTGATGTCCATGATATGGAAGATCTTGGTGAACAATATGTAGGCTATACCGAAGCTGAGCCAAAAGATACCAAGACTTTCGGTATCAAATCACTCCGACTAGGGAAGGAACTAGAAGCTGGCAATGTACTAACTGTTGAGCCTGGAATCTATATTATCCCTGAATTAACGCAGCTTTGGGAACAGCAAAATTTACACAAGGACTTTATTAATTATGATTTCTTAAAAAAGCACCTCAATTTCGGAGGGGTTCGTATCGAAGACAATTATCTTATTGAAAAAGATGGATATCGCCGTTTAGGGAAATATCTTGAACGTGAAATACACGAAATATATCAGCTTAAAGACAACCCAATTAATTAAAAAACAGATAACGAACATAGCAATAAACCCGAAAAGTGAACTTTGATCACTTTAGGGCCAACGCTCAAATAGATAAACAAATGAACAGCATTAAACAGTCGATCTTTATTATTTTAATACTGATTTTTCAGGTTCCAGCCTCCATTTTTGCGCAACGACTATGGACAGATCAAGGTGATCAGTATTATGAATTTTCTGATAAGGGAATAGAAATGGTCAACCCTAAAAATGGGATGAGATCCATCTTTCTTTCACAGCAATCGCTTATTCCAAAAGGGACAACAACAGCACTAAAGGTTGAGAATTTTTCGATTTCCAAAAACAAGGAGCTTATTTTACTGTATACCAATAGCAAGAGAGTCTGGCGCGAGAATACAAGAGGTGATTATTGGGTCTATAATAAAAAGTCCAGTCAGTTACAGCAGCTAGGCAAACAATTCCCGGCTTCGCAACTGATGTTTGCGAAGTTTAACCCGCAAGCAGATAAAGTAGCTTACGTCAATAAAGCCGATCATAATGTTTACGTGGAAGATCTTGCGAATGGCCGCATCGTTGCCGTTACGAAAGATGGAACAGACCGTCTAATCAACGGTACTTTCGACTGGGTATACGAGGAAGAATTTGGCTGCAAAGATGGTTTCCGCTGGTCTCCGGACGGTACTTCTATTGCTTATTGGAAGCTTGATGCCCGCAACATCCGTAATTTTTTGATGATCAACAATACGGATAGCCTCTATTCCTATACCATCCCTGTGGAGTATCCTAAAGTTGGACAGCCACCGAGTGCCTGTTCGATATGGACCTATGAAATCGCCACGGGAAAAAGTACGATGCTGAATATTCCGGGAGATCCCATCCAACACTATATTCCCCGCATGGAATGGTGTCTTGATAGCAAACAGGTCATCGTAGAGCAGCTCAATAGAAAACAAAATGAGAGCAAGATCTATACTGTCGCCCTCTCCGACAATAAAGCGCAAAACATACATCAGGAGCAAAGTGACTCGTGGATTGATATCAAATCACGATGGAACAACAACGATCCTTCTGGATGGGACTGGGTTCAAGGCGGAAAGGCCTTCATCTGGGTGTCTGAAAAGGACGGCTGGCGCAAAATTTACCAGATTGATCTCGCAGGCAATGAGAAACTGGTTATGAAAGCAGATTATGATCTGATCAATATCGACTTTTTCGACACGAAAAATGAAACTATTTATTTTACCGCTTCTCCAAATAATGCAACGCAAAAATATCTGTATAGTGTATCTACGAAAGGCGGCGTTCCTAAGAGACTAACACCGGCGTCATACGAAGGAACCTGCGATTATGATATTTCAAAAGACGGTAAGCTAGCAATCTTCAGCTTTAGTAACCGGGCAACATTAAAACACAATGCCGTTATCGAATTACCTACACATAAAACGCTTGTAGATTTTGAATTTAAACGCGAGAAGAAGGCCAATGATGGTATTGCTGAGTTTTTTAAGGTAAAAACAACCGACGGTGTCGAATTGGACGGATGGATGGTAAAACCCTTGGATTTCGACCCCAACAAAAAATATCCAGTCGTATTTATGGTCTATGGCGAACCTGCATCACAGACGGTAATAGACAACTTTAGTGCGGGTTACAACAGTCTATATAAAGGGAATATGGCACAGGACGGCTACATTTACATTTCTTTGGATAATCGTGGAACTCCTGCTCCTAAAGGCAGCTTGTGGCGGAAAAGCATCTATCGGAACATCGGTCAGCTCAACATCCGCGACCAGGCCCTAGCAGCTCAAGAAATACTGAAATGGTCTTTTGTAGACAGCTCTCGTACTGCAGTTTGGGGATGGAGCGGTGGCGGATCAAGCACACTTAACCTACTGGGACAATATCCTCAAATCTATAAAACAGGTATCGCCATTGCAGCAGTAGCGAATCAGTTACTTTACGACAATGTATACCAAGAACGCTACATGGGTCTTCCCCAAGAAAATCTTGCCGACTTTGAAAACGGTTCTCCACTGAAATATGCAAAAAATATCAAAGGTAATTTACTCTATATCCATGGAACCGGGGATGACAATGTGCATTATCAAAATGCTGAAGTCCTCATCAATGAATTGGTTAAAAATAACGTGCAGTTCCAGTTGATGTCCTACCCCAACCGTAGCCATTCGATTAGTGAGGGACAGGGTACACATGAGCATTTAAGAACATTATTTACAAACTATCTCAGGTTACATTGTCCTCCGGGAGGAAGATAGATCGAATAGCCATTATTTACAATGAAAAAAATACTATTATATGCATTGGGAACCTGCAGTCTACTGACCGCAGGTATACAACAATCAGCAGCGCAGCTGATGAAAGAAAAAAATGAATTTACCAGGGCTGATTCACTGCGCGGATATCTGTCACCGCTGCGAACCTGCTACGATATCCAATATTATCATTTGGATGTGAAGGTAGACATAGACAATAAATTTATTTCGGGTTCAAATCTTTTCCGTTTCAAGGCCAAGACTGATTTTAATCGCCTGCAATTTGATCTTTTTGCAAATCTTAAAGTAGACAAAGTCGTTTACAAAGGAAAGAAACTTTCCTTTACTCGAGAACATAATGCTGTCTTTGTCGAATTTCCAACGGCTATCAAGAAAGGAGCGCAGGAAGAATTTACGGTTTATTACGAAGGCAATCCTACAGAAGCGGTTAAAGCTCCCTGGGACGGCGGCTTTGACTGGAAGAAAGATAGTAACGGCAAACCCTGGGTGGCCACAGCCTGCCAGGGTATGGGTGCGAGCGTTTGGTGGCCAAATAAAGACCATCAATCCGATGAAGTGGATAGTATGCTGATTTCCATCGCTGTCCCAAAAGAGGTGATGAATGTATCCAATGGACGTTTGGTTAAGGTTGAAAAGATGAAGGATGGTTACACCAAATACCACTGGAAAGTTGCCAATCCAATCAACAACTACAATGTCGCCATCAACATCGGCGACTACGTGCATTTTAAGGAAAAATATAAAGGGGAAAAAGGGCCATTGGATATAGACTACTATATTTTGCGCGAAAACGATACGGCAGAAAAAAAAGCCCATCTTCAAAAAAATGCTAACCAGACTTTAGAAGCTTTTGAACATTGGTTTGGCCCATATCCATTCTATGAAGATGGTTATAAACTTGTTGAAACCTATCACACAGGAATGGAACACCAAAGTGCAATCGCCTACGGAAACCATTATCAAAATGGCTATCGTGGCAGGGATGCTTCGGAAACCGGATGGGGACATAAATGGGATTTTATTGTCGTCCACGAATCTGGGCACGAATGGTTCGGAAACAATATTACGTCAGCCGACTTGGCCGATATGTGGATCCATGAAAGCTTCACCAATTATTCCGAAGGCTTATTTATCGACTATTTCTATGGCAAAGAAGCCAGTCAGGCTTATGCCCATGGTATCCGAAGTGGAATCCAAAATGATAACCCTATCCAGGGTCCCTACCATGTCAATAAAGAAGGTTCTGGGGATATGTATCCCAAAGGTGGCGTCATGCTCAACATGATCCGTACGATGATTGACAATGATGAAAAGTGGCGGAATATCCTACGGGGATTAAACAGTAAGTTTTATCATCAGCAAGTCGATTATCATGATATTGTCAACTATGTAAGCCAGCAGTCTGGATTAGACCTGTTAAAAGTATTTGAACAGTATGTACAGCATACCGCCATTCCTACACTGGAAATCAAACAAGATCCTTCAGGGAGAGTCTTGGGCCGCTGGATCAGTGAAGTCAAAGGCTTTCATATGCCGATACATATTGGACTAAAAGGTCAAAAAAGGGAACTTATCCAATTGGACCAGCATTTTAGACCAATTACAATAAAGGGATTGACCAAAGAGAATATCGATGTTGATACGTTCAATTATTATGTCGGACTATTGGTGGAATAGAGACGGCGACAACGTTAAAAACATCGCAAATTAAACAGCCCCCAGAAGTTTAGTGCTTCCTGGGGGCTGTCTCATTCAACGTATTAATTTGTTAAAGACAAATTGACTGCGCTGTGTCACATCGAAAGAATCAATACTGATTCCAGGCGGGCGGATCTACGCCAAGAAGGTGCTTTACAAAATAGTCTCTTCTTTTTCGTTCACCATAATCTCCTCCAGAAGAATGCCCCATTCCAGGCACCATGATAAAATCATGATTCTTACGCGCTTTGATTAAGGCATCAACTAATTGGAAGGTGGAAGAGGGATCCACATTATCGTCCAGCTCCCCAACAATCAATAAAAGATTTCCTTCCAGCTTAGCTGCATTTTCAATATTGGAGCTCGCCGAATATTCAGGACCTACTGGCCAACCCATCCATTGCTCGTTCCACCATATTTTATCCATTCGNNTTTGAAGCAGCCTGCATCCAGGCAATTCGATCCGCAAAGCCCGCATCTTTCAGATTTTTCCAACAGACATCATGGAATGCTTTTGAACGGTTTGACGTACCCATCCCGTCGATCTGTACCACAATAAAGCCCAATTCAGCGAGTTCGTACATCCCACTCGGGTTGCTGTAGAATGATTTGGGCACAAAAGAACTATGCGGTCCCGCATAAATGTATTCGATGACAGGATAGCTTTTAGCGGGATCAAAATTCGTCGGTCGAATAATAATCCCCCAGATATCTGTTGCGCCATCACGCCCCTTGGCTTTAAAAACCTCCGGTGCACGCCATCCAACAGTTTCTAGCAAACTACTGTTTGTTTTCTCCAGTTCCATGATAAGATGACCATCTTTGTCGCGCAATACTGAAATTGGCGGCTGATCAACCCGGGAATATGTATCGATAAATTGCGAATAGTCTTTATTGAAAAAAGCTTGATGATTCGCATTTTCTTCGGTCAGCAGTTTTAAGCCCTTGCCATCCAAACCGATGGTATAGTAGTGGATCAAATAAGGATCCTCTCCGGCATTCATACCGCTGCCTTCAAAAATAACTGTTCGTTTATCAGCGTCAACATGCACAACTTTCCGAACAACCCAGTTTCCTTTGGTTATCTGGTTCTTTACTTTTCCGGTAATTCCATCATACAGATACAAGTGGTTCCATCCATCCCGCTCAGAGGCCCATACGATTTCCTTGCCGTCGGATATATCTTCTCTAAATTTCTTGCCGCTATAATCAATAAATGTCTTATTCTGTTCACGGATCAAATAACTGGATGTACCGCTGTTCGCATCCATCTGCATAAGGCCATAAACTTGATGCCCCCGTTTGTTATACTCAAAGGTAAATGCTCTGCTATCATCGCGCCAAGCTAGATCCGAAAGGGAAAATTGATTCGGTATGAGCGCGGCATCAAACACGGACAGCCGGTCTTTTTCAAGATCATATAAGATGGGTAGTTTCTGTGCCAGCTCATCTCCGGGCTTAACGTAATCGCGTGTCTGAATTTTGGGCTGCAGCTGATCTTTAGGGGATGATTCGATTAGCGTCAGTTGTCTGATCTCTATTTTTTGAGTTTTTACTGTAGCGAGCTTACGGCTATCTGGCGCCCATTGAATATCATTGCTATAATAATTTGCCGGATTGCCATCAAACGTAATTTGTCGCGCCTCGTTTACACTTCCCTTTTTTGCCAGGAATACATTGTTATTGCGAATAAATGCGACATGCACTTTGTCTGGAGATTCGACTTCCCTGTAGGCATTTCCCTGTTCACGCTGACCCCAATACCGCGTATTTCGATCTCTACTTCCACTTGCCGCCCCTTGGCTCAATTGCGAAGAACGACGGTTCCAGATCCATAAATAGCCCGCAATATCGAGCGACACTTGATCCTGATCCATCAGTTTTATCTGTTCATTGGAAATAAAACGGCTTTCAACTTTTCGTCCTAGTTTTTCTTCCACTAACGAAAATACCTTCGTCAGATCAAACAGCTGTTCTTTTGTTTTTGCCTGGGGATTGACCAGCATATACTCTTTCCCCTGCACCGTATTTCGATCATACCAAAACAGGTCACCCTTTTCACTCCAATAAAACTGGCCCGGCAGATTGTCAATTTTGTTGGTCAATTGTTTTTTTAAGTTTTGTGCACGTGTATAGTCTGCCAAAGTTCCTTGACCAAACAGAAACTGTGCAGACAACAACAAAACCGCTGTACTAAGAAATTTCATGCTTTCTTCGTTTAGGATTGATTAAATAATAGATAGGAATACCCAATAATGCGATTATAATACCCGGCCAGGTATAATTTGGCTTGAAAATTACCATTAGGCCGATAAAAGCAAGTCCCATCAGAATATAAAGTATGGGAAGAAAAGGATAGCCAAATGCTTTATAAGGCCTGTTCAAATCTGGCCGTGTAATGCGGAGACGAATAATGCCCGCAATCGCAAGCACATAAAATATAACGACCACACAGGTAATCATATCCAATAGATCACCATATTTACCACTTAAGCACCATATTGATGCAGCAAGACATTGTATCCAGAGGGCCCATGCAGGTACCGCATGCGCATTGAGCTTACCCGCCCTTTTAAAAAACAAACCATCTTTCGCCATCGAATAATACACCCTCGCTCCTGCCAGAATAATTCCATTATTACAGCCAAAGGTGCTAATCATGATCATTATGGCTATAATAGTAATCCCAAAAGGACCAAAAACCTCTTGGGCTACACTCATGGCTACACGATCTTTTGGCGCATTGACCATTTCTTCTAAGGGCAATATGCCGGTGTACATCAGATTAGTCAGGAGATAAATTACGGTAACGAGTAAAGTACCTAATGCTAAACTCAAACCAATATTACGCTGTGGATTCTTAATTTCACCAGCTACTGCGGAAGAGGAGTGCCACGAATCGCTACTGAAAAGGGCACCGACCATAGCCGCAGAAAAAGCCCCCATTGCTGAAAATCCATCATAAGATGTGTACGTTCCATCCGTATTTAAGCGGCGCATCGACCAAAGTGATATATTGTCCCAGTTCCAAGACCAAACTTCATGTTTCAATGCGAGGAAGCCAAAGAGCAGTAAGAGCAACAGACTCCCGATCTTGATTAATGTGATGGAGGTTTGTACACGCTTTCCGCTATTCACGCCCCTTGAATTAATATAGGTCAGCACAACGATGATGGCAATCGCCAATAGCTGCGCTGCTGATACCCGATAATCAGACCATTCAAGCAAATAAACATCTTCATCCATAAAAGGGAAGAGATAGGCTGTAAATTTTGCAAAAGCAACCCCCACAGCGGCTATAGTCGCGGTTTGTATAACTGCAAAAAAGGTCCATCCAAATACAAAACTCAATACGGGTCCATAGGCCTCCCGAAGATAGATGTACTGCCCTCCTGCCTTTGGAAACATCGCACTTAATTCGCCATAACTCAAGGCTGCAGTCAATGTCATAAAACCGCATATCAACCATACCACCATCATCCAGCCCGCGGAACCGGTGTTACGTGCAATATCGGCTGATACAATAAAAATCCCCGAACCGATCATACTCCCAACGACCAGCATAGTGGCATCCAGTAACCCGAGCGACTTTTGAAAAGTTTGTTTAGACTCACTCATAAAAACCTAGTTATTAAAATGGTAAAACTTCCAGTTTGTCTCGTGATCGGGCTTTAACTTCTCTCCCTTGATAATCGCTCTCAACATTTCCATCGGCAGATAATTTTCTTTGATCACGCGGTCATGGAATGCAGCATATGACATTTTCCCTTGATCTACTACCTCCTCTTTGATGCGCATCAACTGCAAGCCACCTACGAGATAGGCCAACTGATACAGTGGATCATAAGAGCCTTCAAAGGATCTCTTCACTTCACCGTGCGCATTAGCCGACTCAAATCCCACGCGGTTTACCAGATAATCGATGCATTGTTGCGGCGTCCACTCCCCCAAATGAAATTTGATACTAAAGGTTATTCGTGCACAACGGTGCATGCGCCAAAATAACATTCCGATTCGCTCCTCTGGCGTTTTTGCAAACCCCTTGCTATACAGCAGCAACTCCCAGTACAATGTCCATCCCTCCGTCCAGAACGGCGTGTTAAATGCCTCTTCGCGATAAGGTTTGTACCGTCGATTCATAAAATATTGCAGATGATGACCGGGAATTAACTCATGCTGAACTGTACCGCGGGAAAAATAAGGATTATTGCCGCGCATGCTCATCAATTTTGCCTGCTGATCCATGGTATTTGTCGGATAGGATATGCTAATTTCCCGCCCGCCTGTAAAAAAGGGGTTGACCCGCTGCCGTTCAGGTGTCATCATGATCATACCCCAGGTCTCGTCTGCCAGCTCGGGAATATCCATGAGTTTATTTTGTTCGATAAATTGCTGTGCATCATTATACAATTTCATAATGAGCTCGGGCTGTTCCCCAATGGGTACATAGGAGTTTTTAACCTTTTCCTGCGCTGCCCGCCAGTCATCCCCAAAGCCCATTTCACGGCTTGCTTTCAATAACTCCGCTTCACACCATTTAAACTCTTGATCAGCCAATTTTAAAAGGTCAGTAGCGGTATAACTGATCATTTCAGCTTTGAGCCTTCGGTTTATATCCTTTTCGCCAATTGGCACACCCGCAATCTGGCTACCATCATCAAACACTTTCCGGTCGCTTTTTGCACCTAATTTTTCCTTGTAGTCTGACAACTTGTTTTTCACCTGTTGAAAGATGGCGGGTACCCACCACGTAAATTCGGGGTCGTAACCATTGTAAAAATCGAAGGTGCTCGTGATCCTTAAATCCAACGAATTTAATAAGGCGGTTAAAAAGTTCACATCGGCATCAGGAATTTTGGTTTTTCCCTGCAATGCAGCGATTGATTGATCTATTTCTCCCACAACGAGCGTCAGTTCTTTCGCGACATCTTCTCCCGCGAGACGCTTCCCCCTACGACGTTCCTTTTCAAGTGTAAATATTCGCTGTGCAAAAGGTAAATACATGGCTAACCGCTTGTAATTCGACTCATCTTCTTCCAATGAAAGGAGATCACTTTTTAGTTTGCGCTTGAGTAAGATAAAATCTACCTGTCCCGATGTCTCGAGTTCTTCATAGGGAAACTTGTCCAGTTTGTTCAAATATTCGTTATCCAAACGTTGGAGACGTGCCAACTGTTCGGGCGAAGCGGCAGCCTGTTGATTGCCCCAGCCTTTGGGCATAGGGCCATAAAAATAATTTATCGCCTCAACATCATGCTTGTATTGCACAATAAAAGGTTCTATAGGGGTTGTATGGTCGTATAATTTCATCTTCTGTGCATGCATGGAGATGGGGAATAGAAAGAGTAGCCCATAAAACAATGTTTTGGGAGCTTTAAAAGAAAAAGAACGATTCATAATTTGGGTGTTGGTTTATATCCTAATTTTATCAGTCAAAACGATCAGGCCTAAAACCAGCGATTTCAGCCTCGATTTTCTGTCCTGCCAATAAATCTGCAACAACTTTCCCATAGGCAGGTCCCAAGCTCAACCCCATCATTCCACCCCCGCCCGCAATTAGGACATTATCAAATTTCTTCAATCTGCCCAGATAGGGCAATCCATCAGGCGAGCATGGTCTGTAACCATACCATATTTTTTCGCTTGGGTAATCTACCTTCAATTCGGGATAATATTTAGGAATAGATTCTACAATTCCGCGGACACGGTTTTCATAAATCCGATCATTTGCAGGCCCCAACTCCATCGTACCACTGAATCTGATCTGGCCATTCATAGGCGTTACAGCAACACGAGCCTCCAGTAATAATGCCGCATGATTCAATGTGTTCTCTTTCTCGGGCTGATACATAAATGAGTATCCTTTTCCAGGCATAAGCGGTGTATTTATGTGCAACTTTGAGGTCAGCTGCGGCAAATAAGCACCACCGGTCAATACAAAAGCATCTGCTTGAAAACTTCCCTTATCACTGATTGCCTCTTTAATCTTATTTCCGGACGTAACAAACTTATGGACTTCAGTTTTTTCAAAAAAAGCTACGCCAGCGGCTTTCAGGTAGTGAATCAATTGCTGCATTAACTTGGAAGGATATAGTTTTCCATCACATCGATAAAGTATGGCGCCTAATACATCCAGTTTCAGATTGGGTTCCAGTTCTTGAACAGCATTCCCTTCCAGAATATCGACGTCCAGTCCGAGATCCTGCGCACGATGGGCCAGCTCAATCTCTTCATGCTGCATTTCCTTTGATTTATACATCATCAGTATACCGTTCTGCTTCAGTTCAAAATCAAAGCCATCTTCCACAGCCAATTCATTGTACAGCCTGCTGCTATATAAGTTCAGATCGCGAATAGCAGATGCATGTTGGTCTACATGGGCGCGATTGGCATGTTTTAGAAACTTTAGTCCCCAATTGACCAACCGAGGGTTTAGCGAAGGCCGTACATAGAAAGGGCTTTTGCTATTGAACATCCACTTTATCCCTTGTGCTACTATACCTGGGGCTGCCAAGGGAGTAAAGTGACTCGGAACGATCATACCAGCATTACCGTAAGAACAGTTATTATCCAAAGTGTTTTTTTCCAGTATTTTCACTTCCCACCCGTCTCTCACAAGGTAATAGGCCGAAGCAAGTCCGGCAATTCCAGCGCCAATTACGACAACTGTACCTCTATTGTTTTCTTTCACGTTGCTATTGTCTTATTAAATTACTAAATCACCTGAAAACCTCCAAAATAAGGATCTTCATCATCTAAAAAAATGGTATTATACCCTGTTATCCGCGCCCAGCCTTCTATGGAGGGTACAATAGCCGGCCGACCATCCACGGTTGTCTCAGCTTCGATTTTACCGGTGAATTGCGAACCTATATAGCTTTCATGTATAAATTCGGTTCCTTTTTTGAGTTTTCCCTTTGCATACCATTGTGCCATACGCGCAGAAGTACCTGTTCCACATGGAGAGCGATCTAGGGCATTATCTCCAACCAATACGGCATTACGTCCGGATGAATTGGAAAGCTTTGGATTGCCGGTCCATTGGATGTGTGTCAACCCATGGATATTGGCATCTTCGGGATGTACGAAGGAATATTTTTCGTTTAGCAACTGGCGGATTATCTTACCATAATGGATCAATTGGCTCGCCGAATAGGAGCTAATATCATCAAAATTAGCCTGCGGATCGATAATACCGTAGAAATTCCCACCGTAGGCCACATCAACGCTAATTGCACCCAGATCCGGGCAATCGACCGTTAGGCCTTCAGCATATAAAAATGATTTTACATTTGTAAGCTTGACACTTTTTACTTTGGGTCCTTCCTGCACATAGTCAATATGTACAAGTCCAGCCGGAGTTTCCAACCTCAATTTTCCGGGAACCTTAGGTTGAACGAGTCCTTCCTCAATGGCAATCGTAACGGTACCTATCGTTCCATGTCCACACATGGGAAGGCAGCCACTCGTCTCAATGTAAAGAACACCAATGTCGTTTTGAGGATCGAATGGTGGATAGAGCATACTTCCGCTCATCATGTCGTGTCCGCGTGGTTCAAACATCAATCCCATACGGATCCAATCGTAGTCACGTATAAAATGTAATCTGCGCTCCATCATGGAATTTCCCGCTAATAACGGGGCTCCCCCGGCGACCAATCGCACGGGACAACCACAGGTATGCGAATCAATACAAAAAAAAGTTTTCTTCATTTCTGATTCTTTGTTGTTGATATGGTCATTTGTTTAAATTATGCTTTAGTCCATTGTTGATTGACTAAACGATCAATTTGTAATGGATTTCCATCCTGCAATTCTTTGGGTAAAAATTCGTTTGGCCAATTTTGAAAGCTCAAAGGTCGCAGAAAACGCTTTACCGCATCGGGTCCCACAGAAGTAAAACGCGCATCTGTGGTTGCCGGAAAAGGGCCACCATGCTGCATGGCATATTGAACTTCTACGCCTGTTGGCATACCCTGAAACAAAAGCCTTCCGCATCTATCCTGTGCCAAGGCAAAAAGATTCTGACAGTCGCGAATATCATGCGCCGAAGCTGCGAAAGTGATGGTTATCTGCCCTTCGAGCTGCTCCATTACCTGTTTCATTTCGTTGAGATCCGCACAAGATATAATTAGTCCAAAAGGTCCAAAAACCTCTTCCAATAACTTAGGATTAGCTAAAACTTGGCTTGCCTCGGTTTCCACAAGTAGTGCCTGAGCAAAATCTTGCGCTGCATTATCCTGTCCTTCTTCTAATATACGAACACCATCGTATTGAACCATTTCCTCTTTTAAACGGTTGTAGGTATCCAATATGCCTGCGTGCAGCATTTTGCCAGTATTGGCAGCTTGAAGTTCTTTCTTCAACTCCGCTTTAAGTCGATCCAGCTGTTCGCTTCCGACACTGACCAAAACACCTGGATTGGTACAAAATTGACCAACACCTAAAAGTAGTGAGGAAATATACTGCTTTGCAAAAGCTTCAAGATTGTTAGTAAGGTAATCAGGTAAAAGAAAGACCGGATTTACGCTTCCCATTTCAGCAAATACCGGAATAGGATCGGGCCTTGACTGTCCGAGATCAAACAAGGCTTTCCCGCCATGAAATGAGCCTGTAAATGCGACCGCCTTCACACAGCTATGGCGCACCAATTGCTGTCCGGCGTCGAAAGAATCCGACACCACATGACTAAAAACACCTTTTGGAGCACCATACATTGAAATCGCCCGATCGATAGCGTCGGCCATTAGTTGAGAGGTTTTGCGATGAGCAGGGTGAGCCTTTACGATAACCGAACAGCCTGCACCAATGGCACTTGCTGTATCTCCGCCAGCAGTCGAAAAGGCGAAAGGGAAATTACTAGCGCCAAAGACGACAACTGGACCGAGTCCTTTGTTATATTTCCTTAAATCAAATTGGCCATTTGGATCCCGATCTATCCGCGCTTCGCTGTATAAACCTGTGCGGACGGCATCGGCATACCTACGCCACTGATTGACGGTTCTCGCCTTTTCTCCTTGCAGTCTTCCCAAAGGAAGTGCCGTTTCCAGATGAGCTGTTTCAATCAATATTTCGCCCAGTCCCTCAATTTCAGCGGCAATAGCATACATTAATTCCGCTCTTTCAGTGACATCAGTTTTCTGAAGAAACTGAAATCCAGCATCTGCCTGTTTTACGACGTAATCAATGTCATTTTGCGTTCTATCCATTCCTTTTGTTTTTTATTGTAAGTAGTATCTTCAAAAATCAATAAAAACCTTCCCTATATTTTCATCCCTTGTGGCTTGAATATAAATAAGAAGGTTCTTTCCGCCTATTATTAACAGACCCTAAAAAGGAAATTTTCTGAACCTTCTTTCAGAAAGTTCAGAAACGTCCCTATAGTTGTGGTCTGGTTGCTATTGAATCTGCAATAATTTTTTTCACCCGTTGTTCTTCCTCACCAATCAATGGTAATCGAGGGGCGCGTGTATAGGGTGTTGAAATTCCTTCGGCTGTTGCAGCTAATTTAATATATTGGACCAATTTAGGGTGAATATCCAATTCTAATAAAGGCATAAACCAACGGTATATTTCTACGGCTTTGTTGTACTCACCCGCCTTCACTAAATCGTACATAGCAACCGTTTCTTTAGGAAACGCGTCTACCAATCCAGCCACTAAGCCATCAGCTCCCAACATCAAAGACTCAAGTCCCAACGTATCAACGCCAGCCATAATCTTCAAGCGATCACCGAAACGATTTTTTAAACGCGTAATATTGGTTAAATCGCGTGTCGATTCCTTCACTGCCTGAATATTTGGTTCTAATAATAGTTCCTCAAACATGTCGAGAGATACGTAGGTACTATAGTCAACGGGATTATTATAGATTAAGATTGGCAGTTTGGTACTTTGTGCTACAGTACGAAAATATGTCACAGCTTCTCGGTCATCAGCTCTATAGCGCATCGGTGGCAATAACATCAAACCATCTGCCCCCAATTCTTCACTGGTCTGAGCAACTTTAATTGCAGCAGCCGTCGTATTTTCTGCAATATTAAGCAACACTGGGACGCGTCCATCGACAAGTTTCAACGCATATGTCAATAAATCATATTTTTCTTCCGTACTTAAAACACTTGCCTCTCCCAACGATCCAGCGATAATTAGACCGTGAACACCTCCATCCAATTGTGCTTCAATGTTTTTACCAAACATATCAAAATCCAAATTTCCATTTTCATCAAATGGAGATAACATTGCAGGGTAAATTCCTTCCCATTTAAATTGTGCCATAGCGTATATTTTATTATTTCTTTATCACAAATCTATCTGAAATAAGATACACAGTCTTCTTATGAATTAATCAACACTGACCTAATATTGACCTTTTCCAGCAAAATCATTCATGACAAACCTGAAGAATGGCTTTTTAACTTTAAATGCAGACTTGGAACTTTTTTCAGTACGCGATGTATTATTTATTTTTTAAGATGAAGTTCGGTTTTAACAACGTAAATGTAAGTTCAACATTTATAATAATATTTACAAAAAATGGGCTATAAAAAAATACGTTCCAATACATAGGGGGCGCGTCGGATTTTAAAATGTCATTATCTGACGTTTTGAGTATTCCTTAAATAGCAATTACACCGATAGGGACTACAACCAACAAAGGCTGCACTGTCAAACAGGCAACCTTTGCATCGTATTATAAATACTTAAAAATGGTTAACTAAATGTTGCTTTCCTTTCTATATGCATAATAAAAAACTATGGGTAATATTGAAAAGGACAGTATCATACACATAATCAATCCACCCACAATCATGATAGCTAGCGGCTTTTGAATTTCGGATCCCATTCCATTGGAAAGCGCAGCTGGTAATAATCCCATTGCACCCATTAAAGCGATCATTAAAATGGGCCTTATGCGGCTCTTTACAGCTTCATAGATAGCAGGTTTCAAACTCATCTTATGTACCAGATTTTCTTTCATAACCCCAATTAAAACAATACCATCAATCGTGGCTACACCAAAAAGAATAATAAATCCAATACCTGCCGAAATTCCAAAAGTTGTTCCGGTGACCCACAAGGAGATAAATCCGCCAATAAATGCAAAGGCGAGGGTCAGCGAAGAAATCAGTGTATCTTTTACATTGCCGAAATTGGCATAAAGTAGTAATAATATTAAAATCAAAGAAATAGGAACGACGTTCATCAACTGTTTGGTTGCCCGTTCTTTGCTTTCAAATTCGCCAGCCCATACCACTTTATAGGATTTAGGCAACTGAATATCCTGATCTATCTGTTTTTTTGCGTCGGCAATAGTGCTTCCCAAATCCCGTCCTTCAATGTTAAAACCAACGCCAATATAACGGGAATTACCTTCTCTATAAATAAAAGCCGGACCGGTATGATAATCTATTGTTGCGATCTCGCGTAGTGGCACTTTCTGATCATTCATCGTCGGTATGATGATATTTCCGATCTTTTCTGGATTATCACGATATGATTTTTGGAAGCGCAGGCGAACATCAAAAATCCGCTCATTTTCGTAGAAATGCGTAACAGATTGCCCACCAATAGTCATTTCGATAACGGACTGTACATCTTTGGTTGAAACACCATATTTAGCCATCTTTGAATCATGCAATTGGATACGCAATTCAGGAAGGCCTATATTTTTAAAAACATTGACATCTGTGATACCATCCACCTTTTTAAGTGACTCTGCAAATCTATTAGCTTTATTTTCTAAATCTTGTAAGTTTTCACCAAAAATTTTGATCACTAGTGGACTTTTTACTCCTGCTACATACTCCTCTACATTATCTTGGATGGGCTGGCTAAAACCAAAGTTGATTCCAGGAAATGTCTGTAGGCTGTCCCGCATCTGACCGATCAATTTCTCTTTTGACAGTTTACGTTTCCATTCACCCTGAGGTTTCAATTCAATATTGAATTCTATATTAAAAAAACCTGTTGGGTCTGTTCCATCATTGGGACGACCTGTCTGCGTCATAATAAAATCGATCTCATCAAACTGCTTCATCAATTTTGTCTTCATCGTTTTGGTCAACTTAACCGATTCTTCCAGATTGACACTGTTGGGTAGAGTTGCACGAACATAAATTGCCCCCTCATTCAGTTTAGGAAGAAACTCTGAACCATAGTGACTAAATCGAACAATACAAACTAACAACACACAGACAAAAATAGATAACGTCCATTTTGGATGATCAAAAGCCTTCTTAAAACCTTTAAAAATGGCATTCCGACTAACTTTAGTGATCTTATTTTCATCCTCTTTGATATTTTTTTTCAGCAAGTATTTACACATGGCGGGCACATACGTCAAACTCAGGATCAATGAACCCAGCAAAGCATAACCGAGTGTAAAAGCCAATGGTGAGAACATCTTTCCTTCCACCTTTTGAAAAGAGAAGATCGGAGTCAACGCGACGATTAAAATCAACAGGGCAAAAAAGATATATCCGGCTACTGAACCTGCACTTTTTTTGATAATTCCTAACTTGGATATCTTATTAAAACGGGCTGTCCCAAGCCGATGTGCCTCTTTTTCCAAAGAGACAAAAACAGTTTCTACAATGACCAGCGTACCTTCGAGTAACAGTCCAAAGTCTAGGGCTCCCATAGAGATCAAATTGGCCGGCAATCCTTGAATCTTCAATAAGACGATTGCGAATAGGAAAGCTAATGGAATAACAGATGCGACAATAAAGGTTGTCTTCCAGTTGTTTAAAAAGATAAAGACGATAATCGAAACGAGCAGAACTCCCTCTATCAGATTTTTAGAGACTGTATGCACTGTATTGTTCACCAATTTCGTACGATCTATGACGGGTTCAATCTTGACATTTTCGGGTAAAATACGTTCATTCAGTTCAGCTATTTTTTCTTTTAACTTTGTCACGACTGCAGATGGATTTTCTCCCCTAAGCATAATGACAATTCCCTGGACAAGATCATCTTCTTGATTGAGACCTACCTGCCCGAGCCGAGGCTTGGCCCCTAATTCTACTTCGGCGACATGCTTGACGAGTATCGGTGTATTGCCCACCACTTTGATCAATATATTGCCTATATCATCGATTTTATCCAACAACCCTACACCTCGTACCACATAGGCCTGATTACCCTTTTGGATAACATCTCCGCCCACGTTGATATTCGACCGCGAAACGGCCTCATATACATCTAACGGCGAAAGGTTATAATTGGCCAATTCTGTTGGATTGATTTTTATTTCGTAAATCTTTTCCTCGCCCCCAAAACTAACGACGTCTGCCACCCCAGGCACACCAACGAGTTCCCGTTCAATCACCCAATCCTGAATGGCAGAAACCTCTTTAATCGAAAGATTACTCTTCACCACATAGCGAAAAATTTCTCCTGTTGCGCCAGAGGGTGGTTCAATGGAACTTTCAGCACCTTCTGGTAATTCAATAGAGCGCATTTTATTACCTGCATATTGCTGTGCGTAAAAGTCTGCTACACCATCTTCAAATTGAATCGTTACAACAGATAAACCAAATAATGATATCGAGCGAACATCCGTTTTCTTTGGAATCGTATTCATTTCTTTGGTGACTGGCAGTGTGACGAACTTTTCTATTTCCTCAGCACTGCGTCCCGGCCATTGCGTGATAATCCTAACCCTTGTATTGGTAACATCGGGAAAGGCTTCAATCGGTGTATGCAAATAGGCATATATACCGCCGAATAACAATGCCATCGTAAAAAAAAGGACGACCAAGGAGTGTTTCAATGAGAATGAAACAATATTTTGTACAACTTTCTTCATCCTATTTATTTATCAATTCATCAAATACAATCAGCTCATTTTCAGTCATCACCTGATCCCCCTCAGCCATTCCTGTTTTGACGAAAGCATAGGTTTCATTCTCAGCAACAATGTCTACTGGCTTTACAGCTAAATCACAATCATTCTTATAGAGAACTACAAAATTCTGATTGTTGTGAAGAATAATTGCATCTTTGGGTATTGCCAACATGTGCTCTTCCTGTCCAGACACGGCTTTTTCTACCAACACATCTACACTCATGCCGGGCTTTAATCTCAAGTCTTTGTTTAACAATTTTATACGCGCTTTAACAACACGTTCATCGGGATCAAAAAAATTCGCTACTTGATCAATATAACCTTCAAAAGATTCTCCTTTATAAGCTAATGTTGTGATCTTGACGGGAGCACCATTTTTTACAAAAGGCAGGTTATTTGCATAAATATTGACCGAAACCCATACTTCATTCAGTTTACTAACCGACAGTAACTCCGTATCATCGCCAACTGTCATACCGGGGCTCACCTTTTTATCCACAATATAACCAGCTTTAGGTGCACGGATATAAAACATACCGTTTTCTAATGATCCATTGAGCAGATTCATATTGGCCTTTACATTGCGAATTCCGATCTGTATGGCTTTCAGTTCACTGTCCATCTCTTCCAGCTCGCGTTGAGAAGCCATACCATCTTTCAGCAAGCTGTGCAGACTTTCCAATTTACGCTCCGTCAAGCGCTTACTATTTTCGAGCTCACGTAGCTCCTTTCCCAAATCATTGACTGATGTGCCTTTAAGCGACACAAGAATCTGTCCTTTCTCCACGTAGTCACCCATTTTGAACGAGACAGACTGCACGATACCGGGTATCGGACTCTTCAGCGCTGCAAGTTCATCCTGATCATATTGGATCACACCATTCAAAGCAATCTGTTCAGATACCGCCCTCTTCTTTATAGCATCAATTTTGATTTGGTTTTTGAAATCAGCACTAAGGCAGAAACCTTTGGTTGACAGGTTAGCCTGCTCTTCGTTTTTCGTCGATTGACATCCCCAAATTACACAGATGGACATCAAGGTCAATGGCATTAATAAGTTTCTTTTCATTAGACAATATCCTTTCCGATTAAATACATCAATTCTTCTCTATACTGTAGGTATTTGACCCTACGTTCCAATATCGATTCCTTATTTTCCATATAATTATTGATAAAGTCTATAAATTCAACAATGGTCAATCTCCGCTCTTGAAAATTTCGGACATAGCGCTCCAGCGCTACATCAAGATTATGATCAAAGCCTGTATTCATCGTTTTCAAACTCACTTCGAGATTGGTCAATCGCGCCGAAAGGAAATCAATTTCGCGTTCGATGTCGATACGAAATTGCTCGATCTCCACTTTATTTTTCTCAAGTTCCAGTTTAGCGATTTTGATATTGCCCTGATTTCGATTAAATAAAGGAAGATCCATGGCCACCCCCAGCCCTACGAAATCACGCATAATATTTCCACCGCGGTCATAATTGATTGATACCTTCAAGTCCGGTATACGTTCTGCCTTTTCGATTTTCAGCTGAGCATCACTTTTTTTCAATTCGTTTCGGACGATTTTATAGTCGCTGCGATTGTCGAGGGCCATCATTTTCCACTCCTGTTTTCTTCCCTGCAGAAAATGTGGCATGTCGATCGTATCTGATATCGTGAGTGCGGCTCCCTCGTTCCCGAGATAGCGCGCAACCGCATTCATTTTTTCAATTTTCTCCTGTTGGATTTCATTTAATTTGTTCCCAAACGCGATAGATTCGCTTTGAATCCTGAGGTAGTCCATCTCACTTACATTGCCTTCTCTCCATTGATTTTGATACGATTGAGCCAATGTCTGAAAGATATTGACCTGATTATCGTATAACTTTTCTTTCTCCTGCAAGATCTGTAATTCGAGACACTGACTCCGAAGATCATATTTCAGGTTCCGCAGCAATTCTTGGAATTGAAGCTGCGCATTCTCTTTTTCCAGCAGTTGCAGATGAACCCTTTTCTTTCGTTTACCAGCCATTTCGATAGTCTGTTCCAATTCGACCGACACCTGCTGGTATTTACCGTAATTACCGATCAGCACTGGAAGCGATTCGCTGGAGGAGTTTTTCCAAAGATTGACCTCAGAGATTGAGATCGTTGGATTGGGCCACAACTTTTGCTGAAGCACAGCTGCCTCCGCTTGTTGCATATGAAAACGTTGAGCCATTAAGTTCAGGTTATGGGCCAGGAAAATTTGTTCTATCTCTGATTTTTGTAAACGGTTTTCGCCGGCTTCCTGTGAAAATAGCTTACTATTCAGGCCAAGTAGTAGCAATAATGTAATCTGTAGTTTTCTCACCTAATTTTGAATTTCTACAAAACTAACTGGCGAGGATTACAGGTAACTTTAGGGTAAATTAAAGTTTGATTAGAAGAGATTAGAAAACGGTTAGAATTTAGGGAATAGTAGCGATACCGTTGTACCCAAATCGGTTGAATGGATTTCAAAGTCAACCCCTTGATCCTTAAATACAATTTGGGCAAAAGAAAGACCTATACCACTGCCCTTGACGTTGCCTACATTCGAGCCACGATAAAAAGTCTGCTTCACAGACTCCAGTTCGGCTGCTGGAATCCCAATGCCGTGGTCTATAATCTGCAAAGACAATCTACCATTTGAATTTGTCATTCGGACAAGTACTTCTTGCCTATTTGCATATTTAAGTGCATTTTCTATTAAATTAGAGATAGAAAGTGTGACAAGCATCTTATTTCCCCAAAAATTAAAATGTTGCGGTTCATCGACCTGTATATCAATCTTCAGAGGAGCAGTAAACGATCGCGAAAGCTTAGGTACAAGATCCCAAACCACCTCATCGATCCTAAAAAGTTCTTGGGAACGTTTCACGGCCTGATCATCTGTGAGTAAAAGAAAATTACCAATTAGCTGATTCAGAAATTTCACATGGTCGGTAATAGTTTCAGCTAATTCACGATATTCTTCTTCGCTTCTCACTTTTGTGCCGAAAACCTCGATTGACCCGAGTATACCTGCCAGAGGCGTTCGAAATTCGTGTGAAACATAACTAACAAAGTTCTTTCTAATAATCATGTTTTCGCTAATCCGCCGCAGAAGAGCATTATAACTTTCAATAAGATCTTGCAGTTCATCCTTGGTATTTATACTTGTCAAGGGCTCTTGGATGGTACTTAAATCCTTGTGCTGAATTTCCTGGATTACTTTACGAATGGGCAGATAGGCATACTTACTTAGCCAAACTGACAACAAGGCAATACTGATCAATGCTACAAGAAATACAAGGACAAGTGTCATGAGCAAACGATTCAATTGATGATCAAAGTCAGCACTTGATTCTTTTACAAACACAAAGAAATCGCCTTGATTATCGGGATAATACAAACCAAAATAAAAGCTATCTTCTGTTTTTAAATAGATTGTTTTGTCTGTTTTCAGCTGGCGTAATAAATCCTTATTAATTAGACTATCGAAACGCATACCGCCGTAACTTACTTTTCCTGCGGCATTGTAGACTGCTACCATAGCACGTTTGACCAAACTTTCATATTGATTTTTAGATTCCAAATGCTTTAATGGACTCTGTTCATCCGCTTCAAGGTAATAAATACCGGCAATCTTTGCATTTTTTTCCAGCGAGCTTATTAGATGTCGTTCAGACGAATTGTAAAACATCCAGTAAATGACTACTGTTGCAAGTGCGAAAATAATGGTGAATACCAACGTTGAAAAGAGTGTAAGCCGAATCTTTAAATTCATAATCAGTCCGTTGTAAGCATGTACCCCACACCTTTCACTGTTTTGATAATGGAAGCCACATGACCAGTGTCGACCTTACCTCTTAGATAAGAAACATACACATCGACTACATTGGTATTATTATCAAAATCAATGCCCCAAACAGCTTGTAATATTGCTGTTCGCGAAAGAGTTTTATTGCGATTTTCGATCAGATACTTCAATAGCTTGAATTCTTTAGGAGATAGATCGACATTTTTACCATTCTTGAAGACTTCGTAGCGTTCAAGATCGACCTTTAAATCGCGAATCTCTATACTACTATCATTTTGTACATTTTTATAGTTGTCCCTGCGTACTAGCGCTTTAATACGGCTTACCAATTCCTTAAAAGAAAAGGGCTTGACAAGATAATCGTCAGCCCCACTTTCTAAGGCCTCGACTTTATCTTCAATCTCTCCTAAAGCACTTAAAATCAATATCGGAATATGATTTTTTCGATACCTGATTGTCTTTGTAAACTGTATGCCATCTATACCAGGCAACATAATATCAAGTACAATAATATCCAATGAATCTACATTGATCCATTCGCGTGCCGCTTCCGCAGATTCAACGAGGATCACCTGGTTTCCCATTTCTTCTAAGCCTTTAACGACGAAGCTGCTAATGCGGCGATCGTCTTCTACTAAAAGTATCTGCATAGTATACGCTGTTTATTTTTATGTGGGATTATAAAAATCATGAATTCCTCTTAGAATCTTACAAGTATACAAATTTACAATTTAATCGTCCGATAATCCATAGGCGCCCCCACTTCTTCAATCCTGTCCACTGATTTTTAGGGATACATCCAATCAACATTAATCGATTCTGATATAAAATACTTCGCATCACCTAAATTGATTATCCTTAACCAAATAATTAACGCCGCATCAATTGCCTAGCACAGAGCAGCATTGGGCGGACTACCGGATATAGAAAAGATTGCGCCTCAGGTTGAGTTTCTTGTCACCGATGGCTGTTGAATAGCCTGCCAGATTACTTATAAATTAATATTGCTCCCATACAGCAGTTTTAATAAACGACATGATTGTGATTTAAAAATAGCAACATAATTACTATTTTGGTTTATAGGCAACCCAATGTTAGGTACTATAAAAAATGTGCGTATGACTAGAATTAAAGCGTGTTCTATTAATTTTTCGAATAAAAAGAGACTTGAAAATGACTGTCCTGAAGTATTTGCGGCCAATGTGATTGGCGGTCAGTGGGCTTTAGCAATATGTTGCTATCTCATCAATGGAAGTTTGCGCTATACGGAGATCAGAAAATGTTTACCCAATATTACCGAACGCATGCTGACCCTACAGCTGCGGAAACTGGAAGAGCATAGAGTTGTAAAGCGTCACGTATATGCGGAGGTACCTGCACGCGTTATGTATGAACTGACCAAGCTTGGTTATCCGCTCAGACCGATCATCGAGGAACTGGGGAAATGGGGGGAAAAATTAAAACAAGCTCCAGAATTTAATAAATAGGCTTTATCTAACTTCACGTAGTTTCATTTTTATTGGAGGCAACGTGCCGTTACCAGCAATTGGCCCACGTGACGCTGCGCATGTTCTGCAGCATGAAACAACAGGCCAATCAATGTGGTGGGGATGCGTTTTCTTCCCAAAAAACGTTGCTCGGTCAATATATTCGGATCGATTAAAGCTAACTTTTGCAAAGATCTGTTGATCTGTTGATGTAAGTTTTCGATAAGAGATGCAAGACTTGCATCGACATCTTCTATACCTTCTCTGTGGAGATAATTCAATTGCTCATCCGAAAGGGGCTTGCTTTCAGTGTAAGTAAACATTCGGTCGATTACCCCACTGATATGCTGTAGGTGAAAACCTATGCTGGCATTCCCACAGGGCTTTGTCCAGAGCTGTTGTGCAGACAGCTGATCAGTATAGGTGGATACATCCTCTGCGACTTGCGAAAGTGTATGTGCAACAGGCTGCAGCAGATCGGGAATTCCAGCAATGGGTCCGCGCATCCACACTTCTAAATTTTCCATATAAATATCTAATATGTTATTTTCAACTATTAATGTACTGCCATGTCCACCTCGTGAAAATTTGTAAGTAAAAATAAGCTTTGATAACGTAAAAATAATGACTTCTTTTAATTTGTATAAAGAACATCAAATTATTTTAAAATAAATTTGCATAGTGTAGAAAATACACTTACATTTGTATCATCATAATTTAGGTTTATAATTGGTTATTTAAGGTTTTCATTCTCCCCGTTTGAAAACCTTTTTTTTGGGGCTGAAGTAAAGTATCGGTTCATCAAAATAGACCTAATTTTTCTCTCTACATCTAGATTTCGTATTTATTACTATCTTCCACTCATTAATATGTATTGATGGCAGGCGAATCATAAGGATAAGAACAGCGCTTTTATTAACGTAAAAGGGCAACGTTTTACATTGCCCTTCATTTCTATGTTTAGTCTTCGATTCTTTACATCTTATAATACTGTTCCCAGCCTCTAGCCGGTGGAGGTCCGGCTAGAAGAGCATTGGCAAATTTATCATTGACAATTTCTTTTGTCTGAGTATTCAGTACCAATTTACTGTTTAATCGCTGGGCAATGACACCTAAACAAAACACTTGGCTCAAAGGACCTGCAATTTCAAAAGCCGACCGCGTCTTCTCTTCACCTTTACACCCCTTTAAGAAATTAGCAAAGTGGTTGGATGGTGATATTGGCACTTCCGGTAAACGAGCCGCCATTTCTTTCCCCTTCGCTTCTGGAATAATCTGCAGCGTACTGGCGTGGGAGCCACCTTTAAATATCAAATCCTTGCTATAGATAATTTTTCCGGGATTTAATTTAGCGGGCTCTAATTTTCCTGTACTTGGTGGAGGAATATTAGGATCCAGTCCGGATACCCCATAGCCTTCGGGTATAGGTGGCAAATTATCCAAGCCGTCATACCAATTAATATCTACTGCAGGCATTTTTTTTCTTTTTGGAAAATGAAATTTTAAGGTGGAAGACATCGGAAAAAAATACGAATTATACCCCTCTAGCTTTACCGCTGAGACTTCGGTTGGGAGTCCCAAATCTAAAAATTCATGTGCTGTATCCAATATATGAGCCCCCCAATCGCCCAAAGCGCCCATTCCGAAATCGTACCAACAACGCCATTGTCCATTGACAAAATCTTTATTATAATTGTGACCAATAGTCTGCATCTGCCAAAGATCCCAGTCTAGCGTTTCGGGTATCATCTCCGCGGCAGGAAAGCCCTTCATATTCACGTCCCAGCCATGCCATCTGCGCGGCATATTCATGTGCGCATCTATGCGTGTAACATCTTTAATAATACCCGCATCTTTCCAAGCTTTAAACTGAAAATAATTTGCTTCAGAATGCCCTTGGTTTCCCATTTGGGTAGCAAGTTTCGGATTTTTCCGAGCTTTTTCTGTCATAAGTTCAACCTCAAGAAATGTTCTTGCCATTGGTTTTTCCACGTAAACATGTTTGCCCAAATCCAATGCAAGCATCGTTATTGCAAAATGAGAGAAATCAGGGGTTCCTATGCTCACAGCATCGATCTGATTTCCCATTTTGTCAAACATCACCCTAAAATCCTTAAATTGAGGTGCGTCGGGAAACATACCCAATATCTCCTGTGTATGTTTAGCGCCAAGATCCACATCACATAAGGCTACGATATTACAGAGTCCAGTCTTATAGAGTTCTTTAATGATTTCCGCTGCCCTATTGCCTAATCCTACGCAGGCTAGATTAACACGTTCATTGGGTTTGGCCAGATTGACCTTTCCTAAGACACTGTTGGACAACATAACAGCTCCTGCAGCAATAACGGACTGTTTAACAAAGCTTCTGCGCGATAAATAATGATTCATAAAGAGTAGTCTTAATTGGGTGTATTGATTTTTATACTGCGAAAGGAGACCCGATCACCATGGTCCTGCAAAAGAATAAAGCCTTCCTTAGCTTCGCCAAAGTTCTCCCAGTCTTTATACTTGCTGATTTGAACCAAATCTTTAAACGCTTTGGAGCCCCGTTCATAAGACAGCATTTTAATGCCATTCAAATAATGTTCAACTTTATTATCTGCTGTAACAACGACTCTACCCCTATTCCATTCACCGATCGGTCTGCGTGCACGCTCATCACGGTTGGATGTGATGAGGTCATATAGGGATGCCAACGTACGGTTTCCGTCCCTACCCAACTTTGCATCAGGGTGCAAAGCATCATCAAGCACTTGGTATTCTAAACCAATAGCCGATCCTTTTGATTTTTCTTTCAAGGTGACAAAATATTTAACACCACTATTTGCACCTGGACTAAGCTTAAATTCAAATGAAAGATCAAACACAGCATATTTATCTTTTGTGACAATATCTCCACCATTAGTTGATTCTCCGCCGTCAGATTTTAGTACAGTCATTTGTCCGTCCTTGACTTCCCACCCCCGTTCTGGAAATTTATCGCTATGTATGCTTCGCCAGCCTTTATTGGTTTTACCGTCAAATAAGAGTTTAACACCCTTTTTCTTTTCAGCATCGGCCACTTCATTGGGCTTGAGATTGACGATATATACATCTTTAGGAAAACCTTTCGGTTTAAGATCAGTTGTCTTTATTTTTACATTCTTAAAATAAACTTTCTTTCCATCCAATTGCGCCGGAATACTATGCACCTGTAGTCCGATAAACCCTATTCTATCAATAGTATCAACAACGTAAGACACTGGAATATCATTGACCCAAGTACGCAACTCATCGCCGATGGCCTCAATTCGGATATGATTAAATTCTTCTGCTTTATATGCTCTTTTGGCATTTTCATTTAAATCCAAAGGATAAATCCATCCACGACGTGCTTCATCATATATTCCACCCGTCCACGCGCGCTCGGATGGATCAATCTCTACTTGTCTTCCATATACACGCCCTCGTCCATCATTGGCTTTTGGATCGAGATGGCTCCTAGTTTGGATACCTGAATTAGTTTCATTTCCTTCGAGTTTAATATCCAGCTCCAATATGAAATCACCGTATTCCTTTTCAGTAATTAAAAAAGAATTGGGGGTGCCTTTTGTCATTCGGCCGACAATAGCATCTCCCTCAATAGAATAGGGCGCTTTTCCTCCAACAGTCTTCCATCCATTTAGCGTCTTTCCATCAAAAAGGTTTGTCCAACCTTTTTCATTACTCTTATCTGTCTGGGCATGGGTCAATACAACATTGCTGACCATAGCTGCCACTAAAACAGATTTAAATAGTGTATTTCTTCTCATTTTATAATTTAATCTAGAGTCTATAGACCCGGTTTATTTATTCATCATTGGTTTGTAAATCATAACAAGTTTAAGCCACATACATCCTAATTTAGGTATGGGCTATTCATTTCAATTGAATTGAATTGGCAAAACAATATATTAATTAATATAAGTGAAATGAATCAAATGGTATGATTTATTTACGAAAACGTTTGAATCTGCACCAAAGAAAGCATGTTCCATTCAAAAGTAAAATTGTTTAGGCTATATTTTTAGGTTAAAAGATCGAGTGTAAAAAAGCTTCTTAAATAGTGCTTTTAGACTGCCCTTTTGAAGAGCCGATGACAAGTCTACCTAAACATTGGCGTGTTCCTCTTGTGTCAACATGCAAAAGTGAAGCTAATCAGCAAGCTGCATCCGATATCGATTTCGTATGCTGAAAGGCGTATTTGGTGATATGATGATCTTTAAGATGTGTAAACGAAAACAATTGGCAAAATATTTGGATAATACGAAAATTATATACAACTTTAAAGCACAAGCACCTGATCTAAAACAGGCTACAAATTAGTAGAGGAAATTTTTTATTTTAAAACGATGATTTTATCTTATAATCGATCATGGATAAAATTCTAAATTAGTTTTTTTGCAGAAAAACTTACTTAATGTACAAAAAGTAGCATACGAAATATGACAACCAACCTCATTAAGGTATATACAGTAGTTTCAAAAGAAGTAAGGGAAGATCCAGATTTGTTCACCAATCTCGAAGGTGTCTTCTCAACATATGAAAAAGCGCAGGAATATATTGATCAGTTTTTTGGTAATGCTAAATATGGTTATCGATCTATTATTACGACATATTTAGATCCTTTTCAAGAAGAAATCCAAAATAAAAATTCGTATTATAGCATTTCATCTCAATTAGTAGCTTCGCAGCTAGAGGTAGAGATTTGCAAAACTTCTTTTGCGGTTGTTCTCTCTGAAGTTGAACAACTACGCATAGATCCAGCAACCTCAGAAAAACCGCTTGAACTAAACTTGCACTGTTTTGCTGCTTCGGAAGAAAGTGCTATGGAAAAATTCGAAAAATTAGTCTATGACTATGCAAAAGAGCACAACCTTCAATTTCGAATTAATCCCTTCCGTGTTGCTGATTCTGACCAATGTTACTAGTCTTTAGTTGTAGCTAATTTTAACGGCGCATTCAGCGGATTATTCTCTTTCGGATTTCACTTAAATATTCAGGCGTAAACCCAAGAAATGATGCAATCAGATATTGCGGAACACGTTGTACAAAATGAGGGTACTTTTGAAGCATATCCAAATAAAACTGCTCTTTGGATAAAGAGAATAGATATTTAATCCGCATTTGCGCCGCGGCATACGCCCTTTGGTAAACAAAGCGGAAATAACGCTCCATTGTAGGAAATGCCGCCACCAATTTTTCCTGATCTTCCTGACTGATATATGCCAATTCTGATTTTTCTACTGCTTGAATGTAAAATGTAGTGACTGCCCGCTGTTCAAAAGCCATATTGTCTGTGATCCACCAGTTTTCTATCGCAAATTCCGTCGTTTGTTCGACACTTTTTTCATTAACAAAGAATTTTCGAAGCATACCGTTCAATACAAAAAAATGATATTTACAAACCTGTCCCTCTTCCAGTATATTTTCTTTTCTTGCGACCGTTTTTGTTCTCAAATATCCCAGTATTTCCTCTAATTGGATCGGATCTACATCGATAAATTTCTTTAAATGTCCTTTGAGATTTTCTAACATTTTGACAATTTATTGTACAATCAAAACTACTATTCATTTTACTAAAAAAAAGTTCAAATCTATTTCAACGACATTCAATTTAAAAGGACTGACAAAATAAATTGATATATTACGGATAATCATTCAACAGCTGCGAATAATAAATGCGAATAGATTAGACCGTTTTTACTGCTTATCTTTAGGAAAAGCAAATCCAAAATGAGCACTAAACAGAAAGAGCCGTTTTGCAGCAGATAATCTTCGCCTATTTTTAGCAGAGTTTGTATGTTTATAAAAAGAAAAATTAATGATCAAAATTCATTTTAACAAAGGTAAAATTATCATAAGCATGGTGCTTTGTTTTTTCGCGACAGTCGTTGCGCTTTATGCTTGGTTACATAAAGATCTTATTGTAAAACTGGCGTCGACGGTGTGGGCGCTAGCAGCAGCAAGCGTATTTTACCTCAGAATACAGCAAATGAGTCGCTATCAAAAAGGGATAGCAGCACTCACGATAGATCAGGACATGCTCGTAAACAACAGCGCATTAAAGCCCCAGCCAATTCCGTGGACGGACATCGATTGCTTTGTTACCGGTTTATACCGAACGTCTTCTATATTTATAAAATTAAAAGACTCTTCATTGCTACGAAAACAAAAAACAAACCGTCTCATACATCTCTTAAGCTTTATCGACCGTAACCTTTCCACAAAGCCAGCTCGTCTATGGATCGACATGGATGTGATCAATATCAGGGAAGAGGAGCTTATTCCACTATTAAATCAAAAATTGACACAGTAAATAGGAATCGTTCATATCTTAACAAAGGATAATTTCAAAATACCCTTTGTTAAGATGCTATTTATGTTGTGATATACTGAACTTCATGAGCTTCTGTCAACTGAGGAACGTCCAAACTACGGAGCATTTTATCTAACACTGCGTCAGGTAATGGATATTCTCGATCTCTATTCTGTGTGCGCCATACCTGATAGGGCTTTTCGACATACAGTAATTTAACATAGGCTTGGTAGCCAACAAAAAGATCGATCAGCTGCTGACGCATCTGGGAAGTTATATTCGTGGCATTCCAGATAAAATCCTGTCCACAGCGCAAATATTTTTTTGCCTGTTCTTTCGCTTCTTGTATGACCCATCCATTTCTCCTTTTATCAGTGGGATCAATGCGATATTTGCGTCTGATATCATCCAGGCTAATAACGGGTATATCTGCATTCATTTTTTGAATATGATAATCTTTACCCATTCCGGGCAGCCCTGAAAGCACGATAACCGTAGATTTAAATGTATCGAAAGGAACATAATCGACGTAGCTGTCTTTTCCATTAAAATAGGTAAATCGAGCATTGTCTGTTAAAAAGGGACGAGCCTCATTCCAGCAGCCAATCTCCTTGCTATACAGTTCAAACATATCCAACGCATAGAGCAGTGCATCCAGATCGCGACAATATCTACCTTTGGCATCTGCTTCAGCCAACAGCTTGAGCTGACTCATATTTACAGTGAGCGAAGCCTCCAGGGCGCTCTTCAGGGGATCAGCTTTCTCCATAAGCCATAATGGCAAACCATGGTAGCGTACCAAGGACACAATTTGCTCCCTTATGGCGAAAGGAGTCTCCACATCACGAAACAAAATCTCGCGCGCGGTCTTCGCGCCTTTTTTAGCGTGATTTGGCGAACTGATACGTCCATCTGACCCGAGAATGGTGGTGGATCTTTTTTCGACATCATGCAACAAGGCAGAAGCCCAGATCAACTCCTGCTTTTGCCCGTCCAGCTTTTGGTATTCAGGGAGCTCTTCAAGCTGCTGAAGAACCATTTGTGTATGAATTGCTACATTTCCTTCTGCATGATGCCAAGGATCCTGCTGTACCTTTTCCATATCCATTACCCAAGAGAATTTATTCTCTAACGTCGCCCAGTCCTTATCTACTGCTATTTTCCATTCCATTAATAATCTCTCCTTTCCCAAATCATTTTTGTCCTACGCCATGACTTTGTCCAATGTTCATCAGTCTGCACATGTCCCTTTCTTACATATTTAAAAACGTTGTGCTGAAATTCGCCAACACTATATGCGTCGACATTCCTACACACCACCCCTTCCATCGTACATATATGTCCAGTTTTAGCATCAACAGATCCAAACACCGAGGGCTGTGTGGACAAGTTTTCGACTGAACGTTGAAGCTGCTGTTCTGTCATATCCTTTACATTTTCGAATTTTAAAACAGGTACCATGGGCAAATCAAATAAACTAGCGTAAAAAGTAACTTCTTCCCACGAAAGCCATTGATCTTTAATTCGAGCAGCGAAAACATAGTAATAGTGCTCTAGTTTCCGATATTCGATTGAATGTATAGCATAAAGATTTTCACCAAAAAATTCCAAATCATCCAGATCATTTTTTAATCTGGCCCAATGTTCCCTTAGCTGGGCCGTCCATGGCGAGGTAGTCGGGGCCGCATGAGACCGTGCAAATACCCCCCTTTGTGAAAGACAGTTGTTTTCACCATCTAACTTTTCTGTATATAACAGTTGATGGAAGGATTGTATATCCGTCCAATAATGCTGATTAAAACGATCGTCGCTGCTTGTCCCCGGAGAAAAAGGGAAATGGTAGGTACGACCATATTTTGTTGAATTCATTTTTAAAATTTAAGTCCATACTAAAAAATTGAAGACGTAGGAATAGGGTAATCAAATCAGATAAATCCGTTGATTACTTTTCCTCCTAAATATCGACAATGCATTACATGGCTTTACGTTTTAAAAATTGATAACATGAATGATCTACAGCTGCAAAATTATAAAATTTATTTTAAAAACATAATCAATGCTATCGATCCTAGAAAATGAAAGCGGATATGGACACCAAAGCGTAATGTTATTAGTTTGAAATTAATAAAATCATTACATTTGCCAACAACTAAATAACTCGAAATATCGTTTAAACCGAATTGAGGACTTATCGAAATGAAAGATTTCCCACAACTAGAAACAGAACGACTTATTCTCAATGCAATTACTACTTCTGATATTCCACAGATTGTTGACTATCTTAAAGATAAAGTATATTCGGACTTTACATCAAATATTCCTTACCCATACCGAAAAGAAGATGCTGAATATTGGCTTAAATTAGCAGAAGAAGCATATATCAATCGTAAAGGTTTTACTTTTGCTATTCGAAATAAAGATAAAAAACTGATTGGGGCGATCGGATTACACGATGAAGGCTCGGATAAGGCTGAGCTGGGATACTGGATTGCTATTCCTTATTGGAACAAAGGTTATGTTACTGAAGCAGCAAAAGCCATCATTGACTTTGGATTTAGAGAACTGCATTTTAACAAGATTTTTGCGACCTACTTTCCACATAACCCAGCTTCGGGAAAGGTCATGGAAAAAATAGGCATGGAAAAAGAAGCACTATTGAAACAGCATCTAAAAAAAGATGGAAAATATTATGATATTCCATTATACTCTATTTTCAATACGGAAAAATAAAAGAGGTATTCGTGAATAAAAAATCAAGTTTAGCTCTGATTATACATTTACTATACTCATATTTTATGTGGCAGTACCCTTATTCTTTCTGTATTAATTTCAAGGTATTCCATGACTATATTCGGTATAATATGGAAAATTTGCTGATTAACTTACCAAAAGCAGTATGCTAAACTTAAACATATACTATATTTAGGAAATGGCTACATTTAAAGAACTGAGAATTATAAAGAATAAAATATGAAAATATTCGCATTCGCTGGGAGTAATTCTTCCACTTCGATCAACAAACAGCTGGTCAAATTTGTACTTAAAAGTTTTGATGAACACGAGATTAATTTGATCGATCTGAATGACTATGACATGCCAGTTTTTTCCGTCGATCTCGAAAAAGATGGGTTTCCGCGGGAAGCACAGCTTTTCCTAGAAAATATAGCTGCTTGTGATGTTATTATTTGCTCGCTTGCTGAGAATAACCGTTCCTATAGCGTTGCATTTAAAAATGTGTTCGACTGGGCATCTAGGATCAATGTGAAAGTTTTCCAAGATAAACCCATGCTTCTTATGACTACCTCGCCAGGGGGATATGGCGGTGGGAATGTCATGGCGGAAGCCCAAAAGTTCTTTCCGCAGTTTGGAGCAATCATTAAAGAAACATTTTCGCTTCCCAAATTTTACGAAAATTTTGATCAGAATAATGGCGTAATCAGTCCAGAACACAGTGATACGCTAAAGGAAAGAATTGCTGGATTTAAAAAGCAGATTTCTGCCTAATCGTACTTTCGTAATCCACTGTTACTTTTCTAAGCTTTGCAATTCATTCCTTCAATGCATTGAATTTGCTGGGTAAAGCTTTATAAAGATGCTCTATAGGCCAAGTTGCATACTGGCTTGGCCTTTCTTTGCTGATTATTGACTTTCTACTTACTATTTTATTACCATTTTGTTGTCTTTTTACCAAAGGAATAGCAAACAAATAGCAGAGAAACAGCAAACAAGTAGCAGAGAAACAGCAAACAAGTAGCAGAGAAACAGCAAACAAATAGCAGAGAAACAGCA